>DASVGF010000025.1:0-48042 GCA_036379675.1 Gemmatimonadales bacterium | reverse complement strand
GTCGCTGGCGTGAGGCCAGGATGGTGCTGGACTCACTGCGAACCATCGATGCGGAAAAGGCTATGGGGATCGAGGCGTGGAGCGTCGTGCTTGGCTTGGCACCGCCGTCGTTCGGTCCGCTGCTGGACTCGGCGGTGAAGGCGGTACCCCCCGGGCCCGAGTCTGACTACGGGAGTGCGATGCTCCGGATGCTGAAAGGGGAGGTGGCCGAGGGACGCCGTCAGTTCGCCCGGACCCTGGCCAGGGGCGACTCGCGACTCACATCCCAAATTCGGGGACTCGTAGTCGCTGGGGATGGGTTGGGACTGATTCTCCAGGGCGACTCGGTGGCCGGGATCCGGCGGATGCGGGAGGGACTGGATCTCGCGGCGGCGCCGGACATCGGGGAGGAGAGCGCCTATCTGCGGCTTCAGTTCGCGCTGGCGCTGGCGGCGCGGCCGGAGACGAGGGTGGAGGGGATGCGCTGGCTGCGGTACGGCTTCGAGACCCTGCCGCTCTACAAGCCACTCACATTCCTCGCGCTCGGGCACGCGTATGAAGCGGCGGGCCGGCGGGACTCGGCGGCCGTGGCGTACAGCCGCTTCTTACGGCTCTGGGACAAGGCCGATCCGGAGTTGCCGGGCAGGGTGGGTGAGGCGAAGGCAGCGTTGCAGGAGGTGAGCAAAGAACCGTTCTGAGGGGGCCGACTTCCCTCCGCCCGCGCCCCGCGTTTACATACGCTGTCCGCCTGGACCCACCCAAGTGAGGAGCCGAGTGGCCGAGCTGAAGGCAAGCAAGCGTGCCGCTGCCAAGGGCGAAGGGAAACCTCGTCGCAGGAAGAGGGCGGCAGCCGAGCCACGCTCCCGCGGCATCGCGCCTGATGCCATCGGTGCCGGCACTCCGCCCGCAGCCGTGACGCGGCTGGCCGAGTTTATCGGGGGTGACGGCGGCACCGTGCTCGCTTCCTACAGGGACCCGCTCGGTGGCAACTGGCAGATCTTTGCGGCCCTCCCGATCGAGCTGGTCGAGCCCACTCCCTTCCAGCGCGACCTCTCCCAGCCCCATGTGGAGCGGCTCTCCGCGGCCATGGATAAGCTGGGTCGCTACCTCGACCCGATGATCGTGGTGCGGAACGAGGAGGGAAAGTACTGGACCCCGAACGGTAATCATCGCCTGGCTGCCTTGCGGGAGCTCGGCGCCAGGTCGGTCGTCGCCATCGTGGTCCCCGACATCGAAGTCGCCCACCGCATCCTCCTCCTCAACACCGAGAAGGCGCACAACCTGCGGGAGCGCTCGCTGGAGGTGATCCGGCTGGCCCAGCTGCTGGCGGAGAGCGAGAGCCGGCCGGAGAAGGACTACGAGATCGAGTTCGAGGAGCCAGCGCTGCTCACCATCGGGCTCTGCTACCAGGAAAATGGGCGGTTCGCCGGTGGAGCCTACCACCCGGTGCTCCGCCGGGCCGAGAAGTGGTTGGGATCGGCGTTGCCCAAGGCGCTGGAGACCAGACGGGAGCGGGCGGGCAGGGTGCTGGAGCTTGACGCGGCGGTCAGCGAGGCGATGAAGAAGCTGAAGGAGCGCGGATTCGACAGCCCCTACCTCCGGCCGTTCGTCGTTGCCCGGATCAATCCGCTCCGCTTCAAGCGCGGGGGCAACCCGGACGTGGATGAGACGATCGAGACGATGCTGGCGGCGGCCCGCCGGTTCGACGCCGGAAAGGTGCGCGCCGACCAAGTCGCACGGAGTGGCGGGGCGCCCGAGGAATAGGGATTGTTATACTTTCGTTTTCCCCTGACGGAGACGCCTACCATGCTCCACTCCTCCAAGGCACGAACACTGACCCCCACCCTCGCGGTGCTTGCGAGCCTGGGGCTCGGCGCCTGCAACCGTCCTGATTCCGAAGCAGCCCGCGCGGCCGATACCCGCGCGATGGCCGAGTCTGCGGCCGTCTATGAGAGAGAAGTCGCGATGTTCCGGAAGGTGGGGGAGACGCCCAACCTTCAGGGGCCCGAGTCGGCCAAGTACGATCGCGACCTCGACGTCTGGTTCGTGGCCAACATCAACGGCCAGCCGCTCGGCAAGGACAACAACGGCTACATCAGCCGGCTCCGGCCCGACGGAACCCCCTACCAGGTGAAGTTCATCGAGAGCGGAAAGAAGGGGGTCACGCTGAATGCGCCCAAGGGGATGGCCATCAACGGAGACACACTGTGGGTGGCCGATATCGACGTCGCGCGCGCCTTCAACAAGCGCACCGGCGCGCCCATCGCCAACGTCAACCTGAAGGGCAAGGCCAAGTTCCTTAACGGTGCGACGGTAGGGCCGGACGGCGCGATCTACATGACCGACACCGGCGTGCTGGCCGGTAAGGGCGGACAGTTCGATCATCCGGGTCCGGA
Organism: Gemmatimonadales bacterium; assembly: GCA_036379675.1. Lineage (GTDB taxonomy): Bacteria > Gemmatimonadota > Gemmatimonadetes > Gemmatimonadales > GWC2-71-9 > CAVVWJ01. Next base: position 45,667 of record DASVGF010000025.1, on the reverse strand, counting down.
CCAGGTGTTCCGCATTACCCGGGGCGGCGCCACGGTAGCCCTTGCCACCCCCAAGATGGAAGGCCCTAACGGCATTGCCTGGGACGCCCAGCGCCGGCAGTTCGTGATCGTGGACTTTCTGGGCAAGGGGATCCACGGATGGAAGCCGGGCGAGAAGGACGTGACCACGATCGGCACCGGCCCCGGCCAGCAGGACGGAGTCGAAGTTCTGCCGGACGGTCGGATCCTGACCACCAGCTGGGCCGACTCGAGCCTCTTCGTGCTCGAGAACGGGAAGGTGAGCAAGGTGGGGTCGGGCATCCCCTCGCCGGCCGACCTGGGCTACGACGGCAAGTCCCGGGTGCTGGTCCCGCTCCTCATGGAGAACCGGGTCGAGCTCTGGGAGCTGCCATGAGTAGCCCGGTGTCCCGGCGCGGCGCTCTTTCCGCAGCGCTGGTGGTGGTCCTGGCGTTGATCGGCGGGGCAGCGGCCATGTGGCTCTACCACCGCGGCGCATCCCCGCCCACGGCACGGGCATCGGTTGCGGACTCGCCCCCGGGCCAGGAGCCGGTTACCACCCACGGCGAGTGGGTCTCCATCAAGCGCGGCGCCGACTCCATTCGGGCCTACGTGGCGTATCCCGAGCGAAAGACTAAGGCCCCCGCGGTCATCGTGATTCACGAGATCTTCGGGCTCACCGATTGGGAGACCACGGTGGCCGACCGGCTGGCCAAGGAAGGATTCGTCGCCATCGCCCCCGACCTGCTCTCGTCGAAGCACGGCAAGTCACCCGCCGATCCCGATGCGGGCCGCAAGCTAATCGGGGAGCTGGAGCCGGACCGCGTCACCAAGGACCTCGACGCAACCTACGGCTACGTGAATGGCCTTCCGGCGACGGCCAGGGATCAGATCGGCGTCATCGGCTTCTGCTGGGGCGGGGGACAGAGCTTCCGCTATGCCACCAACAACCCCCACCTCCGCGCGGCCGTGGTGGCCTACGGCCCCGCGCCGGATACCGCCGACATGAAGCGGATCAAGGCGCCGGTGCTGGGCATCTACGGCGAGAACGACGAGCGGATCAACGCCAACCTGCCCATGGTCACTGCCGCCATGCAGTCGGCCGGCAAGACGTTCACCTCCGAGGTCTACCCCGGCACGGGGCACGGCTTCCTGAAGCCCGGCCGGCAGGGCTACGACACGCCGCAGCGGGAGAAGGCCTGGCAGCGGATCTTGGAATTCTTTAGAGCTCGCCTCGGCAAATAGCCTCATCCGGCTGTCACCCCGAGCGAAGCGAGGGGGCGGAGCTGGATTCTGGTTTCGGCCCCTTCGCTGCGCTCAGGGTGACAATCGTCCGGTCACCGCTTACGCTTTCGGCATGCTTCTCATACTCCTCCTGACATCCCTCCAGTCGGGCCTGGCCCACTGGGCCGATTCCGTAGGTGCGGTGCACGACGCGCTGCATTACGACATCACCCTGCTGCCCAGCGACACCGGCACCCACGTCCTGGGTGAGGTGCAGACCACCTGGCGGCTGCGCTCGGATCAGCCGGTGACGATGCAGCTCGACTCGGCCATGCGGGTAATCCGGGTGCTGGTGGACGGAAAGGAAAACACCCGGCTGGCCCGCACGATGTACGGCCGATCCGAGGAGGACATCGCGGTGCCGCACGGCAAGCGGGCGGGGGAGACGGTCAGCACCCGCGTGCGGTATCGGGGGTTCTCCCGCGACGGGTTGATTATCCGCAACAATCAGTATGGTGACCGCACGGTCTTCGCCGACAACTGGCCCGACCGAGCCCACCTCTGGCTGCCGTCGCACGATGTCCCGGGCGACAAGGCGACCGTCGCATTCCACGTGCAGGCGCCGGTCGGGCAACAGGTGATTGCCAACGGCGTCCTGGAGAAGATCGACACCCTGCCGTACGGCGATGCGGTATGGCACTACCGCATGGACGCCCCCATCCCGGTCTACAGCATGGTTGTGGGCGTCGGCCGCCTGGCCCGCACAGCGCTCCCTGATGCCGCCTGCGACGTGAAATGCGTGCCGCTCTCGATCTGGAGCTTTCCCCAGGACTCGGCCTACGCCGTCGGCGGTGCGTTCCGGCAGGCCGGCCGGATACTGGAATACTTCAGCCGGCTGATCGGACCGTTCCCCTATCCCTCGCTGGCGCACGTCGAGTCGAGCACGCGGTTCGGGGGAATGGAAAACGCGACCGCGATCTTCTACGACGAGAAGGCCTACCGGGACAAGCAGCTGAGCGACCGGCTGGTGGCGCAGGAGACGGCGCACCAGTGGTTCGGCGACGCGGTTACCCCTCGCGGGTGGCCCCACTTGTGGCTGTCCGAGGGCTTCGCCACCTACCTTGCCGCCCTGTGGAAAGGTCACGCAGAGGGGGATAGTGCCTTCCGCGGAGCCATGAGCGAGGCCGCAGAAAAGGTCCTCGCCTCCCGGGTCAGCGAGCTCCCCGTGGTGGACACCTCAGAGACCGATTTCATGGTGCTGCTCAGCACCAACAGCTACCAGAAGGGCGCCTGGGTTCTTCACCAGCTCCGCGGCCTGGTCGGCGACTCGGCGTTCTTCGGGGGCCTGCGCCGCTACTACACGACCTTCCAGGACAGCAGCGCGGTCTCCAGCGACTTCGTGAGGCTGATGTCCCAGGCGGCAGGCGTGGACCTCGGCTGGTACTTCCGCCAATCGCTGGAGCAGCCGGGCTATCCCATCCTCGACATTCGCTGGAAACACGGTGGCAAGAAGCTCACCCTCGACATCACTCAGATTCAGAAGCCCGAGTGGGGCGCGTACCGGATTCCCAACCTCGAGCTCTCGGTGGACGGCAAGCCGGTTCGGGTAGCGGTGGAGGGGCGCAGCACCCGCCGGGTGATCGAAGGGATCGGCCGGAAGCCGAGCCGGATCGCAGTAGACCCGCACGGGTGGTGGCTTCTTAAAATCAACAGCGTAAGCGGTGAGCGGTAAGCAGTGAGGGGGACAGGCATTCGCCATGCTCCTTGCCCCTGGCGTTTTTCCCGTTCACGGCTCACGCCGTTGCTGTTCCCGCTCACGCTGTTGCTGTTGAGTTGTGACCCCACCCTCCCCCCGCTCCGCGGCAAGATGGCGATCGGCAGCGATCCGTACGCCGTCTTCGTAGGAGGGGGGCCGTTCAACGGCGATCTCTACGCCGTGCGCCCAGACGGCGGGCCCGCCGTGCCGATCACCTTCACCAGTGTCGCCGAGCTCAGGCCGGCGCTCTCACCCGACGGGACCAGGCTCGCGTTTCTGCGGGGGGCCTCGCCCGACGACTCGACCCCGGCGTCGGCCTGGGTCATGAACCTGCGGACCGGGTCCGAGCGGGAGTTGCTGCTGCCCAAGGGCGCGGCCCGGCCGGAGCGGATTGGGTGGGCGCGGGACGGCAAGACCGTCATCGTTGCAACGCCCGATGAGCTCTACCGGGTCCGGCCACCGCCCGGGAGGGCCGATGCCCAAAGCATCACGGAGCCCGAGCGCGCGGCGGCCGAGTCCAGCCTGGCGGTGCTGCTGGGCGATCCGGTCTTTACCAGGGTAGTGCCCTGCGAGAAGAAGAGAGATCTCTGTCTGGTGGGGACGAGTGGGCGGCCGGCATTGCTGGCCACCTCGGTCCGTGACCCGCTGCGCTGGGGCGGGGACTCGGTGGCGTTCTTTGTGGGTGACCGGCTTCAGATCCGTCCGCTCGACCGGGGCCGCCCCCGGCTCCTCCTGATGACGAACGCGCCCGAGCGGCCCAGGGGGATGACGTTCTTTCCGGGAAAGCGTGAGAGGTGAGAAGTGAGAAGTAAGAAGTGAGAAGTAGAGGGAGGGTAGAGGTTCGGTTACTGCCTCGCGGCCCCGCTGCCCCCTGGGCCCGCTGAGATCGCATCCCACGCGGCACCCAACGCCAGGGCTACCTGCGGATGTTCCGGCGTCCATTCGCCAGAGGACACCCGTTCCGCGGTAAACGCCACCAGCGCCAGCCAAACCGCGGTCCACAGGTCGGCCGGTCCCGCCCGAACCTGGCCGTCGGATTTGCCGCTGGCCATGATCTGCTGCAGTGCCTCGCGGAATTCTCGCGCCGCCTGACGGCCGGCATCGTCGAGATAGCGTTCGTCCCGCCGGCGGAGCAGCATCCGGGTCATGGCCGGGTCCGATTGCGCTGAGCTCACCAGCCGCCGCGCGAGGCCCAGGAGGCGCTCCTTGGGCGGCAGGCTCCTGTCCGTCTCCTCTCCCTTGATCTGCTCCAGGCCCCACACCTGCGCTTCGCGATAGGCCGAGACCAGAAGCTCTTCCTTACCACTGAAGTGCCGGTAGATCGTCCCCTCCGCCACGGCGGCCCGGGCCGCGATCTCGGGGGTCGTCGTCGCTAAAAAGCCGTTGGTCGTAAACAGCTCGAGCGCGGCCCGGAGGAGTCGCTGGCGGGTGGCCGCGCCGTCGCGACGCGGAGGGACGGGAGCGGGTGAGGGAGTAGTCACGCCAGAAAGGTAAGAGGTGAGAGGTAAGAGGTAAGAGGGGGGAGGAGGAGTAGGTGAGCGGTAAGCGGTGAGCAGTAAGCGGGAGGAGTCATGGCGAGGCGCGCAGCGCCGAAGCAATCCCACTGGTTCCGCGGAGAAGTCCGCAGGAGGAGCTTCCCTCTCTTCACTTCACCTCTTACCGAATAGATGTATTTTCCGGGGCTTTTCCCTTGCCACCTTCGCGGGGTTTTTGATGAAACTGTTGGTTCTCGGTGCCGGACTTCAGGGCTGTGCCTGCGCGTACGATCTCCTTCAGAATCCTGCCGTTACCCAGGTTACTCTGGCCGACGTTAAGCCCGACAAACTGCCCAAGTTCCTCGCCGGCACCTGGAATGGCCGGCTTCAGACCCTGAAGCTCGACGTCACCGATGCGGCGGCGGTGCGGGACGCCTTCAGGGGCCACGCCGCGGTGATGAGCGCCATTCCCTACTACTACAACGGCCCCATGGCCAAGGCCGCGGTGGAGAGCGGGTGTCATTTCTCCGATCTGGGCGGCAACACCGACATCGTCCTGGAGCAGAAGAAGCTGCACCAGCAGGCGGTGGCCCGCGGAGTGTCGGTCATCCCCGACTGCGGCCTGGCGCCCGGCATGGTCAATATCCTGGCGGCCGAAGGCATCCGGCGGCTGGACCGGGCGGAGAAGGTGAAGATCTACGTCGGCGGGCTGCCCCAGAGTCCCGAGCCCCCGCTGAACTATCAAATCGTGTATTCGCTGGAGGGTGCGCTCGACTACTATACCACGCCCTCCTGGGTTCTCAGGGGCGGCAAGCCCACGCAGGTGGACGCGCTGAGCGAGGTCGAGCCGGTGGAGTTTCCGGACCCGGTGGGAACCCTCGAGGCGTTTCACACGGGAGGCGGTATCAGCACTCTGCCGTTTGCCTACGACGGCAAGATCGATGTGATGGAGTACAAGACGCTGCGCTACCCCGGTCATGTCGCCATCATGCGCCCCATTCGGGAGCTCGGCCTCCTAGGCAACGAGCCGATCGAGGTGAAGGGAAAGAAGGTGGCGCCGCGGGACCTCTTCATCGCGGCGGTGCACCCCAAGCTGCACAAGCCGAACGGACGTGACCTGGTGGCGCTCCAGGTCCAGGTGAGCGGCCAGAAAGGCGGGCGGCCCGAGCAGGTCACCTTCAGGCTGATCGACTATTACGATGCCCGGCACGGCATCAGTGCCATGATGCGGACCACCGGCTATTCACTGTCCATCACCGGGCAGATGCAGGTGGACGGCCGGGTCAAGGAGAAAGGGGTTCATACCCCCGATGAGGCCATCCCGTTCGTCGCGTACGTTGCCGAGCTGGGTAAGCGGGGGATCAGGATCGAAGAGGTGTGAGGTGGGGATGCGAGCCGGCTGAACAGCGGGGCAGGGAACTTCCCCCGCAGGCTCGATGTTTGAGAGATGTCTTTCTTAAGGAACAAGAGGAATGCTGGACTTCAGGGCAATTTGGGACCAGGGACTGACCTTCGATGGTTTTGTGGCCGCGTGTAAGGCGGAGCACTGCGGGTTATGGCAGGGGATTTACAACCTCGCGCGCATTCCTGCGTGGGCATTGGCGGCGATTCCTGCCGGCGAGAAGCGCCGGCTTCTGGTGATCGCGGAAGACTGGTGCGGCGACGCGTCCAACACGGTTCCGATCCTCGCCAGGCTGGCAGACCAGGCTCCCGGGCTGGAGCTGCGCGTGATCATGCGCGACCAGAATCCCGAGGTGATGGATCAGTATCTCACGAACGGAGCGCGCTCGATTCCCATCGTGATCGCGCTGGACGAGCGGTTCAACGAGATCGGACACTGGGGCCCCCGGCCCAGCGAGCTTCAGGCGTGGGTCATGGCGAACCGCGGGACCGTTCCCAAGGCGGAGCTCTATCCCCAGGTCCGGAAGTGGTACGCGCGCGATCGCGGGGAAACAACAATCAGGGAAGTGCTCGCAGCGGCGGGATTCTCGGTCGCCAAGGTCGCCTAGCCCTAGAACATCCACCCGCTGCCGACGGAGTAGTTGAACCCGTCCGGCCCGCCGGCAAAGTTGAACGTGAAGATGGTGGAGCGCAGGATCCGGAGCCCCACCCCGCCGCCGCCACCGACCTTGAGCTCGTCGGTGGTCAGCTTGAACGACTCCCCCTCGAACACCCGGCCCGCGTCCAGGAACCCGAGCAGTGTGATGGCGCCGAGATCGCCGAAGGCAAGCAGGTCGTGGCGCACCTCGAGGTTGCCGAAGAGCACGTGCTTGCCGGCCAAACGTCCCGTGTCGAAGCTGCGGTGGGAGTATTGCCCGCCGAGCACGGGAATCTCCTTTTCCCAGGCCGGGAGGGTGAAGCGGGCGTCGAGCGTCGGCGTGCCTCCCATGCCTGACGCGCCGAAACGGGCGGCGATGACGGTGCCCTCGCGCGGCGTCACGTAGCCGCGCAGCACGGTGTAGAGCCGGGTGTAGCCGTCCCCGCCGCTGCCCACCTGGGCCCCCGCCTCGAGCAGGACACCCCTGTGAGTGTTGAACTCGTTGTCCCGGGTGTCATACACCAGGGCCGCCCGGCCGGAGACGTCGGTCTCGTCCAGCCTCGGCGAGAAGTCACTGCGGAACCGCGATGGGCCCGGGAGCGAGGTGAAGACCGCATCCTCCACGTTGCCCATCACCGCTACCTGCAACGGACCCCGAATGACCCGCGTGGCTTCCACCTGCCCCACGTACCGGGTCCGCCGCACCCGGTAGAGGAAAGGCTGAGCCGGACTGACGAGGTCGTCGTTCTTCTCCGTGTCGTTGCCCAGGCCGAAGTAGCCGAACCGCACTTCGCGGACGGCTGCCGCCATCAGGTTGAGACGCCAGCCCTCGAACAGCTGGGGCGCCCGGAACCGCACCATCGCGTGGCGGCTCCCCCTGAAGGTGACGCCGGCATCGGCGGTCAGGGCGCCATTGGCCGTGACCCGGTCCTCGTATTCGGCCGGCTGCCAGTAGTGCACCCGGAAGGCGAACACGGGTCCGTCGTTGGTGCCGCCGGTGAGATAGGGGAAGTAACTGGTGCGCCAGGGGGTTCCCCGGGGACGCTCCTCGGCCTCTTGCGCGCCAAGCCGGCCGGCCCAGAGCACGGCGGTGAGGAGCGGAAGGAGGAGCCGTTTCACGCGGGCCTCTGGTAGAGGTAGGCCGTGTCACGCAGGGCTCCGTCCCTGCCGTCGTGCGCGGCGTAGCGCGAGGGGTACAGCGAGGCACTCCCGAAGTCGCCCCGCTTGTTGACCGCGTAGAAGTTGAGATTGAACGTGGGCCGCCCATTCTTGAGCAGCCGTGGCGGCGTGAGCTGTACCACGCGCTTGAGCGTCTCCAGGCAGGCATCGGTAGGCTTGAGCCCGCGGCGCATCCCTTCCACGGTCAGAAATCCGCCGCAGGCCATGATGTTGGCCTCCCCCCGTCCGGTGGAGCCCGCCGCGCCCACGTCGTTGTCGGTGTACTGGCCGGCGCCCACGATGGGCGAATCGCCCGCCCGCCCCGGGATCTTCCACGCGAGGCCGCTGGTGGTGGTAACCGAGGAGATGTCGCCCTGGGCATTGATCAGGTCGAGATTAATGGTGCCGGTCGGACGTGCCACCAGCCGCTCGCTCTCGGGAACGTTGAGCCAGTCGTCATCCGGGCCACGATTGGCCCTCCAGGTGAGCCAGAGCTGCCGCGATTCTGGAGTGAGCAGATCCTCCTCCTTGAATCCGTAGGAGAGCGCGAAACGCTTGGCGCCTTCGCCGACCAGTAGAATGTGGTCGGTGTACTTGAGCACCAGCCGGGCGACCTCGCTGGGTGTCTTGATTCCCTCCAATGCCGCCACCGCGCCGGCCCGCCGGGTGGGGCCGTGCATGCACGAAGCGTCGAGCTGGACCACACCGTCCTCATTGGGAAGGCCACCGTAGCCCACCGAGTTATCCGCGGGATCGAGCTCCTGAATCTTGACGCCTTCGACCGCCGCGTCGAGGGTATCGGCTCCTCCCAGCATGAGCTCCATGGCGCGATTGACCGCCGGAAGCCCGTTGCTCGAGCTGACCGCCGCGGGACGAACCGCCCCGCGCCGAACGATGGCGGGGGTCGCTGCGGGCAGCGCGACACTCGCCGCCGCGAGTCCGCTCGCGCCCAGGAAGGTGCGGCGGGAGACCGGCAGTGGCATGGGACCCTCCGAAGGGGCGCAGGAACACCCTCAGGCTTCGGGGGGATTTAGACCGCGGCGGAAGCGAAAGTCAACCGAGCGGGCTAATTTTTACCGCCCGTTTCGTCGAGGAGCCGTTGGAACTGGTCCGCCTGGTCGTCGGGATGTTCGCCCTTCTGGGCACCGCCATCGCGCTCGTGCTCTGGCTGGGGGGGAACCCGCTGGCGCTCGAGCTGGTGGGCGCTCTCTGGGCCGTTTACGGCCTGGTGGTGGGGTTCACCTCGGGGCTGCTGGAGCCGGTGATCGACGGTCTGTTCCACGTGCTCACCAACATCGGGCTGATGCGGGCAGGAGGGGGCTACTCCGCCATCGAGACCATGGTGCAGCGGGGCAACCTGGCGGGTGCGGCGGAGGCGTATGCCGAGCGGGCCCGCAATCCGCACGAGAGAGTAGAGGCCACCTTGCGGCGGGCAAGGCTGCTGGCCCAGTCACTCTCCAGCGCCGAAACCGCCGCGCTCGAGCTGGACAATCTCCGGGCGGCGGCACCCCTTTCCAGCCGCGACGATTTCCGGATCGGGCTGGCCCTGGTCGAGCTCTACGAGGACCACCTGGGCGATCCGGGCCGCGCCATGGCGGAGCTGCGGCGCCTGATCGACCGCCATCCGAGCGCCCGCGATGCCCGCCGGCTTCGCACCGCCCTGGCCGAGCTCAAGGCCCACCGCTTCGCCGCCCCCTCATCATCCTGACATGTCCGCCCGCAAACGGCTCGATCCCGAAATCTTCAACCTGCCGGCCGCGAAGATGCGGGCCGGGTATTACTCCGACAAGTACTTCGTGCGGGCCCGCGAGATCCTGCTGGCCGACCGCTATCGGCCGCGGGTTACCATGCAGGTTTTCGGCAAAGCGGCCGCCTTTCTCGGCGGCGTGGATGAGGCGATCGCCATCCTCAAGCTGTGCTCGATGGACTGGTCGGAGCTCCAGGTGCAGGCCCGCTACGATGGTGATGAAGTCGAGCCCTGGGAAACCGTGATGCTGATCGAGGGGCCCTACGATGCCTTTGCCCATCTGGAGACGCTGTACCTCGGCGTCCTGGCCCGGCGGACCCGGGTGGCCACCAACACGCGCCGGGTAGTTGAGGCCGCGGCTCCCAAGGAGGTCATGTTCTTTCCGGCCCGGCACGACCACTGGCTGGTGCAGACCGGTGATGGCTACGCCGCGCACGTGGCGGGAGCCATCGGCGTCTCCACCGACGCGCAGGCCTCCTGGTGGGGCAGCGAGGGAATCGGCACCGTGCCCCACGGTCTCATCGCCGCCTACGGCGGCGACACCGTGCTGGCTACCCGGAAGTTTGCCGAGCACATCGGGCCCGGGGTCAAGCTGATCAGCCTCGTCGATTTCGAGAACGACTGCGTGGGGACCTCGCTCGAGGTGGCGCGGGCACTGGGCGATCGCCTGTACGGGGTCCGGCTCGATACCAGCGAGACGCTGGTAGACCGTTCCCTCTGGGACACGCTGGGCTATTTCAAGCCAACCGGCGTCAACCCGGAACTGGTGTGGAACGTGCGACGTGCGCTCGACGCCGAAGGGTTTCGCCGCGTCAGGATCGTGGTGTCGGGCGGCTTCACGGTGGACAAGATTCGTGACTTCGAGCGGCAGCGCGTGCCGGTGGACGGGTACGGCGTGGGCTCCTCGCTGTTTCAGGGCCGCTTCGACTTCACCGCCGACGTCGTGAAGCTCGAGGGAAAGCCGTGCGCCAAGGCCGGGCGGGAGTACCGCCCAAATCCGAGGCTGGAGCGGGTAGATTGAACCTGAAACAGGCGTGAGCGGGGCTAGGGTAAACGTGAGCGGCAGCTCCTGGAGTTACGCATGACCAAGCTCATTTTCTGGGACGTGGACACCCAGCACGATTTCATGAAGTCGGACGGCAAGCTGTACGTGGCGGGTAGCGAGGAGATCATTCCCGCGCTGCAGGCCCTCAGCGACTTCGCCCACGCCCACCGCATCCCCATCGTCGCCTCCGCCGACAACCACGAGCCGTCCGATCCGGAGATCAGCCACGCACCCGACTGGAGCACGACGTTTCCACCGCATTGCATGCGGGGAACTCCGGGTCAGCTGAAGATCGCGGAGACCGAGCTCAGGAACCCGCTGGTGATTGAGCCGGAGCTGCAGGACCCGGGCGCATTCGCCCAGCAGGTCCTGGCCCATGGCGGAGACTTCCTGCTGCACAAGCGGGCCGTAGATGTGTTCACCAATGCTAATGTGCCGGCCCTCCTGCGCGCCCTGGAGCCCGAGGCTGTCGTGGTGTATGGAGTGGCCACCGACTTCTGCAACAAGTACGCGATCGAGGGATTGCTGCGCGAATTGCCCCGGGCCGACATCTACCTGGTGACCGATGCGGTGCGAGCCATCCGCCCCGCGGAAGGAGACCGTCTCATCGCGGAGTGGCGCGATCGGGGCATCCGGATGGTCACCGTTTCGGCCATCCGGGAGGGCCACGTGCTGGAACATCCCCGCCAGATGGTGTGATCTACCGCACAGCAGCACCTTTCTCGCGGCCTATACTTGGCCACAGTGAGAGTACGGCTGGACGGCGAACCGCGAGACGTCCGAACAAGCCCCGAGTCCCCTGCTCCGCGGCCGGACGAGCTGTCTAACCTGGCTTTCGCTGCTGCTCCCATCAAACTCCCCTTCTCATCTCATCTCGCCGGGAACGGGCCCACGGGCCCGTTCCACCCACCTTTCTAAGAGCTATGAACTATCAGCTACTAGCCATCAGCTAATAGCTAATCGCTAATAGCTTCCACCTGTGACCCATCCCACAGCCGCGGCCGCAGCGCCGTCCAAAAGTTCCCCTGTCGCAAGAGCAGTCTCTACTTCAAGCAGGAGCGCGCCATGCCACGGGGAGACAAGTCGTCCTACACCAGCAAGCAGAAGCGCCAGGCCGAGCATATCGAAGAGGGCTATGAGAAGCGCGGCGTGTCTCGGAGGGAAGCCGCGAAAAGAGCGTGGGCCACGGTGAACAAGGAAACCGGCGGAGGAAAAAAGAGCGGGTCCGGCCGCGGCAAGAAGACCAACCGGAGCGCTTCGCGTAAAGGTGGCAAGAAGGCGGCGGCATCGCGCTCGACCCGGAAGCGCGCAAGCTCACGCTCGAGCACCAGGAGAAAGAGCAGCACCCGCAAGAGCGCGAGTCGGAGTCGCAGCAGGAAAAGCTCGAGCGGAAGCCGGAGCCGAAAGAGCGCCCGGCGATAAAAAAATCGAAGGGGCGGGCGACCGGATAAACCGGCCGCGCGCCCCTCGACTCCCGGTGGTCAGGCCTGCTCAATCGCTGGCTCTGCCTCCGAGCGCGATGGAAACCCCAAGCGAGGCCACGAGGTCGTTCTGGAAATCGTTGCCGCCGCCGAAGTCTCCGTTGTAAAGATAGTCCTCGAGATCGATCCGGAAACCCACCCGGCTGTTCTCGCCGCCGCCGAAGCGGAAGCCAAGGCCGAGCACGCCGCCGAGGTCGGTGCTGCTCCGATCATCATCAAAGGGATTACTGCCGCGGGCCAGCAGCGCGGGCCCACCAGCCAGATAGAAGCCGACCTTGTTGCTCACGGGCGAAAGAGCCAGGAGCAAGCGTCCGCTCGCCAGCAGCAGATCCGTGTTCCCGGTCTCGTTGATGGTCTCGTCACCGATCTTGGCAGGCGCATAGCCGCCGGTGACCTCAAAGCCCAGCATCCCGGTACCCCAGAATGAAAGCCGGGCGCCTCCAACCACACTCACATCCCGTTCGATGTCCTGGCCCAGCGAACCGACCGAGTTGCTCGTCGGGATGTATGCCCCGGCCCAAGGAGTCAGCTCCACCCCGCCCTGAGCGGCAAGGGGGGACGCGGCGGTCGTTGCAAGGATCGCTGCGGCGGCCAGACCGGAGGTCAGTTTTTGAAGCTTGTTTGCCATGTACAACACTCCCTGTGATAGTCCGAAGCTGAGTGGTACAGAAACGGCGCAACCCTACGCGCGCCGGTGCGGGAGGTGTTTCCTCCGGCGCAGCTACAATGCTCAACTCGACTTGAAGGCGCTGTGAAGCGGACGCTTGGATCGGTGTGAACCGGGTCACGGAGCGGGGGTGACACCGAAAGGAAAAAAAGAGGGCGGCTTCGTAACTGAAGCCGCCCTCTGCTGTTGCGAGTTGGCTTACTGGCCCATCTGTCCCAATCCGAGCAGCGGAATGCCCACCCCGATCGAGAGATGGACGTCGTTCTGGGTCTTCTTCTCGTCAGCCGGACCGAAGCCGGGAATCTCGGCCTTCGGCTTGTAAATGTAGTCTTCCGCGCTCACCTGCAGCCGCAGCAGCTTGCCCACCTGAAAGCGGGCTGACGCGCCGAGTGTGCCACCGATGTCGGTCTTGTCCTGGACACCGGCGTAGAACGCGCCGCTGCGGTTGATGACGCCGACACCGCCGGTGATCACGAAGGCGACCGGGCTGCTGTAGGGAACCAGCTGATAGCTCAGACGGCCGCTGCCGGTGAAGATGTTGGCGTCCTGATTCTGGTCGCCCAGGCCGGTACGGGTGAACTTCAGATCGCTCGGCGCGTAGGCGCCGGTGAACTCGAGCCCGAGCCGGTTGCTGAAGGCAATCGACATCCGACCGCCCAGAGTGATGCTCATCTCCTGCTTGAACGAGGAGTCACCGCTCGCCGCCTTCACCAGCTCGGTGGTCGGAACATACAGACCGATGTTGGGAGCGATGCTGATCCGCTGGGCCGTCGCCGGCTGCACACCCGCCAGCAGAAGTACGCCGCCCACGGCCAGGGCGCGAGCTACCCACGCGTTGCCACGCATTCAGCCTCCGGTTGGGATGCAAAGGGAAAGGATCACGCACACTACAGCTTCAGCCTGACATCGATATCCACCAGCACCGACGGCTCCGTGTCCTCGAACACGACCCGGTTCTCCACGGTGCGGATCACCATCCGATGGAGCGGCGGCCTGCCTCTGCCGCGCCACTTCTTTCCCGGCCGGTAGTACACGACCTGGGTGGGCCCCACCCGCTCCACCCGCACCACTTCGTATCCCTGCCGCACCAGGACGGTGCGGGTGACCGTGATGGCCCGGTCAGTCGACACCACGTAATGCTTGTGCTTGCCCTTGGCCTTACCCTGGGCCTGCGCCGGCGTGGCCGCTATGCCGATCAGGACCACGGCCACCGCAGCCGACCAGAGCAGCTGGCGACCAGTGCGCATACGAGCTCCTTCGAGATGGGGCGTTGGGAACGGCGAAACTGCTGCCCAGGGGGCAAGAAGCGTGCAGCCAGGATCGGCTCGGGCGCCGATGGCTAAACCGTTGATCTCATTTCAGTTGCGGATACACGGCGGGATACGGGGTGGCGAGCGGAAGAGGAAAATGAAGGGGTCCGGGCGCTCTGCGGCTCCCGGCAGTCAGCCTTCCCGGCGTACGTCCTTCGCGGCCTTGTCGTCGCGCAGCCCCATGAACCGCGGATGCCGGAGCAGGCCGGCCGAGGTCCACTCGGAAAATCCAATCTCCGCTACGAGCCGGGGTGTGACCCACTGAATGTCACCGGTGGCCGTGGGACCCGGCCCGAACGGTGAGGTCCGCCGGTGAAGCGGCACCAGCCGGCCATGCAGCATCTCGAGCGTTCTGCGATCGTATCCGGTGCCGACCTTGCCGGCGTAGCGCAGCGACCCGGCGTCATCGTAGTAACCGACCAGCAGGGCACCCAGCCATTCGCGAGCGCCTTGCGGTGCGGTATAGCCTCCCACCACCAGCTCCTGCCGGCGCAAACACTTGATCTTGAGCCAGTCGGTGGATCGCGCGCTCACGTACCGGGAGTCGGTTCGCTTGGCGATGATGCCTTCGGCGCCTTGCTCGCACGCGTCCTGGAGCATCGTCTCGGCCCCGTCGGCCTGGTGCGGGGTGAAATGGACGGTGTCGTCGTACCAGACCACGTCATGCAGCACCGACTTCCGGTCGAGCAGTGCCAGCCCGGTCAGATCGATCCCCTCGTAGTAGAGACAATCGAAGAGATAGAGGCGCACATCCACCATGCTCCGGCGGGCCCGCAGCGGATCCCGCAGTTGCATGCGCTGCTGGAGCCGGCCGAAGCTGCTGAGCCCGGTGACCGGGTCGACTGCGACGATCTCGCCATCCACCACCGCATCGCCGCGTACCGCCTTCCCCAGTGCCTCGACCAATTCGGGGTAGGCATCGTTGAGCAGCTTCCGATTCCGGGAGTAGATCCGCACCTTGCCGCCATTGACGTACCCGAGCGCCCGAACGCCATCGAGCTTGGGCTCGTAGACCCATTTGTCCCCGGCCGGCAGAGTCTCGCTCAATGTGGCCAGCATGGGCGAGATCCAGGACGGCAGCGCCCGGTAGCGCAGCCGGTCGGTGGCGCTCTTGGTGAGGTACTTGAGGGCGCGGGTCATCCGGCCGTCTTCTGCTCCAGCATGGCGCCCAGGTCCTGCTTGGCCGAAAGAATGCCGGCCCAGGGGTCGCCTCGCTGGTCGAGGAGATCGGGAGCGGTGCGGAGCGTGAAGTCGGTGGGGTACACCTTTTCCAGCTCCTCCCAGCGCACCGGCATGGAGACCGTGCCCAGCGGATGGCGCCGGGGCGAGAAGATGGAGGCGAGCGACTTGCCGCGCACGTTCTGGTTGTAGTCGAAGAAAATCCTGCCGGTGCGGTTCTTGACCGACCACTCCAGGGTGACGTCCTTGGGCCACTGCTGCAGGGCAAAGCGCCCGATCGTTTCAGCAATGTTCCGCACGGTGTCGTAATCGAACTTCCGCAGGATCGGCAGGTAAAGGTGGAGCCCGGTTCGTCCCGAGGTCTTCACGAACGTCTGCAGATCCAGTCCGGCCATCATCTCGCGGAGGCGGAGCGCCAGCTCGCGCGTTCGCTTGAACGCCTCGCGGTGGAGCTCCGGCTCCTCGCCCTTGCCCTCCCGGCCCGAGTACTGGTACGGGTCGAGGTCGAACACCACGAAATCGGGATAGTTCAGCACCGAGCGGTCGAGGATCTCCTCCGAGCCGGCAAAAGTCTTTCCCTTGCCGCGTACATCGCGCCCGCTGTCCACCCGCGAAAACCAGGGGTGCAGCTCGAGCCCGGCCATCTGGGAAAGCCAGAGCAGGGTGGGCAGGTTCTCGGCGATGACGTACTCGCTGTCGCCTTCGTTGTGGCTCGAGAAAATCGACACCGTCCGCACGAACCCGGGCGGATTGTCCCAGTGCTTCTGATAGAAGCTCTTCCCCGTCACCCCGTCGGGGTACCGGGTGACGAACAGTGGACGGCCGGCCAGGTGGGGGAGCAGCGAGGGAGACACGCGGGCCATGTACCGCAGCAGGTCGCGCTTGGTCAGCGGTCGGTTCCGCCCGCCGCCGGGCCAGAGAGTCTTCTCCAGATTGGTAACGGGAAGCTGATGCCCCTCCACACTCAGAATGAGGTTGGGCTTTCGAGCTTCGAGCTGGTCGAGGACGTCACCAACGCCGCTCATCCAACCTTCCGGGTCCGCCGCCTCGCGCGCGCCGGACGGGCCCGGGTGCTTGCCGGGGCTTTCGGCTTGCCCTGCTTGGCCGCCTCGACGCTGCGCTTGAGCGCCTCCGCGAGATCAAAGACCCGCGACTGGGTCGAGGGCGGTGACGTCACCACCTCTTTCCCTTCGAGCTTGGCCTCGATCAGCTCCGCCAGGGCCTCGCGGTAGTGGTCCTTGTACTCCGCGGGATCGAACGGCCGCTTGAGCAGCTCGATCAGGGTAAAGGCCATCTCCAGCTCCCGCTCAGACACCTTCACCTTGTCGAGGTCCACACCGCGTTCCTGCCGGATCTCGTCCGGGTAGTAGAGCGTCTCCAGCGCGATGGTTCCCTTGAGCGGCCGGATGACGCAGAGCTGCTCTTTCTTGCGGATGGTGATGCTGCCGACCGCGCTGAGCTTTTTCTCCTCCAGCGCCTTTAGGAGCAAGGCGTAGGGCTTCTCGCCCCGCTCGTCGGGTTCGAGATAATAGCTGTGCTCGTAGAAGATCGGGTCGATCTCCCGTTCCTCGATGAACGCGTTGAGGTCGATGGTATGCTTGCTGGGGAGGGGGAGCTGCTCGAAGTCTTCCTCGGTAAGGACGACGTACTGCCCCCTGGCGTATTCGAACCCGCGCGCCACCTCGTTCCAGGAGACCTCGATATCGTCGGCCGGGCACCAGCGTCGCTGCTGCAGCTTCGACCCGCAGGTGGCGTGCAGCAGCTGAAACCTGATGTCCTTGCTCTCGGTGGCCCCAAACAGCTTGACCGGTATGCTTACCATGCCAAAGCTGATCGACCCACTCCAGATCGCTCGTGCCATCCGCCAGTCTCCGATTTCAGGTCCCCCGGAGCCCCCCCCATAAAGCACCCGGGGAACGCCGTTTCGATGGGCATAGAAAAAGATGCCAGCGCTTTTCCACAGCGCGGCGGTCTTTTCCACAGGTTTATCAACATAAGCTGTTGATAAACATGGACTTACGCCATCGAAGATCGGACGCTAAAAGGAGTGTTTTCTGTGGCTTGAGTCACACCCTTCAAATCAGCGGCGGGGGCGCTGGTCCTTTGGGGCTGTGCCGCTCACCGCCTTCAGAATTCCCTTGAGGACCTTTTTGCCCGTGGAGTCCGGCTTGGTGGAGCTGAGCGAGTCCGCGGTGGTCGGGATCGGCGCCGGCATCTCTACCGAGGGTGCGGCCTGAATTTCCGGCACGGTGTCGATCGGCGCTGCTATCATCGCGGGGAGTGAGGCCTGGCTGACCGCTCCAGGCTTCAGTGTACGGACCGAAGGATGGGAACCGCGGGGGGATTTATTGCCTCCAGGCACTGAGGAGTTGCGGAGCCCGGGGATGACTGCGGCCACAGTGCGCGGGCTGTCCCATTGGACTGCCTCGGGCGGTGCCGCCACCAGGCGCCGGTAGGTTCGCAGTCCGTCGGTGCGTAACACGGTCCCGGCGCTGACGGCGAGGTGGCCGCCGCCGATGAGCAACGCTCCCACGAGAGCGGCTCGGAGCGCCCGGCGCCCGGACTTCCGGCGCGTCTTCTTTTTCGGCTTGCGCGAGGGTTCCTCGGCGCGAGCCGGACGCTTCATCATGGGAGCCGGCCTCGGCGGGAGCGGCCTGGACGGTAGCGCGAATGCGCGGTCCGGCTGGAGCGCCGGCGGCAACGGTTCCGGCTTGGCGGAGGCGGGCACGCTCACAGAGCCGAGGGGCTCGATCAGCGGAAGGCCCGCCGCCGGCGCCGGCGGCAGATGCGGCTTCGGCTGGTGATATGGCGATGAGGGCTTGCTGGGCGCCGGCACCGGATCGATCGGCCTGAATCCGGTCACTCTTGGCGCCGGCGAGTTCGGGTCCGGAAGGTTCAGGGACGAGAGAGGCGCCACCGGCGGGCCGGCTACGAGATCGGCCTGCGTGAGCGGCATCGCTGCTGCTGTCTTGTAGTGGGGATGGAACTGAATCGGCAGCCACTTGCTGGTGGCGTTGTGCCAGATGCGCGCCTTCGAGGTCACCACCCCTCGCCGAATCGCGACGGCCAGCTCTTCAATGGTCCGGAAGGCGGTTTCCTCGCCGGGGGACAGCTCGATGCGGTACATCCGCTACCTCTCAGGGCGCCAGGGGTTCGCGATGAGCGGAGCCTTAGGGCCGCAGCCTAACGCAAGTTTCACGCGCGTGACGGATGCATTTTCCTTCATGTCGGCGTGGCCGGTGCAAACTCGGTAACCTTCGCTCGACGAGCGCCGTGCGCCTCGAGCGAAGGCGTCATCCGTCCGCGACTTGGCGGTGGTGACCAGACGTGGGGCGCCGTGCTCTTTTCTGCAGCTTGCCGCGAGGGCAGATCCGCGGGACGTTTGAAACTTGGGCGGACGCCTGGTCCTGGTCTGGTACATTGCGAGAAAGGTTGCGTAGTCGTTGAGCACCGCCGGGCCCGCGCTTCGCGCGGAAAACCTCTCCAAGCGATATGGGCAGCTGCTCGCCCTGGATCACGTTTCGCTCGACGTGAACCCCGGAGAGTCCGTCGCCCTCATTGGCGAAAGCGGCTCCGGCAAGACGACGCTGCTGCGCTGCTTCAGCCGTCTGGTGGAGCCCGATGAGGGCCGGGTGCTCATCGAAGGCGTGAATGCGGCGGAAATCGAGCCGATCGAGCTGCGTCGGCGCATCGGGTACGTGCCGCAGGAAGGAGGGCTCCTCCCCCACTGGCGGGTTCGGAGGAACGTCGCCCTCGTACCCTGGCTCAGGAGCATGGAGGCCCCGGACTCGCTGGCGGATCGCGCGCTGGAGCTGGTGGGGCTCGAGCCCGCCGTGTATGCCGGCCGCTGGCCCCGGAAGCTCTCGGGAGGAGAGCGCCAGCGGGTGGCCGTGGCTCGTGCGCTTGCTGCGAGTCCCGCCGTGGTGCTGCTCGATGAACCGTTCGGCGCCCTGGACGCGATCACCCGGGCAGACCTGCAAACCACCTTTGCGCGGATTCGCGGCGAGCTCGCCCTCACCTCCCTGCTGGTGACGCACGACATCGACGAAGCGTTCCTCCTGGCCGACCGGGTCGCGGTCATGCGCCGGGGACGGGTCGAACAGGTGGGCTCTCCCGCCGAGCTGCGCGAGCGGCCGGCCACGGAGTACGTGCACCACCTGCTGGTGCGTGCCAGAGTGATCCGGGCATGAGCCGGCGGCGGGCACTCATGCTCACGCTGGTGCTGCTGGGTCTTCCCGGCCCGCTGCCGGCACAGGCAGGGGCCGGCCGCCCCGTGGTGGTGGCCTCCAAGCCGTTCGGTGAGTCGTTCCTGCTGGCCGAGATGTTCGCCCAGCTGCTGGAGGCGAGGGGCTTCGAGGTGGACCGGCGGCTCGGTCTCGGGGCCACGGAGATCGCGTTCGAGGCACTCCGCACCAACGCGATTGACGCCTATCCCGAATACACCGGCACCGGCCTCCTCGCCATTCTTCGGGCCCAGCCCACCGCCGACGCGGGCGAGGTGTACCGGCGGGTCGCGCGCGAATTCCGAGAGCGTTGGGGCGTGCGCTGGCTTCCGCCCCTGGGCTTTCAGAACACGTACGCCATCGCCGTGCGCCGCGAAACCGCCACCCGCCTTGAACTGGCCACCTTGAGCGACCTGGCCCGGGTGTCGGGCCAGCTCCAGGCCGGGCTCACGCCGGACTTCATCGGCCGGCCCGACGGAATGCCGGGCCTCCAGAAGGCGTACGGGATACGGTTCCGCGCGGTGCGTGCATTGCTGCCGGCCGTGAAGTACCAGGCGCTGGCGGCGGGTGAGGTGGATGTCATCGATGGGTATTCGACCGACGGCTTCATCGCCCGTTACGATCTGATGGTGCTGCGGGACGATCGACACTTCTTCCCGCCGTACGAGGCCGCCGCCATGGTGAGCCCAGGTCTGCAGCGGGACCTGCCCGCGGCGGTGGCGGCCTTGACGGAGCTCAGCGGCCTACTCACCGAGACCGAGATGCGCCGCCTGAACCGGCTGCACGAAGTAGACGGACAGCCCGCGCCAGGTATCGCGGCCGCAGCGCTCCACGCGCTGGGCCTGACGGGTGTACTCCCGCAGCAGACCTCGACCGGCCGGCACCGCTCCGCCAGTGAGGTGTTGCCCTATCTGTGGGACCAGCGGTCCATCATCCTCTCACTGACCGCACGGCACATGCTGCTGGTCGGTGTATCCCTGGCCGCCGCTATCGCGGTGGCGCTGCCGCTCGGCCTGGCCCTGGAGCGGCGGCGGCGCGCGGCCGAAGCGGTGATCCGGGGCGTCGGCCTCCTCCAGACCCTGCCCAGCATCGCTCTGCTCGCGTTCATGATTCCGCTGCTGGGCATTGGGGTGATTCCCGCGCTGGTGGCGCTGTTCCTCTATTCTCTGTACCCCATCCTCCGCAACACCTACACCGGCGTTCGGGACGCGGCGCCCGAGGCGGTGGGCGCGGCCTGGGCGCTGGGCATGACGCCGGCGCAGGTGCTTCGTTATGTTCGCTTGCCGCTGGCGGCGCCGGTGATCATGGCCGGCATCCGGACAGCCGCGGTGATCAACGTGGGGACCGCCACTCTGGCGGCCTTCATCGGCGCCGGCGGGCTGGGCGACCCCATTGCAGCCGGGCTGGCGCTGTCGGATACCCGGATGATCCTGTCCGGGGCGCTGCCCGCGGCACTGCTGGCCCTCCTGGTGGACGGTGTGCTGGGTTGGTCCGAACGACTCGTAAGCCCCGGCGGATAGTGCGTGCGACTCCATCCCTTTGACGCGTTGCGTCCCACACCCGAGCTGGCGGCCCAAGTGGCCGCCGTCCCGTACGACGTGGTAAGCCGCTCGGAAGCGGCTGAGCTGGCGCGGGGAAATCCGCACAGCTTCCTGCATGTCGGGCGATCCGACATCGATCTGCCCGCCGATACCGATCCGCACGATACCCGGGTCTACACCAAGGCGCGTGAAGCCCTCGACCGGTTCATCGCCGACGGGGTGCTGGTGCGGGAGGGGGTGCCTTCGCTGTACCTCTACCGGCAGATCATGGGCGGGCGGGCCCAGACCGGCCTGGTGGGCTGCGTGCACATCGACGACTACGAGCAGGACGTCATCCGGAAGCACGAGAAGACCCGGCAGGACAAGGAGGACGACCGGACCCGCCATGTCCAGACACTCGGCGCCCACGCCGAGCCGGTATTTCTCACCTACCGGGCGCGCACCGAGATCGACGTGCTGGCCGAGCCGGTCATGAGCAGCGAGCCGCTCTATGATTTCACCGCGCCCGATGGGGTGCGCCACACGGTATGGCGGGTCCCCGACCCCGAAGCCTGGGTCGAGGCATTCCGCAGCGTGCCCCATGCCTACGTCGCCGACGGCCACCACCGGTCGGCCAGCGCCTGGAGGGCGGGGAAGGAGCGCCGCCTGGCCAACGCCCGCCACCGGGGAGACGAGGAATACAACTGGTTCCTGGCGGTGCTCTTTCCGGCGCACCAGCTCAGCATCCTGCCGTACAACCGCGTGGTTCGCGATCTCGCCGGCAAGTCTGCCGACCAGGTCCTGCGCGAGCTGCGGGACGTGGGCCGGATGTCGCCGGCCGACCATCCCCGGCCGCCCCGGCCGGGCACCTTCTGTGTTTACCTGGCCGACGCGTGGTACCGGGTCGAGTTCGAGGAAGACAGCATCGACCGGCGCGACCCGATCGGCTCGCTCGATGTCTCCCTGCTCCAGGACCGGGTCCTGGCCCCGGTCCTCGGCATCGGTGATCCGCGCACCGACCAGCGGATCGATTTTGTGGGTGGAATCCGGGGGACCGCGGAGCTGGAACGGCGGGTCGATTCGGGCGAGATGGCTATTGCCTTCTCCCTCTATCCGACGACGCTCGATCAGCTCATGGCGGTGTCGGACGCGGGAGCGGTCATGCCACCCAAGAGCACCTGGTTCGAGCCCAAGTTGAGGAGCGGGCTCTTTGTTCATTTGTTAGAATAGCTGGGAGCTGGGAGCCTGAAGCTCTCCGACTCCTGACTCCCGACTTCTGTTTACGGAGATTGAATGAAGGTCCTGATCGCGGACAAGTTCGAGAAGGTCGGCATAGATGGTCTCAAGGAGCTCGGCTGCAGCGTGGTGTCCGAGCCCGAGGTCAAGGCCGACGCCCTGCCGGCGCTGATCAAGCAGGTGGACCCGCACATCCTGATCGTGCGCAGCAAAAAGGTGAACGCGGACGCGTTGCGCGCGGGCACCGCGCTCACCCTCGTGATCCGGGCCGGCGCCGGCATCGACACGATAGACGTGGCGGCCGCCTCCGACCTGGGTGTATTCGTCTCCAACTGTCCCGGCAAGAACTCGATCGCGGTGGCGGAGCTGGTGATGGGGCTCCTGCTGGCGTGCGACCGGCGCATTCCCGACCAGGCCGCGCAGCTGCGCCAGGGCCAGTGGAACAAGGGTGAATTTTCCAAGGCGCGCGGCCTCTACGGGCGGACGTTCGGGATCGTCGGGCTGGGCCAGATCGGCCGGGAGGTGGCTGCCCGGGCCCAGGCGTTCGGAATGAAGGTGGTGGCCTGGTCCCGCAACCTGACCCACGAGGAGGCCGAGCGGTTGGGCATCGCCTACGCCCAGACCCCGCTCGAGGTGGCCCGGCTGGCTGACGCGGTGACCATCAACGTGGCTGCCAATGCGGAAACCAGGAATCTGGTCGGCGCGGAATTCCTCGCCGCCATGAAGCCCGGTGCGTACCTCATCAATACGGCCCGCGGCTCGGTGGTGGACGAGGCGGCCCTGGAGGCGGCGGTGCGGGAGAAGGGGATCAGGGCCGGCCTGGATGTCTACCAGAATGAGCCCGCCGGCAGCACCGGCGAAATCAGCAACCGCATCGCGCAGGCTCCGGGGGTGTACGGCACCCACCACGTGGGTGCGTCCACCGAGCAGGCCCAGGTGGCTATTGCGCACGAGGTGCTCCGGATCGTGCAGTCCTTCAGGAGCACCGGCGAGGTCCCCAACGTCGTCAACCGGCTGGCCAAGAGCTCGGCCACCCACGTGCTCACCGTCCGCCACCGCAATCGCCCCGGGGTCCTGGCGCATGTCTTCGGAGTGCTGGCCGGTGCTGCGATCAACGTGGAAGAGGTCGAGAACATCATCTATCACGGGGCCCATGCCACGCTGGCGCGGATTCATCTCGACGGCCACCCCGAGCCCGCCGCGCTGGAGCGGATCCGGGCCGGCAATCCGGACATCATCAGTGCCGAGCTGAGCGAGCTGGACGGACGAGAGTCCCGCAGCGAGAAATAACAAGCGCAGCAGCCACGGAAAGCACTGAACAGAATGGAAAATCAGTCGCAAATTGGTTTATTCATCGTAGACCTCCTGCCTCTTCCATCCGGTTTCCGGTGGTTCGGCGGCTAACGACTCCTTCTTCTGACTCTGGACCCCGACATCTATGCCCGACCGCATCCACAACTTCAGCGCCGGCCCCGCCGTCCTCCCCGAACCCGTGCTCCGGAAGGCGCAGGAGGCCATCTGGAATGCCGCCGGCAGCGGCATCGGGATCATGGAGCACAGCCACCGCGGCAAGGTCTTCGACAAGGTCATCAACGAGGCGGAGGAGGCTTGCCGGAGGCTGGCCGGCATTCCCGACAACTACCGGGTCCTCTTCCTCCAGGGCGGCGCCTCGCTCCAGTTCTCGATGGTGCCCATGAACCTGCTGCCGCCCGACCGCACGGCCGACTATCTGCTCACCGGCGTCTGGTCGCAGAAGGCCATCAAGGAGGCGAAGCAGGTCGGCAAGACCCATGTGGCCGCCACCGGCGAGGCCAGCAACTTCGATCGTATTCCCCGGGCGGACGAGATCCGCTACTCGGAGAAGCCGGCCTACGTGCACCTGACCACCAACAACACCATCTACGGCACCCAGTGGACCCGGGAGCCTTCGGTGCCGGCGGGCGCGCCGCTCGTGGCCGACACCTCGAGCGACATGTACAGCCGGCCCATTGACGTCCGGAAGTACGGCCTGATCTACGCCGGCGCCCAGAAGAACCTGGGCCCATCCGGTGTGGTGCTGGTCATCATCCGGGATGACCTGGTCGAGCTGGGGCCCAGGACCCTGCCCACCATGCTGCAGTACCGGACTCACGTCGCCGAGAAGTCGCTCTACAACACGCCGCCCACGTTCGGAATCTTCGTGATGGGCGAAGTGTTCAAGTGGATCGAGGGGCAGGGTGGGCTGGCGGCGATGGCGGAGCAGAACGAGTCCAAGGCGCGCCTGCTCTACGACTTCATCGACGCCAGCGACTTCTTCCGGGGCACCGCCCAGCCGGACAGCCGGTCACGGATGAACGTCTGCTTCCGGGCTCCCACCGAGGAGCTGGAGGAAAAGTTCGTCAAGGAGGCGGCCAAGCGCGGTTTGGACGGTCTCAAGGGACATCGCTCGGCCGGCGGGATGCGCGCCAGCATCTACAACGCGTGCCCCCGGGCGTCGGTGGAGGCGCTGGTGGCGTTCATGAAGGAGTTCGAGCGAGCGAATCGCGCCGCGGCGGCCCGGACTTAAGGTCAGGATGTACGCCGCCCTGCTTCTCCTGTTGTCGGCCTCGCAGGTTCGAGCCCCCGACTCCGCGGTCGCGTTCGTGGACGTGACGCTGGTCCCCATGGACCGGGAACGGGTGGTGCCGGGACAAACCGTGGTGGTACGCGGGGACCGGATCACAGCTATCGGACCGGCAGACAGGGTGCAGGTCCCTGAAGGCAGCATCAGGGTGGCGGGGACGGGGAAGTTTCTGATGCCTGGATTGGCGGAGATGCATGCCCATATCCCCGGTGGCCAGGCGCCGGATAGCGTGGTCGAGCGGACCCTTTTCCTCTATGTAGCCGGCGGAATCACCACCATCCGGGGGATGCTGGGACATCCCCGCCATCTGGAGCTGAGAAGCCGGGTGGCCAGGGGTGAGCTGGTCAGCCCCACCATCTACACCTCCGGGCCTTCGTTCAATGGCAACAGCGTCTCGCGACCCGCCGAGGGCGCTGCCATGGTAGCGGAGCAGAAGGCCGCGGGGTACGACTTCCTCAAGATCCATCCCGGCCTGACCCGCAAGGTGTTCGATGCCGTGGCCTCGGCCGCCCAACGCGCCGGAATCAAGCTTGCCGGCCACGTGCCCCTGGCCGTCGGTTTGTCCGGCGCACTGAAGGCCCGCTACGCCTCCATCGATCACCTCGACGGGTACGTCGAAGCAATGCAGCGTCCCGGGGCGCCCGTGCCGCCGGCGGAATCAAAGTTCTTCGGTCTGAACCTCGGGGAACAACTGGACGAGACGAAGCTGGCGTCCCTGGTGCGGGCGACCCGGAGAGCGGGGGTCTGGAACGTTCCTACCCAGACGTTGCTGGAAAATCTCGCACCTGGCGAGAGCGCGGAAGCGATCGGGCGCCGGCCCGAGATGCGCTACGTGTCTCCCAAGAATCTGGAGCAGTGGGCCGAGGTCAAGAACTCGCTGTTGCAGGAGACCGGATCGACCGTGGAATCCGCCCGGCGGGTCATGGAAGTCCGGCGGAAGCTGATCAAGGCGCTGCATGCGGGAGGGGCCGGCCTGCTGCTTGGTTCGGACGCGCCCCAGATCTACAACGTTCCTGGCTTTTCCACCCACCGGGAGCTCGAGTCTCTGGTTGCCGCGGGGCTCACGCCGTACCAGGCGCTCGAGACCGGCACCCGCAACGTGGCGGTATTTTTCGGCACCCTGCCCCAGAGCGGCACCATCGAGACCGGGAAGCGGGCCGACCTCGTTCTCCTCCATGCCAATCCGCTGGACGACGTGCGCAACACCACCCGGCGGGCCGGTGTCATGCTTCGAGGCAAGTGGCTACCGGGAGAGGCCATCGCGCGGCGGCTGGACGCGATCGCTCAGGCACTGAGGAACTGAGTCAGTCTGCGGTCAGCGCCCGGATCAGCTCCTCGTTGGTCTTCTGGCGCCGCATGTCGGTGAGCAGATCGTTCATGGCGTTGATCGGGGTCATGCCGGCAATCCGCTGCCGCAGCAGGCGGGAGGCGGCCAGAGCCCCGTCGGCCAGCAGCAGCTCCTCCCGCCGGGTCGCGCTCGCCACCAGGTCGATGGCCGGAAACACCCGCCGCTCGGCCAGCTCCCGGCTCAGCACCAGCTCGCTGTTGCCCGTGCCCTTGAACTCCTCGAAGATCACCTGATCCATCTTGCTCCCCGTATCGACCAGAGCGGTGGCGATGATCGTGAGCGATCCGCCTCCCTGCGAGGGATCGATCTTCCGGGCGCTGCCGAGGAATCGCTTCGGCTTCTCCAGCGACTGGGCGTCCAGCCCGCCCGAGAGGGTGCGGCCGGTGCCTTTTTCCACCGTGTTGTAGGCGCGGGCCAGCCGGGTGAGCGAATCCACGATCAGGACCACGTCGTCGCCCAGCTCCACCCGCCGGCGCGCCCGCTCGAGCGTCAGCTCCGCCACCGCAACGTGACGCTGTGCCGGGTTGTCGAAGCTGGAGGCCACCACCTCGCCCACGCCGGCAGCCTCCATCTCGAATACCTCCTCCGGACGCTCGTCCACCAGGAGAATGAAGAGATCGGCGGCGGGATAGTTGCGGCTAACGCCCTGGGCGATTGCCTGGAGCACCATCGTCTTGCCGGCCTTGGCCGGGGCGACGATCAGGGCCCGCTGACCCTTGCCCAGGGGCGAGAGGAGATCGATGACCCGGTTGGTGAAATCGGGCTGGCCGCTGCCGGGAGCGATCTCCAGCCGCAGCTGTTCGTTGGGGTGCACCGCGCCCAATCGGCTGAACTCGGGTCGCTCCTTGAGCAGATCGGGGGATCTTCCGTTGATCTCGGTGATCTGGTCGAGCGAAGGGCTCTTTCCCTTGGTGGCGGGCCGAACGGTGCCGGCTATCTCGTCGCCGGTTCGAAGTCCGTACTGGCGGATGAGCCGCTCGCCCACATGCACGTCGCCGTTGGAGGGGAGATAGCTCGCCTCCCGCCGGCGGAGGAAGCCGCTTCCTCTGCCGGCCAACTCGAGGACTCCCAGCATCAGCCCGCCGCCGACGCCACGGAGCTCTTGATTCGGTGCAGGATGGCCGTGAGTCCCTGGGTGCGGGTCATCCCCAGCGTTTCGCTGAGGCCCAGCTGGTCGAGCAGGTCGTTGGGGATGCGCGCGACGGCATCGGGCGGCTGCCCGTCGAGGCTCCGCGCCAGCAGCGAGATGAAGCCCCGGACGGTGGGAGACTCGCGAGGAACGTCGGCATGGATGTGGACCTGCCCCTCGTCCAGCTCCACCCACAGGTACACCGGGGTCTGGCATTCGTGGACCCGGTTATGTCCCAGGTCCTTTTCCGCTTCGTAGCGCGGCGGCAGCGGCGGCAGCTTCTTGGAGTAATCCAGCAGGGTCTCGAGCCGGGTGTTCTTGTCGGCCGCCTGAAAGCGAGGGATCAGAGTTTCCAGGGTCGGCATGGTTCGAGACGCTGCTCTCTAGTTGTGGTCCCTAGGAAACTGGCACCGGAACCCTCCCGGGGCTATCCCTGCCGGCCCGCTCCTGCTCCAGTAATGCCCGCTTCCGCTCCACACCCCAGCGATAACCGCCAAGCCCTCCGTCCTCGCGCACTACCCGGTGGCAGGGAATTACCAGGGCAAGCCGGTTGCTGGCACAGGCCCGCGCCACTGCCCGGGCGGCGGCAGGCCTGCCCAGCGCACGCGCGATGGCTTGATAGGAGCGGGTCTCGCCGGCTGGTATGCGGCGCAGTGCCTCCCATACCTGCCACTGGAAGGCGGAGCCTTTGACGTCGAGACCCGGGCTGCCATCCGGCCGGCCACCGGTGAGCTGTCCCACGACCCCCTCGATATAGCTCTGAAGCTCCGAGTCGTCCCGCTCGATGGCAGCGGCCGGGTATTCGCGGCGGAGGCCGGCCTCGAGCTCTCCGGCCTCGTCGCCCAGCGCCACGGCACACAGGCCCCGCTCGGTGGCTGCCGCCAGGAGGAGGCCCACGCTGGTGGGCACCAGGGTGTACCGAACCCGCATGCCCCTTCCGCCCTCGCGATAGGCGCCTGGTGTCATGCCCAACCTTGCCTGGGCATGCTCGTACGCCCGGCTGCCTGAGCCGTACCCTGCGTCGTAAGTGGCCTGGCTGACCGTGTCTCCCTTCCGGAGCCTGGTCTTCATCCGTTCCAGCCTGCGCGCGCTGGCATAGGCCTTGGGCGTGACGCCTACCAGCCGCTTGAAGGAGCGCTGTAAATGGAACGGGCTGAGCCCGACGATACTGCTCAACTGGTCGAGAGTGACCGGCTCAGTGGCGTGCTGGTCGAGGTACTGTTGTGCCTGCTCGACCTGGCGTTGGACCGTGGGCTTCGTGCTGCGGGGCTCGCAGCGCAGGCAGGCGCGGTACCCAGCCGCCTCTGCGGCGTCCGGAGTGGAATAGAAGCTTACCTGAGCCCGGCCGGGGCGCCGCGAGGGGCAGGAAGGCCGGCAGTAGATCCGGGTGGTGGCTACGGCGTAGACGAAAGTGCCGTCCTGGCCCTGGTCGCGGCCCAGCACGGCCTGCCAGCGGCTCTCATCGGTCTGAGGTGGATCGACCAAGTCTGCGCGTACCTGCATCACAGTGCTCCCGGCATCTTGTTGCCATCATGGTAGCACACGGTCCGGGCGCCGACTACCCGGATCTTGCTGTCAAACCCCGGCTTACCTCCAGGCCCTGGAACTTAACGGTCCGGCGGGCCGTTACATCCCTGTATGTGACAAGCCGTTACTCGCGGACCCTCGACTCCGGCCGTATGATAATCCAATGCCGATAACCGAAGTTTCCACCCCGGTAGATCAGCGCACGCTTGCCGCTGAGCTGGTCGAGGCACGGGCCCGGACCCTTCTTCTGATCGCCCCCCTGAGCGACCAGGACCTGCACGCCCAGCATGACCCACTGATGAGTCCCATCCTCTGGGACCTTGGGCACATAGCTCACTTCGAGGAGCTGTGGCTGACCCGAAACCTGGATGGTCCCATCGAGTTCGTGGAGATGCCTGGGTTGTACAATCCGTTCGAGCACTCGCGGAGCGCCCGGGCCAGCCTGGCGCTGCCTGGCCTGGCGGAGTGCCGGCAGCTCATGGACGAGATCCGGCAGCGGGTGCTGGCCCGCCTGGCCACTGTCGATCTCGACCCGGCTCAGCCCCTGCTTCGCGACGGGTATGTCTACCGGATGGTGCTTCAGCACGAATACCAGCACAACGAGACGATCCTGCAGACCCTTCAGCTCAAGCAGGGTGAGCCGTACTCACCGCTGACCCGGTACGATGTGCCCGGGCCGGATAGCCGCCGCGGCGCCGCGCCTGGCGCCATGGTCCGGTTCCCGGGCGGATCGATCGATATCGGCACCGACGACCGTACGGCGGCGTACGACAACGAGCGGCCCTGCCATCAGGTCGATCTCCCCCCCTTCTGGATCGACATCAATCCGGTGACCAACCGAGAATTCGCCGAGTTCATCGCCGCGGGCGGCTACCGCGAGCCTTCGCATTGGTCCCGGGCGGGCTGGGAGTGGGTGAGCAGTGCCGGCATCACGGCGCCCAAGCATTGGTATCAGGAGGCTGGCGGGTGGCTGTCCCGCTCGATGGATCGGGCCGGTCCCCTCGATCCGCTGCATCCCGTCTGTCACGTGAGCTTTTACGAGGCCGAGGCGTTCGCGCGGTTCGCCGGCAAGCGGCTACCCACCGAGTTCGAGTGGGAGGCCGCCGCGTCCTGGGATCCGGAGACCCGGACCAAGCGGACGTTTCCCTGGGGCGAGGAGCCGCCCACTAAAGACCTGGCGAACCTCGACCAGCTTACCTTCGGCACCGCGCCGGTGGGGAGCTATCCGCGCAATCTCTCTCCCATTGGCTGCTACGGCATGATCGGCGATGTGTGGGAGTGGACCACCAGCCCGCTCAGTCCCTATCCCGGATTCGAGAGCTTCCCCTACGCGGAATACTCGGAGGTGTTTTTCGGACCCGAGTACCGGGTGCTTCGGGGCGGGTCGTGGGCCACCCGGCCCGGCGCGATCCGCAACACCTTCCGCAACTGGGACTACCCTATCCGCCGCCAGATTTTCAGCGGCTTCCGGTGTGCCCGCGATGACTGAGTCTTCGAGGACCAAGTGGGCCCGCACCTCGGGTGCCGAGCGTATCGAGGCGGTGGCCCGGGCGTATAAACGACCCAGCCCCCGGATGCTGGCAGAGGTGGCCGCCGGGCTCTCGGCTCCGCAGAAGGAGCTTCCGCCCAAGTTCTTCTACGACCAGCGCGGCTCGGAGCTGTTCGAGGAGATCACCCGGCTGCCGGAGTACTATCCTACCCGCACCGAGCGGGCGATCCTGACGGAGTGGATGCCCGACCTGATCCCGGCACTGGGAACCCGGGCGCTGGTCGAGCTGGGCGCCGGCAGCGCCGAGAAGAGCCGGATCATCCTCGATGCCATGCGGCAAGCCGGTACGGCCGAGCAGTACGTGCCCATCGATGTGAGCGCTGGCTTCCTCGAGCACACCGCAACCAGGCTCCGGCGGGAGTATCCGGGGCTCATCGTGGAACCGCTGGTGGCCGACATCGCCGAAGATTTCCAGCGTCCCCGGGAACTGTCCCATCCCGCGATGTACGCGTTCCTTGGCGGCACCATTGGCAACTTCTATCCGCCGGCTGCCATCCGCCTGTTGGGCCGGATACGGGAGGCGATGGATCGAAGCGACCGGTTCCTGCTGGGCGTGGATCTGAGGAAGGACGTGGCCCGGATCGAGGCCGCCTACAACGACTCCCAGGGAGTGACGGCAGCCTTCAACCGGAACATGCTGCTGGTGCTCAACCACGAGCTGGGCTCCAGCTTCGATCCCTCGGCCTTCGAGCACCGGGCCTTCTACGAGCCGGTGACCAACCGCATCGAGATGCATCTGGTCTCGAGCGCGGCCCAACAGGTCAGAATCCCCGGCATTGGGCTCATCTCATTCGCGGCCGGCGAAACCATTCGCACCGAGATCAGCTGCAAGTACGACCGGGCCAGCGTCACGGAGCTGTTCGATGCCGCCGGTCTTCGTATCGAGATCTGGAAGCCGGATCGGGAGCAGCTGTTCGCGCTCATCATCGGGGCGGCCGCGTGACCGAATGGACCCGCGCGGCTCTGGCCGCCGACCTCGCCGATACCGCGTTTGCCGGGCCGGTCAGCGGCTCGCTGCGCCCCCGCCGCCTGGGTGCCGAGGTGGAGATGATTCCCCTGGAGTCCGCCACGGGACGCCGTTGCGCCATCGAGGATGACGAAGTCATATCCACCCTGCCATTTCTGCGGCGGTACGGCGAAGCCCAGGGCTGGTGCGAGGGCTCGACTCCGAAGGGAACCCCCTGTTTTGCCCTGCCTGCCGGCGGAACGCTCACGTTCGAGCCCGGCGGACAGCTGGAGTACAGCTCGCCTCCGTGCCGGTCGGCCAGCGCTCTGTTGGGGATCCTCCGCGCCGTCGTGTTACCACTCAGGACTGCCGCGTCGGCCGAGGGCATCGACCTCCAGACGGTCGGCATCGATCCGCTGAACCCGGCCGACCGGGTTCCGCTCGTATTGCGTGCCAAGCGCTACGACCGGATGGCGGAATACTTCGAGCGGCGGGGGCCGGCTGGAGCCCGCATGATGCGGCAGACGGCTGCGTTCCAGGTGACGATGGACTTCGATGATGAGCCCTGGCTGCGCTGGCGGGTGCTCAACGCGGCCGCGCCCTACGTGGTGGCGATCTTTGCCAACTCGCCCGTGTACGCCGGGGAGCGGACCGGACATCAGAGCGCCCGGGCTCACACCTGGCGGGAGCTGGACCCCACTCGCACCGGCCTTCCTTATAGTGAAAGCGACCCGGTTCAGGCGTACCTCGATTTTGCCCTCAACGCCCCCGCTATTCTGCTACCAAACCTCGATGGCGAGCATCGTCCCTTTGGGGAGTGGTTGGCCCTTGCGAGCCCGACGAACGAGGAGTGGAAGGATCACCTCAGCACGCTCTTCCCCGAGGTGCGGCCCCGCGGCCATCTGGAGCTCCGTTCGGCCGACTCGATAGCCCCCGAGTGGTACCCGGCGCCGATCGCGCTGACCGCAGGGATCCTCTACGATCCCCGCTCGCTTCGGGCGGCCGACGATTTGCTCGGCAACCCGGATCTCGGACTTCTCGAGCGCGCAGGCCGGCTCGGCCTCCACGACGCGGCCCTGGCTCGAACCGCGTCCGACCTGTTCGAGCTGGCGCTGTCCGGCTGTGGTGCGTTAGGCCCGACGTACCTGCACCCGACCGACCTGGAGCAGGCCCGCGACTTCTTCGACCGCTATACCCGCCGCGGCCGCGCCCCCGCCGATGACGTGTCGCAGGACGCCATAGCCGCCTGATCTCACCGGCCTTCCCGGGAACCTTCCGTGCAAGCAATCCGCGTTCACCACACCGGAGGTCCCGAGGTCCTTCAATACGAGGCGATTGAGCCCCCCGCGCCCGGGCCGGGCCAGGCGCTGGTTCAGATCGAGGCCGTGGGGGTCAACTTCATCGAGGTCTATCAGCGGACCGGCCTCTATAAGGTTCCGCTGCCGTTCATCCCCGGCTCCGAGGCCGGCGGCACCGTCGTCGAGACTGGTCCCGAGGTCACTGCGGTTCGGGTGGGTGACCGGGTGGCCTCGCAGAGCTTTGCCGGCTCCTACGCCCAATTTTCGCTGGCCCCGGCTGAACGGCTGATCAAGCTGCCGGCCGCCGTGAGCACTAGGCTGGGTGCCGCGCTCATGCTTCAGGGGATGACCGCTCACTACCTGGCTCATTCCACCTTTCCGCTCGCTTCAGGGCACACCTGTCTGGTGCACGCGGCCGCGGGTGGCGTGGGCTTGCTGCTCTGCCAGATCGCCCGGCGGCGGGGAGCGCGGGTCATTGGTACCGTCTCCACCGAGGAGAAGGCTGCGCTGGCACGGGAGGCCGGGGCCCACGAAATAATCCTCTACGCTCAGCAGGACTTTCGGGCCGAGACGCTGAGGCTGACCGGCCAGCGCGGGGTGGATGTGGTTTATGACTCCGTGGGGCGAACCACGTTCGACAAAGGGCTCGAGTGCCTGGCCCCGCGAGGGACGATGGTGCTGTACGGCCAGTCGAGCGGGCCGGTGGCACCGATCGATCCCCAGGTCCTCAATGGGAAGGGCTCGCTCTTTCTCACCCGTCCGAGCCTGGGCCACTACGTGGCCACCCAGGCGGAGCTGCAGGAGCGAGCTACCGCGGTGCTTCATTGGGTGGCCGACGGGTCGCTTAAGGTGCGCATCGGCCGGGAGCTTCCCCTCGCCGCGGCGGCCGAAGCGCACAGGGAGCTGGAAGGCCGCAAGACCACCGGCAAAGTCCTTCTCATTCCGTGAGCCAGCCGCTCCCGGCCCTCGTCTCCACCGAGTGGCTCGCTGCTGCTCTGGGCCGCCCGGGCCTTCGGGTGCTCGACGGCTCCTGGTATCTGCCCGGCAGCGGGCGCGATCCAGCCGCGGAATACGCCGAGGCCCACATTCCTGGCGCCCTCTTCTTCGATCTCGACGCCACCAGCGATCGCTCGACCCTTCTGCCTCACATGCTGCCGGCGCCCGAGGCATTTGCCGAGGCGATGAGCGGGCTCGGCCTGAGCGACACCGATGACATCGTGGTCTACGACGGATCGGGCGTGAACCTCAGCGCCCCGCGCGTGTGGTGGACCTTCCGGGCTCGGGGGCACGAGCGCGTGTCTGTGCTCGACGGCGGCTTTGCCAAGTGGCGCCGGGAAGGGCATCCGGTGGAGCGGGGCATCGCTCGCTTACAGCCGGGACGCTTCACCGCTCGCGCGGTCTCGAATTCCGTTCGGACCCTTGCGGCGGTGCGCGCGAATATCGAATCCGGCGCCGAGCAGCTGGTGGACATGCGCTCGGCCGGCCGCTTTGCGGGCGTGGATCCGGAGCCTCGGCCCGGACTCCGCGGGGGCCACATCCCGGGGAGTCTGAACTTACCCTTCAACGAGCTGGTCGGTCCCGACGGCACCATGCTAACAGCGGAGCAGCTGCGCCGGCGCATGCGGGAGGCGGGCGTGGACCTGTCCCGCCCGGTCATCGCGACCTGCGGTTCGGGCACCAGCGCCTGCGCGCTGGTCCTGGGCCTGCACCTGCTTGGGCATCACGACACATCGGTGTACGATGGAGCGTGGACCGAATGGGGTGGGCGGCCGGATACTCCCGTAGAGACCGCATCCTGAGGTCGGCGTGACCCCAACGCAGAACCGATTGGGTCTGGGTTGCCTCGTAGCCTTTCTCCTGCCCTTCGCCGGGGTCGGTGTGTTTACCGGTGTCCAGGCCGGGCTGCGCGCGTCGGCCGGCAACTGGCAGGAGGCGCTGTTCCTGGGACTGTTCGCGCTGGTGTTCGGCGGCGTGGGAATCGGTGGCATCATCGCGGCATTCGCGGGGAGCAGGAAGCTCAAGGAGCAGGCGGCGCTGGAGGCGAGACACCCGGAATCGCCCTGGTTGTGGCGAGCGGATTGGGCATCGGGCCGGATTGCCGACTCCGGCCGAGCCACCATGTTCGCCGCGTGGCTCTTCACCCTGCTGTGGAACCTGATCAGCTTCCCGACCGGCTTCCTTGGGGTACGTGCCGCCATCCGGGAAGAAAAGCCTGCCGCATTTTTTGCGCTGCTGTTCCCGCTGGTCGGGATTGGGCTGCTGGCCTGGGCGGTTCGACTGACCCTGCGCCACCACAAGTACGGCGTGTCGTGGCTCGAGCTTTCCACCATCCCCGGTATCCTCGGACACACCTTGACGGGACTGGTGCGCGCACCCGCCAGGATGCAGGCGGACGATGGATTCCAGGTGACGCTGAGCTGCGTCCGGCGCGTGACGACGCGAAGCGGAAAGAACTCATCCACTTCGGAGAGCATCCTCTGGCAGGAGGAGCGGCGTGTCATGGGCCGGGCCAGCCGTACCGCCGCGGCCATGGAGACCCACATCCCCATCGCATTCCGGCTTCCAGCGGATGCCCCGGGGTGCGACGGAACTGATGCGAATAATCGGGTTCTGTGGCGGCTTCGGCTCTCGGCTACCGTACCGGGGATCGACTACGAGTCGCAATTCGAGGTGCCGGTATTCCGCACCGCGGCGAGCGATCGGCCGCTTACGGCAGAGGAGGAGGCGATCACCCATGATCCGCTCGCCGCTGCCGGGTATCAGCAGCCGGCCGACTCGCGCATCGTGGTCACCTCTAATCGCCGCGGCACCGAGATCCTGTTCCCCGCG
Organism: Gemmatimonadales bacterium; assembly: GCA_036379675.1. GTDB lineage: Bacteria > Gemmatimonadota > Gemmatimonadetes > Gemmatimonadales > GWC2-71-9 > CAVVWJ01. Next base: position 10,383 of record DASVGF010000025.1, on the reverse strand, counting down.
GCCAGAAACCCGGGTGTTGCCGCCGGCGTCAGCCTCTTCCTGGTGCTCTGGCTGGGATGCATTGCCCTCCAGATGTATTTCCGGGCTCCCCTCGTCTTCCCCATCGTTACCGGGCTGTTTGGCCTGCTCATTCTCATCAGCGTGCTCGACCTGTGGCTCGAGGTCGCGCGGGTGAATGTGGATGCCGGTACCCTCACCTGGGCAAGAGGATACCTCTCACCCGGCCGCGAGCGATCGCTGCCGGCGTCCGAGATCGCCGATGTCATCGCCTCGATTGGAATGCAGGCCGGCACAACCGTGCACTATGATGTCGCGGTGGTTCGGAGGAACGGGAAGAAGGTCAAGGTGGGCCGGTCGGTTCGGGACAAGCGCGAGGCCGAGTGGCTGGCGCGGCTCATCAGGAGTGCATTGGGCCACCAGGCCTGATGGCCATTAGCTAACAGCTAATAGCCTTCTCACCGTGCCGGCGGCGCCAGATTCCCGCAGGCCACGATCGTCTTCATGTTCCTGGCCGAGGCGTGGACATTGACGAAGAGGTCGCCGGTCTTGGGCGTGGGCACCGGCAGCTCCGCGTCGGATATTGCCCGGCCATTGTCGCTCACCTTCAGCGGCTTATAGGCGTCCGCCGGACCGAAGATCCCCTGGTCCTGGCCGCACTGGCCCCGATGCACATGCCACGGGTGTACCGCCCCCGGCACCGCGTTACGGATGTCCACGTGCGCCCGGCTCTTGTCCGCATTCTTCTCATCCGGTCCGACCCAGGCCTCACCGCGAACCTCGACCACGCCCAGCAGCTCCGGCGGGGTGGAGAGGGTCCCGTTCCAACGGGTCGCCACCATGGGGCTGTTCGGATTGAGCTCGACGGCTTGTCGGCCGCCGCCACAGGAAACGACGGCAAGGCTGACGGCAATACCAGCGGCAGCGGTGAATCCGTTCATGTGTCCTCCCTTTGGGCCTGCTATATGCGCCAGTGGCCGGGGCGACGCCGTGACGAGCGACACACGCTCTGCTCAGCGGAAGAGGTGGCCGTAGCGCAGCTCCCCGCCTTCTTCCCACGGACGGTAGCGGTTGGCAAAGTCCACCCGGTCTCCCAGCGACGGGTGGCTTCCTCTCCAGAGCATGTACAGTGCGCTCGGCCGCGGCACCGCCAGGTTTTCCTGTTGCAGCCGCACGAATGTCGTAGCCGCTGCGTGGTTGGTGCGGGTGATCTCGAGCGCGAACCGGTCGGCTTCGTGCTCCTGGTACCGGTTGAAGGCGAGCGCCAGGGGCGCGAGGATGAGCGACACGACACTCCCGAGCAACAGCAGCAGGGGAAAGGATGCCACGTCGGCCAGCCGGTCGAACCCGAAACGATTCGAGTACCGCCCTATCAGCCTGCCCGCCACGCGATGTACCAGGTAGAGCGACAGGGTCGTGAGCAGGGCGGCTCCGAGAATGAAGGCCAGCGTGTGCCGGAGCACGAAATGCCCCATTTCATGGGCGGTGACGAACAGCAGCTGGTCGGGCTCTAATCGCTGGAGGATCGTGTCCCAGAAGACGATCCGCTTGGTGCCGCCCAGGCCGGTGACGTACGCATTCACCGCCTTGGTGTCCACGCTCTTGTTCACCTGATACACCCGGCTGCCCTGAATACCCGCCCGCTCGGCCAGGGCCAGCACCCGGGTCTCCAGCACCTTGTCCTCCATGGGCTGGTACTCGTTGAAGAGCGGGTCGACCCAGATCGGTGTGATCACGAGCAGAAGGGCCGCGACCGGCACCGTAGCCAGCCCGGCGTAGAGCCACCAACGGCTGGGGCTCTTCTGTAGCAGCAGATAGGGAATCCAGAGAACCAGGGCCAGGCCGATGCCTCCCACGCCCACGCCTTTGAGCCACTCGCCCACCCACCGGCCGAGGCTCTGATTGGAGAGGCCGTAGGTGTGCTGCCGGACGTAGCCGCTGTAGTACGCCAGCGGCAGACTGAGCAGCGCCATCACCAGCGTGATGAGCACGGCGTACGCCATCACGCTGAGTAGCCGCCGGCGCCCCACCCGTTGAGCCAGAGTACGGATGCGGGCCGAGAACCCGGTGAAGAGAAGGAGCGCCGGGATGAGCAGGCTCAGAGCCGTGTCCGCTCCCCAGAGCACGTTGCCGCTCCGGTGGTACCGGATGGCCGCGGCGCTGGGTGGCGGGACGACCACCGTATCGGAGGTTTGACTAGGTGGGCCGGCCGGGATGCTCAGATGCACTGATCGCCTCGGGGGGCAGTTGGCTTGCGTTCGCGGCTCGCCCTCGCACCATTATCTGGCATGTACGGCCACACCGTGGATCGGGTGCGATACCGCTTTGCGGACCTTCGCACGCTCCTGGCCAAAGCAACGCCCGCCCGAGCCGGGGATGTCCTGGCAGGCGTGGCTGCCGGCAGCGCGGAGGAGCGGGTAGCGGCCCAGATGGCTCTGGCCGACGTGCCTCTGGCCCGGTTCCTGGATGAGGCGGTGATCCCGTACGAAGCGGACGAGGTCACCCGGCTCATCATCGACACCCATGACGCGGCCGCCTTCCGGCCGGTTGCCCATCTCACGGTTGGCTCCTTTCGCGAATGGCTTCTCTCCCATGAGGTCACGTCCGAGCGACTGGCAGCGGTCGCGCCGGGCATCACGCCGGAGATGGCGGCGGCGGTATCGAAGCTGATGCGGCTGCAGGATCTCGCCCTGGTGGCCCGGAAATGTCGGGTAGTCACGCGGTTTCGCAATACGCTGGGGCTTCCCGGCCGGCTTTCCACCCGGCTGCAACCGAACCATCCCACCGATGACCCGCGGGGAATCGGGGCCAGCATCATTGATGGGCTCTTGTACGGCTCGGGCGACGCCGTCATCGGTATCAACCCCGCCACCGACAGCCCGAGAACCGTGCTCACCCTCCTCGAGATGGTGGATGCCCTGCGCCGCCGGTACGCCATACCGACCCAGTCCTGCGTGCTGGCCCACGTCACCACCACCATGGAAGTCATGAACCGGGGAGCGCCGGTAGACCTGGTCTTCCAGTCGATTGCGGGCACCCAGGCGGCGAATGCCGGCTTCGGCATCAACCTGTCGCTCCTGGCCGAGGCCCGGGACGCCGCCCTGAAGCTGGGCCGGGGCAGCGTTGGCGCCAACGTGATGTACTTCGAGACCGGCCAGGGCAGCGCGCTCTCGGCCGGCGCGCACCACGGCGTGGATCAGCAGACCTGTGAGGCTCGAGCCTATGCGGTAGCCCGGCGCTACCAGCCGCTGCTGGTCAACACGGTCGTCGGGTTCATCGGTCCGGAGTACCTTTATGACGGCAAGCAGATCCTCCGGGCCGGACTGGAGGATCACTTCTGCGGCAAGCTGATGGGGCTGCCCATGGGATGCGATGTCTGCTACACTAATCACGCGGAAGCCGACCAGGACGACATGGACGCGCTGCTGACGCTGCTGGGCGTGGCGGGATGTAGCTACATCATGGGCGTGCCCGGTGCCGACGACGTGATGCTCGGGTATCAGAGCACCTCGTTCCATGACGCGCTCTACCTGCGGGAGATCCTGGGGCTTCGGCCGGCGCCGGAATTCGAGGCCTGGCTCCAGGCCATGGGCGTGATGGACGAGCGGACCCGGCTGCTGACGCCAGGGAAGTCTCCGCTCGAGCTGGATTCCACTCTCTGAGGTGAATCATGCGTGCGCTCCTCGCTCTCATGGCGCTCCTGGGTCTCGCCGGCATCGTGCTCGGCGTGCTCACCATCATCCGCCACGGGACCGGTCCCGGCGGCGTACCCTTCAACTTCGAAAATTATGGTGGTCCCGGGCCCATCATCGCCGGGGTTCTCGTTCTGGCCACCAGTCTGTACCTGCTCAAGACCTGGCCCTCGAGGGATTGAACCGCTCCACCACCTTCAGCATCGGAGATTCTCCATGCGACCGCTCGCGCTGATTGGCGTACTGCTTCTGGCCGCCGGGGCCTTCATCCTGTTCCGAGGTGCCAGCTATTCGGATCGCGAAGAAGTCCTCAAGGTGGGTGACGTCAAAGCCTCCGTCGAGTCGAAGAAGGCGGTGCCGACCTGGGTCGGCGGCGTCGCCATCGTGGCGGGCATCGTGCTGCTGGCCTCCGGAATGAGGAAGCGCGCCTGATCCTGGCGGAGCCGTGAGTTACCAGAGCATCTACACTGTGGTCCGCCGGATCCCCCGGGGACGGGTCGCGACCTATGGCCAGATAGCGTCCCTGGCGGGTCTGCCGGGCCATGCCCGCCAGGTCGGTTATGCCCTGCATGCGCTTCCGGATGACACCGCGGTGCCCTGGCACCGGGTGGTGAACGCCGCCGGCCGGCTGAGCCCACGCGCGATCCCCAATGCAGAGCTCACCCAGCAACTTCTGCTGGCTCGGGAGGGAATCCGCCTCGATGCCGGTGGCCGGCTCCGGCTGGCCCAGCTGCAGTGGAAGCCCCGCCGCAAGGGACAATAGGGTGGCTGCCGAGGAACCCGGCGCCGGGCTCGCCCCTCCCGACCCGTGGCGCGAGCTTCGAGCGCTCACGCCGGCCCGCATCGCGCTCGGCCGGGCGGGGGCCAGCCTTCCCACCCAGGCCCATCTCGACTTTCAGCTGGCGCACGCCCGCGCCCGCGACGCGGTCCACGACGCCCTGGACGCTCCCGCGGTAACGGACGCCCTTCACCAGGCCGGAATCGAGTCACTGGTGGTGCGGAGTGCTGCAGCGTTTCGGGACCAATACCTCAAGAGACCCGACCTCGGCAGAAGGCTGGACAGCGGCTCACGCGCCGGGCTGGAGCAGAAGTTTGCCGGCGCCGGCCCGGTGGATGCGGTCTTCGTCCTGGGCGATGGCCTCTCGGCTCGCGCGGTCCACCGCCACGCCGCCGCTCTGCTGGCGCGCCTCTGGCCCCGGCTCCTGGCAGAGGGATGGAGCCTGGCTCCTGTGGTACTCGCCGAGCAGGCCAGGGTGGCCCTGGGCGACGAGATCGGCGCGCTGCTTCACGCCAGGCTGGTGGTTGTGCTCATCGGAGAGCGTCCCGGCCTCAGCGCGCCCGACAGTCTCGGCGCGTATCTCACCTGGGATCCCCGGCCGGGCCGCACCGACGCAGACCGCAACTGCGTCTCCAACATCCGTCCCGAGGGCCTCACCTACCCTGCCGCCTCCGACAAGCTCCACTACCTGATGAGCGAGGCCCGGCGCCGCCGCCTGTCCGGCGTGGGGCTCAAGGACCACGCCGGAGCCTTGGAGCAGTGATCGTGCACGTGCTGGGCGTTCCGATGGATCTCGGCTCCGGCCGGCGGGGCGTCGACATGGGCCCGTCGGCCATCCGGATCGCCGGCGTGGCCGAGCGGCTGCAGGAGCTGGGGCACAAGGTGGTGGACGATGGGGACATGGTCATCAAGAACATGGAAGAGCTCAAGGTCGGCGATCCGCGGGCCCGCTACCTCGCCGAGATCACCCGCGCATCGGGGCTGCTAGCTCGGAAGGTCGGGCGGATCATGGAACGGGGCCACTTCCCCCTGGTGCTGGGCGGCGATCACTCCATTGCGGTGGGCACCGTCTCCGGCATCGCCGCGCTTGCCCAGCGCCAGGGGAAACGGGTGGGCCTGCTGTGGGTCGATGCCCATGGCGACATCAACACGCCGGAGACGTCGCCGTCAGGCAACATCCACGGCATGCCCGTCGCGGCGCTCCTCGGCTTCGGGCTCAAGGAGCTGACCGGGATCGGGGGGGAAGCGCCCAAGGTGGCGCCCCAGAATGTGGCGCTCGTCGGGATCAGGAGCCTGGATACCGGCGAGAAACACCGGCTCAAGGAGACCGGGGTTCAGGTGCACACCATGGCCGACATCGACCGCCACGGCGTTCACAAGATCATGGAGAAAGCGCTGGCGCGCGTGACCCGGGGGGCCGACTATGTGCACGTGAGCTTCGACCTCGATGCGGTCGATCCCACCGTAGCGCCGGGTGTGGGCACGCCGGTGAAAGGTGGATTGGACTACCGCGAGGCCCATCTGATCATGGAGGTGATTGCGGACGCCGGAGTGATGACCTCACTGGAGATGGTGGAAGTGAACCCGATCCTGGATCAGGGTAATACCTCCGCCACCTTCGCCGTGGAGCTGATCCAATCCGCATTCGGGAAGAAAATCCTGTAAAGCCAATTGCAATTCTCGCGGGAGGGTGGGTAGAATAATTTGCCACACCCATGGGAGCGACGATGCTCGAGTACGATCCATATCACATTCCAGGGCTGCCGGCCCGCCCCCGCCGCTCAAGTCCCAGCGAGCGCAGAGCCGATCCGCCGACCCGAGCGCGAGTCAAGCCCGAGTGCACCCATCTCTATCCAGGTGTGGATCCGCAGGAGTGGTATCAGGTAGTGCAGGAGGGGGAGTACAAGGACGATATGGAGGGGCTGTGGATCCAGGTAACCGACTGGGTCACCTACGTTCTGGCCAGGCATTTCGATCTGGATACCCGGCCCGGAGCGCACTGACCTTCACTGGCGCATTGGATCGGTAAAGATCTCCCGCACCTTCCGGAGCAGCTGCTCCGACGTGAACGGTTTCTGGACGAAGGGCTGGCTCGGGTCCAGCGCCCCTTCGGTCACCATCCGGTTGGCCGGAAATCCCGACATATAGAGCACCCGGATCTGCGGCCAGCAGCGGGCGATGGTTTCGCCCAGCCTGCGGCCGTCCAGACCGGGCATGGCGAGGTCGGTAAGGACGCCGTCGATGCGGTGCGCATTGCGCTGCAGCATCCGGACGGCCTCGTCGCCCCCCTTCGCCTCGACCGCCAGGTATCCCTGGGTGACGAGGATCCGGGTGGCAAGCCGGCGCACCATCTCTTCGTCGTCGACCACCAGCACCGTCTCCCGCGCAACACCCATGAGCTCTCCGTCATCCCGAGGCCTTGGTTGGAGCCGTTCGCATAGGACTCCGCGGAATGGAGGTGACTCGTCTCAGAGATGACTCTCTCAGAGAGGGCACCAGACCCAGGCCTGGGGCAACGGGTCTTCCGAGCGGGCAATAATACAGCGTTTTGACCGCTGCTCCGTGCCGAGTGTCACAGGTTCAACAGCGATGCCGCTCACTTATGAAAGCCAAGTTCCATCGCACCAAGATCTAGGGCAGCGGTGTCGAGATCGGCCTTCAACATTCCTGACAGGCTCAGTGGGGCGAGCACTGCAATCGCCTTGAGGTAGGTCCGGCAGCTGGAGCACACCTCGGCTCGACGGTATGCCTCCTCACCGGCGCCGTGCAGGTATGAGAGACGGCGATGATCGGTCTCGCCACAGCCGGTGCAGCGGAGCCGTGGAAAGGACCATCCGGTCAGGCACCGGGCGCAGCGAAGTACTCGCTCTCCTTGCGCGCCGGACCCGTCGGACCGGAGCTCAGCGAGCAGCGGAGCGGCGCCGCAGGCAGGGCAGGTTCCGCGACTCCACTCCCGGCGTTCCAGGATCTCGCGCAGCAACCGCGCGCCCGCGCGGAGGTAGGGGCGTGCTGCGAAGTCGGCGAGCGTCTGAAGAGGCTGGGGTATGACGTCCCAGGTTCCTGCCTGGGCCATGGCCGCGAGCTCGCCCGCGTTCTCTTCCACCAATCGTGTGTCCATCCCGTCAACCGTGGGACTGGTGCCGGCCAGCGCTCTCTTCAGGGCATGTATACCCGCCACCAGCTCGTCGGGCCGCAGCAGGGGCTCTCCCTCGAGCGCCGGGATTCCTGCATCCAGCTTCGCCTGAACTGCGAGCGGGTTCAGCGCCTCATCCCGCAGCACTACCTCAGGCAGTGCGGTGGCAAGGGTCTGGAGTGTATTTGCCACGCTCATCGGTTGCGTGGCTCAGGTGGGGTGCGCGGATCGGTGCCGGACTTCGTGAACGCGCGTTGTTCGGATTTCGAGGGTGCTCGCTTTGCCGGTGCCTCTTTCGTGGCGGGTGCGGCCGGTGGTGGCATGGTGCCGTCTGCGAGCCGGTCGGTCGGTGCGGCGGCTCGGCCGGGCCAGAGCGTCGTGTCGGCAGCCTGAGGATCGGCGGGCGGTGCATTGACGACAATCTTGTTGCCGGGGTCGGCCCCCGGACCACTGTCGCGGGTTCGCCGCGCCTCGGGCGAGCAGGCCTCCACTCCGGCAATCAGCAGAAATACGGCGAGCCATGCGCTCAGAGATGCCATGGGGGAACCTGGGGCCATTGCGGGGCCATGACGAGAACAAACCGGAGCACCAACCCGCCGACCAGGATCAGAATGGCACGGAGGCGCAGCCGCCGTTCCAGGTCTCCACGATCCTTGATCCGATCCAGGATTATCGGCGCCAGGAGGCCGGCCACAACGACGCCGACCCAGAAGAGCGCGCCATAAGCGCCCGTCAGGATTGGACGGGCGAGCGCTCCCAGCGGCACGAGCACGAGAAGGAGCAGCGCCACTTCGATCCAGACAGCCCACCGGTCCGCATCCTCCAGCTTACGCACTGTGGGATCGGAGTGCCGTCGGCCGCGCCGCAGGAGAAGCAGAATCAGCAGCGCGTACGAGGTAGAAACCGCCGACGCGAGGAACAGCCCGCCGAGAGGGACGGCGTTGTGCCAGACCGGCGTCACTGCAGACACCATCAGGACGCCGGTGTAGCCGGCCAGCGCTATGCCGACTAGACACCCCAGGATCCCCCAGGCCTTGCTGACCCATCCCGGCAGTTGCCGTACCCGCTGGTGCAGCCGAACCAGCGGCTTCCACCGAAGCCTTCCTGTTTCCAGCAGCACCCCGATGAAGGAGACGAACGCCAGGGCGCCGAAGAGCGAGAGTATCCAGGAACCCAGCGAGATAGGCGACCAGTACTTGAAGATCGGCTCGGGGAAATGGTGGGACTTGATGATCATGTGCCAGAAGCGCTCCGGGCGCCCCAGGTCCACGATGAGCAGGACGGCACATACGAGCACACCGGGAAACGCCAGGCGGTGCCCGATCCGGACCGCCTCCCGGTCGCGCGGGTCGCCTACTACCTGGAGCGCCGAGGCAATGGCGTAGCAGCCGGCGATGAGCCCGCCGATGAAGAAGTAGAGAACGACGTACCAGCCCCACCGGGGCGCCAGCGGCACGCCCGACTCGGGGTTGACCTGCCACTGCAGCGCCAGGAGGCCGAGTCCGAGGGGGCTCACCGGCGCGCCTGCCCCAGGATCGGCAGCGACCGTGGCCGCGGCTCTGTCTCTATTGCCCGCTCGCGGACGATGCGCTGGGTGCCGCGCACCGCTTCGATGCCTACGGACGGTGGGGCCGGGGTGTCGGGAGCCAACGGCGCCCCCTGCCCGTCGTCGCCGCGCTCATCCATGCGGGTCTTCCGAAAGCTCACGAAGCCGGTCACCGCGAGCGCCGCCGCGGTGAGCGCGCTGACTCCGAACCCTTCGGCCACGTGCTTCGACGGGAGCTCCGGCCTGGCTGGGAGGCCATAGACTTCCGGCTTGTCCACCAGCAGGAAGAAACAATTCAGACCGCCGACGATGTCGTCCTTGCCGTAGATGTAGGCGTCCACTCCCTGCGCCCGGAGCTCAGCCACCCGCTGGTCGGCTATCGCCATCAGCTCGCCCACGTCGCCAAAGCGGATCGAGTCGGTGGGGCAGGCCTGCGCGCACGCCGGCTCCATCCCATGCTGGAGCCGGTCGTAGCACAGGGTGCACTTGTGGGCTTTTCCATCAGTGCCGATGTCCACCACCCCGAAAGGGCACGCGGCAAGGCAGGCGCGGCAGCCGTTGCAGGTGTCCTGCTGGATAAACACCGAGTCGAACTCGGTGCGGATGATGGCTCCGGTGGGGCACACCTCCAGGCAGCCGGCCTTGACGCAATGCTTGCAGACGTCCGACATCATCAGCCAGCGGGAACCCTTCAGGAATCCTTCCTGGCTCCGGTCTTCCGGAAACTGCTCGATGAAGCGGACGTGCCGCCAGTCGAGCGCGTTCAGGTGGCCGGTGTTGTCGTAGGAATCACCGGTGAGCTCGGTGGGCTTGGCCGGCAGTTGATTCCACTGGTGGCACGCGCTCTGACACGCCTTGCAGCCGATGCACAGGGTAGTGTCGGTGAAAAACCCCTTAGCCATGATAGACACCCTCTGGCTCGTCGAGCGGCAGGTAGGGTAGGGGCCGCTGCACGACCAGTTCGTCCAGTGAGGCCGCACGCTGTGCGAGCTCGATGCCGTACTCGATATTGGCTTCGGCGGCCTGGCGCTCACGCCGGCCCACGTGCGGTATCGGCGCAGGCGCCCCCTCAAGCTGCGAGGCGAGCTCCCTGGCCCGGCGGCCGGCCACGACGTTGCACATGAAAGCCTTGGCCTCGTGAATGGTGACGTTGGGATCGGCGATGAGGGCCGAGAGAGTGTTGGCCGGATCCCCCGTCGCAACGCCGCGGTATCCCCAGTGCCAGGGCAGGCCGATC
>DASVGF010000024.1:0-3551 GCA_036379675.1 Gemmatimonadales bacterium | reverse complement strand
GCTCGATACATGAGTCCTGCGCGCGTCCGGCGGCAGCCAGCCCGGCGAGGAGGGCGATGGTCAGAAACGGGGATCGCATGAGTCTTCTCGGATTGATGGATGGGTCCTGCTGAATTGTATGTCCCGGATGTACCGCTCCTGTCAATGGGCAGCTCCTCCTCAATGGGCAGCTCCTCCGGCCAACTGCTTCACCAGCTCGCCGACCACGTTCTTGGCATCCCCGAACAACATCCAGGTGCGGTCCGAGAAGTACAACTCGTTGTCGATCCCGGCGAATCCGGGATTCTTGCTCCGCTTGATGGCGAACACGGTCCGCGCCTTGTCGGCGTCGATAATGGGCATCCCGTAGATCGGGCTGCTCTTGTCGGTCCGCGCCGCAGGGTTCACCACGTCATTGGCGCCCACCACCAGGGCCACGTCGCACTGGGGCATTTCCGGATTGATCTCGTCCATCTCGACCAGATCGGTGTATGGAATATCGGCTTCGGCCAGCAGCACGTTCATGTGGCCCGGCATCCGGCCGGCCACCGGGTGAATAGCGAATTTGACCGTGGCCCCACGCTTCTTCAGCTGATCATACAGCTCGCGCACCTTGTGCTGGGCCTGGGCCACCGCCATGCCGTAGCCGGGCACGATGACCACCAGGCTGGCCTGCTCGAGCACCTGCGCCCCACCCTCGATGGTCTCGGCCTTGTAGATCTTGTTGTCACCGCTCGCTTTGGTCTGCTGGGCCTGGCCGAAGGCGCCGAACAGCACATTGAGGAACGAGCGGTTCATCGCCTTGCACATGATGATGGCCAGGATCAGGCCGCTGGCCCCGTCCAGCGCCCCCGCCGTAATCAGAAGCTTGTTGTCGAGCACGAATCCCATGGCCACCGCCGAGAGCCCGGCGTAGGAATTCAGGATGGCGATAACGGTCGGCATGTCGGCGCCGCCGATCGGAATGATCAGCAGCACACCGAAGGCGAGCGCCAGCACGATGACCAGCGGGAAGAGGCCGGGCGCCCACTCGGCCGTCGGGTTGAGCGAAAGGGCCACGCCCGCCAGGGCCGCCACGCCGAGCAGGCCGAGGTTGATGAGATTCTGGAACGGGTAGGTCACCGGACGCTGGGGAATCCACTTCACTTCCTGGAGCTTGCCGGCCGCCATCAGGCTCCCGGTGAAGGTGAGGTAGCCCAGGATGATCTCGATGATGATGGCCACCATCCGAAAGGTGGTGAGGTGCTCGGGCCCTTCGGAGACCCACAGATAATACTTGGCCGTCCCCACCAGTCCCGCCGCCAGGCCGCCGAAGGCGTGGGAGAGCGCGGTTCGTTGGGGCACCGCGGTCAGCGGCACCAGGGACAGCGGCACGCCCACCAGCACGCCCGCGGCAATGGCGCCAATGATCCAGCCGTGATGCACCACTTCCGGCTGCGACCACGTCACCAGGATCGCGATGAGCATCGCGCCGGCGCCGGCGAATACCCCCCGGCGCGCGGTGGCAGGCGCGTTCATCCAGTGCAGGGCGAAGATGAACAACACCGTGGCGATCAGATACGACAGCTGCACGATCGCGTTGTTCATGACCGGTCATCCGCCTTCGGCTTCCGGTCGATCTTGAACATCTTCAGCATCCGGTCGGTGATGAGAAAGCCGCTCACGATGTTGGTCATCGACGCAAACAGCGCGATGGCTCCCATGATCCGGATCTCGCGGGGGTAGTCGCCTCCGGTCACGATAATCGAGCCGATGACCGCGATGCCCGAGATGGCGTTGGTGATGGACATCAGCGGGGTGTGGAGCAGCCGGGACACCCGGCGGATCACTCCCAGCCCGATAAACGCCGAGAGCACGAAGACGTACAGCATGGACCAGTAGTCGAGGGCCTCGGTCATGTTCCCGCCTTCTGCAGGGCATCCCGGGTGCGCGCGTGTTTCACCTCACCTTCGTGGGTGATTACGGCCCCCTGCTGGATGTCGTCGGTGAAGTCCAGCTGAAACGTCTTGTCCTTGGTAAACGCCTGCACGAACGCGGTGAGGTTCCGGGAGAAGAGGAGACTCGCGTGCAGCGGCATGGTCGCGGGCAGATTGAGCGGGGCGATGATGGTGACACCCTGGACCGTGACCGTCTCCCCCGGCCGGGAAAGCTCGCAGTTTCCTCCTCCGTCGGCGGCGAGGTCCACGATCACCGTGCCGGGACGCATCGACCGCACCATGTCGGCCGAGATGAGCCGGGGCGCAAAGACGCCCCCGATGAGGGCGGTGGTGATAACCACGTCCGATTGGGCGACCTGTGCCGCGAGCAGTTCCCCTTGCCTGGCTTTATCGGCCTCGGTGAGCTCCTTGGCGTACCCGCCGCCGGCCGAGGCGCCCTCGCCCAGCTCGATCCCGACGTACTTGCCGCCCACGCTTTCGATCTGCTCCTTCACCTCGGGGCGCACATCGGTGGCGACGACGTTGGCCCCGAGCCGGCGGGCGGTCGCGATGGCCTGCAGGCCGGCCACCGCGGCCCCGATCACGAAGACCCTTGCCGGGGGCACCATTCCCGCCGCGGTCATCAGCATGGGGAAATACTTGTTGAGCTCCACCGCGGCGAGCAGCACCCCCTTGTAGCCTGCAATGCTGGCCATGGACGAGAGGGTGTCCATGGACTGGGCGCGGGTGGTTCGCGGAATGGCGTCGGTGGAGAAGGCCGTGACCCGCCGTTCGGCCAGGGCGCGCACCGCCGCCAGATTGCGCAGCGGCATGAGCGAGCCGAGATAGACGGCACCCGGCCGCATCAGCTGGACCTCGTTGTTGCTGCCGTTGGTGACGGGCGGGTTGAGCTTGAGGACCAGGTCAGCCGCCAACGTCGCGGCGCGGTCGGTCTCCAAAGTGACCCCGGCCTCCCGATACGCCGCGTCGGGGTAGCCCGCGGCTTGGCCGGCGCCCGCTTCGAGCGAGACGGTATATCCCGCCTGAATGAGCTTCTTGCAGGACTCGGGCACCAGCGCAACGCGGCGCTCGCCGGGCGAGGCCTCTTTCGGGACACCGATGAGCATTCCAGCTCCGGAGGAGTCTAGGTAGGTATCGGGATCAAAGGTGGAGTGTTCCGGTGAAGACGTCTAGGTGCCGCGTCTACAGCTTTATCTTCGGCAGCTCCAACCCGGGCACCAGGCCGCCGGTCAACCGCTTCAGCTCGGCCTGGAGCTGGCGCTCCACTTGGTCGAGCCTCTGCCGTTCCGTTTGGACCCGTTGGGTGGCCTCAGCCTGCACCGCCGCGACCTGACGCTTGACCGGCTCCACTTTGTCCGCCACCAGACTGTCCACCTTGGCTCGCGCCATCCGCTCCGCCCTGGCCACCGCGTCGCCGATCACGGCCTGAAGCCGGGCGGCAATGGCCTTGTCGAGGTTGCTGGAGACGGAGAGCTTCGGCGACCGCACACTGCCGCCGAGCTCCGCGGTCACTTCGAGCTCGGTGAGGCCGGAGACCACGCGCAGGACCAGCCGCTCCAGCTGGTTCAGCTTCCGGCCCGCGGTATCGGCTTTCCAGCTGACCCGATCCGAGCGGATGGCCCAGCGTCCGGCCAG
>DASVGF010000023.1:0-2033 GCA_036379675.1 Gemmatimonadales bacterium | reverse complement strand
CGTCGTTGGTCAGCCCCGCCTCGTTGGGGAAAAGATAGAGCACCCCTCCGAAGGTCCCGGTGAGGGCGGAACCCAGCGCCCGACTGTACTCGGCCCAAAGATCCACCTCGGTCGCGTTGAAGCTCGAGGTGCCGCCGCCTTCGCTCAGATCATTGGCGGGGTCGTTGTATTGCCCCGCCTCGATGCTGCCCCAGCCACCCAGCACGACCGAGCCCCCACCTGCTGGGATGGTGAGATATAAGTCGGGCTGAAGCACGAACTGGTTGGTGAGCGTCACGCCCCGCCACACGTAGGCATTGAAGGCTCCGGCATCACCGGTGACGGTGACCTGGCCGCCGGCCGTGGCGGGTAGCAGTAACCCGGCAAGCGCGAACACCGCCCTGACCCCGCTGTCTCGACCTTTCACGGCACCTCCTCCTCGCTGAATCTGAACCGGCAATGAAAAGGCCCGCTCGGTGGGAGCGGGCCGGGATGTGCGACTGGGTGAAGGTCGTGACCCGATCTCCGCTAACACCGGTGGGTACCGCAGTTGCAGCGCGGATTATTGGCCGGGATCTGACGCGTCGTGCTCATGGGACCGAATGTATCTGGCGGCGGCAGACCTGTCAAGCTATTCGCGCACAAATTGCATGATTCTGGTAACAACTATTCAAAAATGTAGGAAATCAAGGCTGAGCTGGAATGCAAATCGTGCAAAGATTGCACAAAACGCGCGCACTTCGCCTGGTATGGGGAGAGGGAGTTGAGCCGAAGGCCAACGGATCTACTAGAGGTCACTTCAATGCGAACGGCGGGAGTTGAACCCGCACCCCTTACGGGACAGGATCCTAAGTCCTGCGCGTCTGCCAGTTCCGCCACGTTCGCGTGTCACAAGTATAACGATCGCCCGCGACACCACCCAGCAGCCGGGCATCCCTTTCTGTTGTGTCCCTGTGGAAAGAACCGTAGTTTGAGAATCCAACCGCCCCAGGATCGACTCCTCTCGTGGCATCCAGCCCCTGGCACCGCTTGCTTTCGACCCGGCCGCCCGCTGTCGCATCGCGCTACGCGGTGGCCCTGGTGGCGGTTGGTCTGGCGGTCATACTGGTCAGGGTCCTGCAGCTCTTCTCGGTGCCTGATGCTCCGCCCGCTCTGCTGGTGGCCGTGGCAGTGGCCGCGCTCTACGGCGGTGGCGGTCCGGGGCTGGTTGCGCTGGCCCTGGTCTCCATCATTTCCCGCGAGCCCGGCGTGTTGGTGGCCGGAACCCTGCTTACCGGCACCTGCGTCCTCTTTCGGCGGGCCAAGGGCCCGGCCTGGGCTGGCGCCGGCACCGAGCCGGTCAGCCGTTTCGAGAGCCCGGCGTCGCCTCCGCCCGCTTTTCCCGAAGCTACCATCGGCTCCGCTCCCCCGTTTCGCGAAGTCACCACCGAGGCCACCTGGCGCTTTCACCACGAGCAGCCGCTGGATATTACCCTGCCGGAGGAAGACCAGATCGAGCACCTGTACCTGTACTCGGTCCTGGCCGAGTGTAACGATGCCTTCGCCCGGATGTACGGCTTCCGCTCTGCGGCGGATGTCGTCGGCACGAGACTCGTGGTCTTTTGCCCGCCTTCCAACCCCGAAAACATCGCCTACCTGCGAGCCTTCATCCGCAGCGGCTACCGCCTGGAAGACGCCGAGTCACGCGAGATCGATCGCTACGGCAACGCCAAGTGCTTCGTGAACAACCTGGTGGGGATCTTCGAGCGGGGGCAGTTGGTGGGAGCCTGGGGCACGCAACGCGACATTACCGGGAGCCGGGAGCCGGCCGGCTCTCACGAGAAACGTTCGCGGATCCACTCCTCGAAAAGCTCCTCGCAATAGGGGTTGTTGGCCGAGTTGGCCGTCTTGGCCCTCCGCCCATCCGGCAGCACCGCGAACGCGCAGAACTGCGCGACCGTTGGCTTTCGATTGGGGCCGGTGCAGTCCGGTACCGCGGTCCGGTTTACCTCGAGCCAGACTGATTCGGTGGGATGAGCTTGCTGCCACCGGGCGCAGGCACCGGTGACGTCCGG
>DASVGF010000022.1:0-6369 GCA_036379675.1 Gemmatimonadales bacterium | reverse complement strand
CTTCGACGTCGATCGCCTCCCCCGCCCGCGGCACCCGTCCAAACTCCGCCAGGACGAGTCCCCCGACCGTGCTCACATCGTCGCGGTCGAAGCCGTGCCCCAATACGCCCTCCAGCTCCATCAGGGCTACCCCGCCCTCGACCCGCCAGTGGTCTTCACTTACCACCTGGATCGGCGCGACTTCATCGGTGTCGTACTCGTCCTGGATCTCGCCCACGATCTGCTCCAGGATGTCCTCCAGCGTCACGATGCCGGCGGTGCCGCCGAACTCATCCACCACCACCGCCAGGTGACTGGGACCCCGCTGGAAGTCACGCACCTGGCGGTCGAGCGTCTTGCCCTCGGGCACGAACCCCGCCGGGCGGATCAGGGCCCGCCAGGGCCGCGGGTCGTCCCGGCCCACCGCCAGAATGTCCTTGGCGTAAATCACGCCGACCACGGCATCGGGGTGCCCGTCATACACCAGGAGCCGCGCATGCTCCGAGCTGCGCAGCGTTTTTACCACCTCGTCTCGATCAGCGGAAGAATCCACCGCGATAATATCGATGCGGGGAGTCATCACCTCTGCAACCGTGGTGTCGGCCAGTGAGAAGACGCCGAGGAGCATGTCGCGCTGGGCGGTGCCGGCCTTCCTCGCGGCCTGGGCGGGCAGGCGTGCCCGGGCCCGTGAGTCGGCCCATTCCGTGAGGCGAAGCAGCGGCCGGAACGGCACCAGGGTGGCGGCGGCGGCGCGGCGCACGGGAAGGGTGAGCTCGGGTGCCACCGCGGCCACCAGCCGCGGGAGGAGATCACCGAGAACCCACACCAGCAGCACCGCGAGGAAGAGCCGCGCCAGCCCCTCCGCGGGAGACCATGCCCACCAGGCCACCGCGAAGCCCGCGGCGGCGCCTGCCAGGACGAGCAACGCCAGGTGAGCCACATGCAGGTGCCGCGACAAGGTTCCCGCGGCGGCGGCAGAGCCAAGCTGGCCGCTCAACGCCTTGGGTAGATCCGCATCGGCCTCGGCCGCGAGTGCCAGCCAGGCCGCCCACAGGGTGAGCAGCGACGCCACCAGTGGCGCCAGGAAAAAATGGAAAAAGGGAATCATGCCAAGGCCTCGACGTACCGCTCCTGGCGGCGCCACATGTCCGAACGGGTCCGCTCGGGGCCCTCGGGGTGATCGCGGCCGAGCGCGTGCAGGGTGCCGTGCACCACCAGCCGGATCAGCTCCTGGCGCAGCGGTATGCCCAGGGCTTGGGCCTCGCGGCGCGCCACCCAGGGACAGATATAGACGTCGCCGATCACGTCGCCTGCCGGACTCGCAAGCGGAAATGCCAGCACGTCGGTGGGACGGTCCCGGCCTGTGTGCTCGGCGTTGAGCCGCCGCATCGAGTCCCGCCCGATAAATGTGACGGAGATCAGCGCGTGCCGCCGCTCGGCCTGGAGGACGCCCTGAACCACACGGCGGACGAGCGCGCGCGAAAGCGGGAGCCGGCGGCCGTTCACGGCAACCTCACTCACGCTCGACCGATTGGAATTCCGGAGCGATGCCGCCACTGGGACGGGGATAGCCAATCCGCTTGTGGTAGGTGCCGGACATCACCCGGGCAAATTCGCGCTTGATCCGGTCGAGATCGCGCAGGGTGAGCGGCGCGTCGTCCAGCTGGCCCGATCCCAGCTTCTGCTGGACCAGGTGCTCGAGGGCGCTGCGCACCGCTTCGGGCGACGGATTGGGCAAAACCCGGATGGCGGCTTCGGCCGAATCGGCCAGCATCGCCACGGCGGTCTCGGCCGACTGGGGGCGTGGGCCGGGATACCGGAAATCGGCCGGGTCGACCCGCCCGTCGGGGTCACTGGCCCGTGCTCGGCTTAGAAAGTACGTGATATAGGTCGTTCCATGGTGTTCCGGGATAAAGGCTTTGACGACTTCCGGCAGAGCGGCGGCCTCGGCCAGGGCCAGCCCGTGGGCCACGTGGCTCTGGATCAGCCGAGCGGAATCGAGGGGCCGCATGAGGTCATGGGGATTGGGTCCGCCGCCCTGATTTTCCACAAAGTGGCCGGGACTCGCGAGCTTCCCGATGTCGTGATAGTAGCAGCCCACCCGGGCCAACAGCCCATTCGCGCCGATGATGTTGCAGGCCGATTCGCAGAGGTTGGCCATGGCCAGGCTATGGGCCCAGGTGCCGGGCGCCTCGAGCGCCAGCCGCCGCAGCAACGGCCGGCCCAGGTCGGACAGTTCCAATAAAGTGAGATCGGTGGTGATTCGGGTGGCCGACTCGGCCACGGGCATCACGATCATCGCGAGCGCGGCGCTGGCGAGCGCCATGAGCACGCCGAGCAGGCAGCTGCCCAGAATGGTGCGGGTGGACCAGCCCTGGCTGAGTCCGATGGCGATGGTGGCCAGTATACTGGCGCCGGCCAGCACGCCGATGGTCACGTAGAGATGGCGGCGGCGCCGGACCACGCGGATTCCCACCGCGCCGGCCACACCACCCACCAGGCCGAAGAAGAGGGTGTAGTTCTCCCGCAGCGCCCACTGGCCGTCGAGCAGAATGGCCAGAGTCACCGCGGCGAACACCCCGATCCGGCCGTTATACAGCATCGTCACCAGAATGGCGGCGAAGGGAATCGGTACCAGCTCCGGCCGGCCCGGGAACAGGCCGGTGAGTCCCGCGGTCAACAGGATGACCAGCGCGAAGAGCGCCGCGAAGAACATCATCTCGCGCTCGTGCGCGTAGCTCTCCCGCCGGTAGAACATGATCAGGAGCCAGAAGGCGCTCAGCACGATGGCGTTGTAGAGCAGCGCGCCCGCCGCGCTCCGGAGCGCGAGCCCGCCGGTGCCGCGGCGCCGGTGCTCCTCGCGGAGCGTGATCAGCTTGGCACGCGCTTCCTCGGTGACCGGCTCCCCGGCCCGGATGATGCGCTCGCCGGTGCGGACGGTGTACCGCACCGGATCGACACTGCCCCGCAACTGCTCGCGGCGTGCGGTGGTGATCAAGGGGTCGAGCACGATGGTGGGATGGTAAAACGCGCCGACCAGCCGGCGGAGGGTCCGCTGCCCCACCGCCGTAGGCAGGTTGAGCCCCGCGGCCTCGGCCTGTTCCATCAGATCGGCAAAGGTCAGAACCGAGTCGCGAGGTACGATGCGCTCGGTGTCGCCCCGGCGAAGGGAGATGTCCTTGCTCACCTCGCTCCGCATGGCCCCCGCGTCCGCGACGCCACGCTGCAGCCCCTCGGCCAGGAAGTGGGTCGCGACCTCCTGAAGCTGCCGCCGGCTGCTGGAATCCGTGAGATAGCGGGTTTCCTGGGGGCCGAGCCGGACCCGGGCGGCGACCGCGGCCTCGACGGCGTCGTGACCGCCCGCCTCGGCGGCCCGCTCCAGATCGGCGAAGAATCCCCGGGCGGCGGCGAGGGAGGAGTCGTAGGCAGTGGCGCTGAAGCGATACACCGGCTGGGCGGTGAGGGCTCGCGACTGGCCCTCCCGGGCGATTTCCTCGGGCGACTTCCTCACCTCAAAGGCGAATGGCGCCACCACCGCCCGCTTCGAGATCTCTCCCACCGCGGGTACCGGCGCCCCGATGCCCACCGGCGGGGGAAATGCGATGTAGGTGAGGAATGCAACGGCAATAAGCGGCGCCCACCGGATCAGGTGGAACCGGACTCGGTCGCCGGGTGAGGCTCCAGCCCAGCTCTCCCAAGCCTCAATGCTCAGCCGTCGCGGCATCAGCCGTTCTGATCCTCCGCGTATGCTCGAATGATCTCGCGTACGAGCCGGTGGCGAACCACGTCGGTCTCGTGCAGGTAACAGAAGGCAATCCCTTCGATCCCGGGAAGCACCCGCTCGATCTGGACCAGACCGGAGTCCTCCCGCTGGGGGAGGTCGATCTGGGTCTTGTCGCCGGTGACCACCGTCTTGCTGTTCACGCCCAGACGGGTGAGAAACATCTTCATTTGGGCGACGGTGGCGTTCTGCGCCTCGTCGAGAATGATGAAGGCGTCGGCCAGGGTCCGGCCGCGCATGTACGCCAGCGGGGCGATCTCGATGGTCCGGGTCTCCAGCGCGCGCTGCACCCGGTCGTGCGGCATCATGTCTTCCAGCGCGTCGTACAAGGGACGGAGATACGGATCTACCTTGGCCTGCAGGTCTCCCGGCAGGAAGCCCAGCGACTCACCCGCCTCCACTGCCGGCCGGGCGAGGATGATCCGCTTGACCCGCTTGCGGGCGAGAGCTTCAACTGCCTTGGCGACGGCGAGGTAGGTCTTACCCGTGCCTGCCGGTCCGATCCCGACCACGATATCGTGCCCGCTGATGGCCTGGAGGTAGTCGCGCTGTCCCTGCGTCTTGGGAGCGATCGCGCGGCGCAGTCCCGGGAGAACGATCCTCCCGTCCGGCGTCGCCGCCGGGAGCTCGCCGGTAGCGCCCTCGCCGGCCAGACGGTACACGTCGTCCGCGGTTACCGGCTCGCCCATACGGGCGAGGTCCAGCAGGCCCTGAACCACCGGGCCGGCGCGCTCGATTTGCTCGGAAGAGCCGGTAAGGGTTACCGATTCACCGCGGAAGGACACCCGCACACCGAGCGTGCGCTGTAACTCCACCAGGTTGCTGTCGTTCACCCCGGCAAACAGGAGCGGGTCTGCCCCTTCCGCTGACATGCGAGTCTGGATGTCTTCGGCCATATGGTAAAGGTAAGAGGTGAGAGGTGAGAGGTAAGAGGGAGAAGACCAAGAAGCGCACCTCTGACCTCACTTCCTACCTCTCACTTTTTCAGTGCCTCCAGGTGGAGCGCCCGCAGATCGGCCGGATCAACCGTGGTTGGCGCCCCCTCGAAGAGGGCTCGCGCCGCCGTCGTTTTGGGAAACGCGATCACGTCCCGGAGCGACGCGGCGCCTGCCAGCAACATGGTGATCCGGTCGAATCCCAGCGCGAAGCCGCCGTGCGGAGGGGCGCCCGCGGCCAGGCCGTCCAGCAAAAACCCGAAGCGCCGGCGAACCTCCGCCTCTGGAATGCCCAGCAGCGAAAAAATCTGGCGCTGCGCGGCCGGATCGGTGATCCGGATCGACCCGCTCCCCAGCTCATTGCCGTTGTAGACCGCGTCGTAATGCAAGGCGCGGCAGCGCCCCGGATCGCTCCCCAGCTTGTCCCGGTCCTCCGGATGGGGCGCGGTGAACGGATGGTGGGCCGGCACATGCTGGCCGGTTTCGGGATCCTGCTCGAACAGCGGGAAATCCACGATCCAGGCAAAGGCATGCTCGGTGACCGACTCCACGCCCGGCATCCGGGTGAGCGCCGTGCGTACGGCCGCGAGGGCTGGCGAGGTGACAGCATCAGGCCCCGCCACGCCCAGCAGCAGGTCGCCGTCTTTCCCGCCCAGCTTGTCCAGCAACGTCTGTCCGGTCGCCTTTACTCCCTGCCCTTCCCAGCCGGCAGCGGAGCGGCGAGCCCAGATCAGACCGCCGGCCCGCGCCTCCTTGGCCGCGGCGGTGAGCCCATCGATGTCCTTCCGGCTGTAGCTGGCCCCGCCCGGCACCACGATACCCCGGAACCGGGAGCCGGACTTCTTCGCGCCAGCAAGGAAGGGAGCTGCGTCCGGGCCCACCAGCGCGGTCAGGTCCCGAAGCTCGAGACCATAGCGGAGGTCGGGCTTGTCGTTCCCGAATCGCTCCATGGCGTCCCGGTAGGAGAGTCGGGGGAAGGGCTGAGGAACGGTCACCCCACCCTCCTTCCAGAGATCCACCAGCACCCGCTCCACCACCGTCTGGATGTCCTCGGCGGAGACGAATGATGCCTCCAGATCGATCTGGGTGAACTCCGGCTGCCGGTCCGCACGCAGGTCTTCGTCGCGGAAGCAGCGGGCGATCTGGAAGTACCGATCGTAGCCAGCCACCATGAGCAGCTGCTTGTAGATCTGGGGCGACTGCGGGAGCGCGTAGAACTCGCTCGGATGGACCCGGCTCGGTACCAGATAGTCCCGCGCGCCTTCAGGGGTCGGCTTGGTGAGGATCGGCGTCTCGATCTCGAGAAACTCCAGGTCCGACAGGGTCTGCCGGGCACGCTGGAGCAGCCGGTGCCGCAGCTGCATGTTGGCCTGCAGCTCCGGCCGACGGAGGTCCAGCACGCGGTGCTTGAGGCGAAGCTCCTCGGCGGGCAGGTCTTCGTTTTCTTTCCGGGCGACGGGAATCGCCGGGGTCTGGGCCGGTCCTACAACGTCGAGCCCGGTCACATGGACTTCGATCTCACGCGAGCGCAGGTTCACATCGCGGGCGGCGTCCGGGCGCAACTCGACCCGGCCGCTTACCAGCACTACGGTCTCGGCGCCGAGGCCGGCAGCGCGCTCCATGACCTCGGCAGGAGTCCAGGCCGGATTGCAGGAGAGCTGCACCAGGCCCGCG
>DASVGF010000021.1:0-2740 GCA_036379675.1 Gemmatimonadales bacterium | reverse complement strand
CGCGAGGATCTCTCTCCGGCGCGACCCGCAGGTGCACCCCCGAAGTATTGGGCGTAGTGGGTAGGGCAAGGGCGCGATCCGCAAAGAGACGGGGGGCTGAATCTGGGGTAGCCCGCAGCGTGACGCTCAATCGGTGCTCGTCGAGGGCCACGACGGAGTCTATCCCGAGATCCTTCACCGCGGGGCCGCCATTCCGCCAGGCGGAAGCCACGGCCTCCGCAGGGATTTTCTTGAGAGTGAAGATCCAGCGTCGCCCCGTGGAGTCACCCGCCCACTCGCTGGCCAGGCCGGGACGCACCTCGCCGTTGCAATCCAGTCTGACCAGCGTCTCACCGGCGCTCGGCTCCGCCAGCAACACGGTCAAGGTGTCAGGGAGTTGGCTCGCGCCTGAGGACAGCCGGCACGGGTCGGCCGGCTGGGGGGCAGGAGAGGGCGACTTGGGACCGCAGCCGACCAGGGGGAGGAGGATGAGGCCGCAGCGCGCGGCCGCGCTCAGGACTCCGCGACCACGAATGGGCTGCCCCCGAGCTGGGCCTTGATGTTGGGCAGGTCGGCGATGGCCTCAGTCTTGGTGGCGTAGCGACCGACCCGCACCTTGAAGAGGCCGGCCTCCTCCACCACGCCCGCGTCGAGCCCCTTGGCTCTCATGGTGTTCGCGATCTTTTCGGCTGCCGGGCGAGTGCGCACCGCGGTGACCTGAATGCGAAACCGCCCGCCTGCCGGAGCAGGTTGAGGGGCAGCGGTGGGCGCGGCCGGCCGCGCCGTGTCCGGACGAGGCGGGGCTGGCGGGGGGACTGTGGCTGGCGGTGGGACTGCGGCCGGCGGTGGGACTGCGGCCGGCGGTGGAGCGGGGGGCGCGGTATCCCTCATCGCGACGGTTGGTGGCGAGTCGAGCCGCGGGGCCGGGGCGGCGGCCCGCACGCTGGCGCAGCGCTGATCCAGGTAGCCGAGCTGGTTCTGAAGCTCGATGTTCCCACGGGCCCCCGCCAGTCCCTCCTGAATCCAGCGGCACGCCAGCTCCGGGTTCTTCTGATCGAAGTAGGTGCGGGCCGCCCAGTAGGACGCCTGCGGCAGCAGGCTGCTGCCCGGGTAGTCGCTCCGTATGCGCTCGAGATTGCGGGCCGCGCCCTCCAGATTGTTGCTGGCGTAGTCGAGCTGCACCAGCCGCAGTAGCGCGTCGTCCGCCCAGCTGGATGACGGATGCTCCACCGCGACGCGCTGGAGCTGCCGCCTCATGTCGTTGGCGTCGCTGGCCACCATGGCCTGGGTGTAGATGACCTGGGGGTACAGCGTGTCGCTGGGCCCGGTGGCGGCAAGCACCCGGCGCACCTTCATCCGGGCCGAGTCGCTCTTCCCTTCCTGGGCGTTGCGGACAGCCTCGATCAGGCGCGGGTCGGTTTGAGCGGCCGCAGGAGCGGCGGAAAGGGCGGAAAGGGCGTAAAAGGCGGAGAGAATGGACAACACCGAGCCCACGACGGATCGCGCACCACCGCTCTTACCTGTCATTCGTCCGCCCTTTCCGCTTCTTCCGCTATGTCCTTTTTCGTCCTGCCAGAACCCGACCCTCAACACCAGATCCGTCAGCACCCCTCGCTCATCGGAGATGGTGGTAGTCTTGAGCGCCTCGTCGGCATCGCGGGCGGCCCTGAGCGCCGCACGGATACGGGGAGCCGGCCAGCCCGGCGCCCACTGGCTCCAGCGGCGGGCCTCTTCCTTATATCCCAGGAGCCCGAACGGCCGGCTGCTGAGCAGGCTCTTGAATACCGCGCCCTCCAGGGCTCCCGACCGAAGGCCTCGATCGTAGTGTGCACGAGCGATGCCAAGTCCGACCAGCCCCGTGCCGATCATGGTCACCAGCTTGACCCCGGACACGCCGGACTGCGCCAGCACCGGCGGGAGCAGGGTCGCTGCGCGCCCCGTCTCATCGCCCAGGACGGCGTCGCGCCAGTCCCAGACGGTCTCGCCGTGGCGGACCCCGACCAGCTCGCCCACCCGTTCGGCGGTGAGCGGGGCGCCGTCCGGCAGCGATCCCAGCTTGTCCAGCTCCGACGCCAGGGCGCCGAGGTCGGCGCCCACCGAAAGCACCAGGTGATCGGCCGCCGCCGGCTCCAGCGTCAGGCCGATCATTCCCGCCCGATGCAGCAACCACTTCCGGGCGCGATCCGCCGGCAGGGGATCGAATCTGACCGCAAAGGCACCGGCCGCGAGCTCCCGGTCTTCGCTCTCCTCGCCGGATCCCTGCACCAGAATCACCACCGTATCGGCGCTGGGCTTGCTCAGATAGCGGAGAAATTCGGCGCGGCCCTTGGTCTTCCGCTTCCACCCCTCCACCTCCCTCAGCAACACCACTCGCCGCTCGGCCAGCATGGGCAGCGTGTTGCAAAGGGCGGAGACCTCCTCGGCGTCGAGCTGGGCGGCGGAGCGCTGGTCATAGTTGAAGTCCCGCAGCGACGGATCCACCGCCCGGTCCACGATGGCCCGCACCGCCTCGTCCTTCAGGACATCCTCGGAACCGTACAGGTAATAGACGGGTGCGAGCTCCCCCTTGTTGAGGGAGCGTAACAGGGCGTCCATCGAATGGGAGGGCATGAGGGAAGTTTAGGGGGGCTATTGGGTATTCGCTATCAATAATTCGCCTTCCGCCGGAAGCACTCAACGTACATCAGCCCCGCCAGGGTCTTGGCATCCTTGATCTCCCCGCTACGGATCAGGCTCATCACCTCCGACCATTTCTTGGTCT
>DASVGF010000020.1:0-11843 GCA_036379675.1 Gemmatimonadales bacterium | reverse complement strand
AAGGTGGAGTTCGATATCGTCCAGGGTCAGAAGGGCCCGGCGGCGGAGAACGTGACGAAGATCAAGGAGTAGCAGCGACGCAGTGAAGGAGTGACGGGGGAGGGAGCCGCTGAGCTCCTTCCCCCTTTGCTTTTGCTCCTCCCTCTTCGCTACGTCCCTCCTTCATTCCTGCCTCCGTCCCTCTGCAGCCGGACTTCCCGGCGATAGGGAAAAACGTCGACCACTTCACCGGCGGCCAGCCGCCGCTGGACGCCCTGCCAGAACTGGACGTCGAGCAGATTGCCATGCGCCGCCAGGAAGGCGTCCC
Source organism: Gemmatimonadales bacterium (assembly GCA_036379675.1). Taxonomy (GTDB): domain Bacteria; phylum Gemmatimonadota; class Gemmatimonadetes; order Gemmatimonadales; family GWC2-71-9; genus CAVVWJ01. The sequence goes on along the minus strand of DASVGF010000020.1, from coordinate 11,536 downwards.
GGAGCCGCCCCGGCGGAACGAGGAAGGCCCGGAACTCCTCGGGGAAGATGTCCTGCTCGCCCACATGAAACCACGGCTCCGCGGCGAACTCCTCGTCTATCGTGGTGGGCTCGGGAATGCGTCGGAACCGGCATTCCGACAGCAGGCAAAGCTCATCGTAGTCGTAGCAGATTACCCTGCCATTCCGGGTGACCCCGAAGTTTTTGAGCAGCATGTCACCGGTGAAGATGTCGGCTGCCGCCAGGTCCTTGATGGCGTTGCCATAGTCAAGCACCGCCTCCTCGGCGGCGGGCGGGTCGGCGTCCCGCAGGAAGAGATTCAGCGGGGTGACGCGCCGCTCGGTATAGAGGTGGCGCACGATGACTCGCTCCCCCTCGACCCGCACCGTGGCCCCCGCCTCGCGGACGAGATAGGCGAGCAGGTCGTCGGGAAAGCAGCGGCGGGGAAACTCCAGGTGCTCGAATTCCTGCGCGTCGGCCAGCCGGCCCACCCGGTCCCGCACAAAGACGAAATGGTACTTGGCCATCACCCCTCGGCGGGTGGTGTTCTTGGGCGCGCCGAAGCTGTCCTTGATGATCTTGAACACCACATTGAACGAGGGCAGGGTAAAGACGGCCATGACCATGCCTTCGTCGCCTTCCGCGAAGGCAAATCGGGCGTCGGGCCCCTCCAGGTGCCGCATGAGGCTGCGATACAGCTCGGTCTTGCCGTGCTTGTTGTAGCCCACGGCGGTGTAGAGCTCGTGGACCGACTTGAGCGGCATGATGCTCCCCAGGAAGTCCACCAGCGCCCGGGGGCGGGGAGCCGCCACCCGGAAGTAGGTCCAGCTGAAGCCGAACACGACGCTGGCCTCGTCCGAGGTCATCAGCACGGCGTCCACCACAATGCCGCGCTCGGCGTGGAGTAGCGGCAGGACGAGGGGAAGGGTCTCGGCCCCGAGCCGCATGCGGCCCACCAGGTACGCCCCCTTGTTCCGATAGAAGAGCGCGTGGAGGATGTCGAGCTCCACGGCGCTGCGGCCTCCGGCCAGCCGTCGGACCCGGGCGTCGATGAGCTCGGCCACGAGGGTGGCGTCCCGGTCCAACTGGGCGTAGGGCACCGACCAGGGGAGCGCGAGAAGCATGCGGCGCACCAGCGCCGGATCCACTCGGTCGGCCGCGTAGGTCTCCCAGATAGCGGTGTCGGCGGGATCAGGCTCCGGTCGGGTTTGATCGAGGTATTCGATTGCCGGGTCCACCCCCACGGTGCTGAAGACCCGCCTCGTCACCGAGTTGAAGAAGGTCTCCGCCAGCTCGGAGTCGGGCCGGTCCTGCCGGAGCGCGTGCTCCGACTTCATCGCGGCCCACACCGTCCGCTCCATGACTCCGTCTTCCAGGATGTCGCGGACATCGGCGACCGCCGCGTCGAGATGGGTCTTGTAGAGCGTCAGCCGCTCGGTCCCATCCGCCTGCGCCCCCGACCAGTCCCGCCCCTCGAACCGGGCCCGGGCGCGCCCGGTGATCTCCTCGAAGCCCCGGGCGTACTTATCGTAGGCGGCGTGGATGGAGGCCACCGCCGCCGCCACCGGCCGAACCGGTGTATTGATGTTCATTGGCCACTCGGCCAGATTGCGGCGATCCCCCACTTGCACACCCGTAGCAAAAGGACGGGTCCGATGTCAGCCACGTCGCCAGCCGTACAGGCGTTTCAGGCCCCCAGCGGTGGCGAGCCGATCACTCTGCGTGATGGCCGCCTCGAGGTACCCTCCAGGCCCATCATTCCGTACATCGAGGGCGACGGTACCGGCCCGGACATCTGGCGTGCGTCGCAGCACGTCTTCGATAGCGCCGTTCAGCGGGCCTACGGCAAGCGCCGCCAGATCGCCTGGCTGGAGGTACTGGCCGGCGAGAAGGCCAAGGACCGGATGAACAGCTGGCTGCCGGACGAGACCCTGGCCACCATCGATCATTTTCTCGTTGCCATCAAGGGGCCGCTCACCACCCCGGTGGGCGGAGGATTTCGCTCCCTGAACGTCGCCCTGCGGCAGAAGCTCGACCTCTACGCCTGCGTCCGTCCCGTGCGCTACTTCCAGGGCGTCCCCTCGCCGGTCAAGGCGCCGCAGGACGTGAACATGGTCATCTTCCGGGAGAATACCGAGGACATCTACGCCGGCATCGAGTACAAGGCCAAGACCGACGATGCCCGGCGCGTGATCGACTTCCTCCAGCGCGAGATGGGAGTGCAGACCATCCGGTTCCCTGCCACCAGCGCCATCGGCATCAAGCCCATCTCGGAGGAGGGCTCCAAGCGGCTGATCCGCTCCGCCCTCGACTACGCCCTGGCCCAGAAATACCAGAGCGTCACGCTGGTCCACAAGGGCAACATCATGAAGTTCACCGAGGGGGGCTTCCGCGACTGGGGCTATGCCGTGGCGCGGGAGGAGTACGGCGCCACCGACCTCGACGGCGGGCCCTGGTGCCGGTTGCCCGGCGGCCTGGTCATCAAGGACGTGATTGCCGATGCCTTCCTCCAGCAGATTCTCACCCGGCCCCGGGAGTACGGCGTCATCGCCACCATGAACCTGAACGGCGACTACATCTCCGACGCGCTGGCGGCTCAGGTTGGCGGGATCGGCATAGCGCCGGGGGCCAACATCAACTATCTCACCGGGCACGCCATCTTCGAAGCCACTCACGGGACTGCGCCCAAATACGCCGGCCAGGACAAGGTAAACCCCGGCTCGGTGATCCTGTCGGGCGAGATGATGTTTCGGTACCTGGGTTGGCACGAGGCGGCCGACCTGATCGTCGCGTCGCTGGAAACAACCATCGCGCAGAAGCGGGTAACGTACGATTTCGAACGCCTGATGACCGGCGCTACCCTGCTCAAGACCAGCGAGTTCGGACGCGCCATGGTCGAGAACATGCAAACCGTAAGCGGTAAGCGGTAAGCAGTGAGCGGTCAGCTGGCCCTTCCCAGCCACCCCCGCTTACTGCTCACCGCTTACCGCTCACGCCCTTTCAGTTTCTCTATCTCTCGCCGGTCCTTCTTGGTCGGCCTCCCGCGCTCGGGCGCGAACGCCGCGTGGAGGCTTTTCAACTGAAGAGCCATCGCCTCGCGCGCTGCGCGGCTGGCCGGCGTCTCTTCGTAGAGCTCCGCGGCCTCGCTGGCAGGGCCGCGATGCTCGGAGAGTTGCCGCACAACAATCTGATGCTCATAGGGGCCAAGGCGAATGCGAACCTCGTCCCCCGCCTTCAGCAGTTTGGCCCGTTTGACCCGCTCCCCATTCACCTGGACCTTGCCGCCCTCGATTGCCTCCGCGGCCAGCGACCGGGTCTTATAGAAACGGGCGGCCCACAGCCATTTATCCAGGCGAACCCTGGTGCCATCGGTCTCGGTCATTCTGCAAAACTAGCGGGTGCCTGAGCGACTCGCCCCTGCCGTTTGGGGGGTCTGGCGCCACAGGAGTGCCTGTAGAGCTAAGTCTGCTGCGGCGCGGCATTTGCATCGCGCGCTGAGGTATCGGACTCCCTTGCCTCAAGGAATACCGTGACACACCTGCTCCATCTGTGGCTCTGGCTGGTAAGCATTGCGGTCACCCCACCGGCTCCGGCGCGGCCTGCCACCCCAGCGAGGGTGGTTATCGGCGCGGCGAGCCTCGACTCCACCTTGGCTGCGGCGCGTCTGGCACTGGCGCGCGGCCGTCCGTGGCAGGCCACCAGGCTGCTCACCCCCTGGCTGCGGGATTCCTCCCACCGTACGCCGGCCACCGTATTTCTGGCGGCCAGCGCCGCCAGCGAGTGGCGGGGCTGGAGTGAGGTGCTCGATCTGCTGGGCCGCGAGACGTGGCTGGACAGCCTTCACGGAGGCCGCGGCCGCGTGCTCCTCGCGCGGGCCGCCCTGGAGCGGCGCCAGGACTCCCTCGCGCTCCATCACGCGGGCATGGCCGTTCGGAAAGATCCCGAATCGGGCGAGCGCCTCCTGCTGCTGGCCAGCGCCCTCGACCGGGTGGGTGCCCGCGACAGCGCCGCCGAGCTGTACGCTCGTGCAGCCATCAGGCTCCCAAGTGTTTCCGACTGGCTGCTCCTCCGTGCCGCGGCCGTAACCGATGACAGCAGCGCCCGCGCCCGGCTCTATGACGGCATCTCGAGCCCTCTGGCTCGCGGACGAATTCCCTATGCCGACGCCTCCGCCCACGAGCGGACCGGCGATCTGGCGGGGGCGGCACGGCGGTTTGCCGCTGTGGGCGACCGGCTCACCAGCCTGCGGCTACGGCTGGCCATGAGCTCCGACAGTGCGCCTCAGGCCGTAGTTCGCCGGGAAATCCTGGGATTACTCGGCGGCCGAATCGGCAGCGGCGCGGTTCGGGAGGCCGTGGCCATACTCGACAGCGTCTTCGCGCCGCTCTCCTCCGCCGATGAGCTGGTGGTGGCGAGGGCGGCTGCGGAAGCCGGCCTCCCCGCCCGGTCCGCCAGCGGGTTTGCCCGCGCCGGCAGTGCAGTGGCCAGCGGCGACGATCGTTTCCTCTATGGAACCGTCCTCACCCGGCTGGGCCGCAATGGCGACGCAGCCAGGCAGTTCCGGCTGGTGCGGAAGCCACATCCCAAGGAGGCAGTCGCTGCGTACCACGCGGCCCGCGCATTGGTTCGCGATGGCCAGCTGGCGCCGGGCCGCGCGGCGCTCATTGCGGTGACCAGGAAGTACCCCCGCGATACCGTGGCCGCCGCATCGGCGTTCTTCCTGCGTGCCGATCTCGCGTCCGACGACCGGGACGATATCGAGGCCCGCCGCCTGCACCGCGTCGTGGCCGACCGGTATCCCACCAGCCGCTTTGCCCCGACGTCCCGCTTCCGGGCCGCCATGGTCGCCCTGCTCAGCGGAGAGCCGAAGCTCGCCGCCCAGGAGTTCGATCAGCTGGCCGAGCGCTATCCGTCGAGCGAAGAGGCGCTGGGAGCCACCTACTGGGCCGGGCGAGCCTGGGCCGATGCCGGTGACAGCGCCATTGCCCGCGCCCGCTGGCTGAGCGTCACCTCACGCGAGCCGCTCTCGTACTACGCCGCCCTGAGCGCCGCCCGCCTGGGTGACCGGCCCTGGGTGCCGCCAGCGGCGAAAGATTCGTTTGCCACCGACACCGCTATCGACAGCCAGGTGGGCACCGCTGCCCTCCTCGCACGACTCGGCCTGATGGCGGAGTCGCGCTGGGAGCTGGACCGTCTGGCCCGCTCGAGCGACACCTCCTCGGAAAGATTGTTGGTATTGGCAAACGCGTTCCGCCGCCACGGCATGGCTTCGCAGGCCATCCAGCTGGGACGTCGCGCCCTGGCCCGCGGAGCGCCGGCTGACGCTCGCACCTACAGGCTGATCTATCCCGTCGTTCACGAGGATGCCCTCCTCGCGGAAGCCGCCGAGCATGGGCTGGATCCGAGCCTCATGGCCGCTCTCATCCGGCAGGAGTCGAACTTCAATCCCTCCGCTACGTCTCCCGCCGGCGCGCGCGGGCTTGCGCAGGTGATGCCGGAGCTGGGGGAGCGCCTGGCCCGGGAGCTGGACTATCCGGTCTGGGATCCGGTGCTGCTCTATCAGCCGGACGTGAGCATCCAGCTGGGCGCGGTGCACCTGCGCGAGCTGTTCTCCCGATACGATCAGCGGGCCCATATCCTGGCAGCCTACAACGCCGGCGCTTCGAGGGTCGAGCGCTGGTCCAAGCGGATCGGGGTTGAAGACCCCGAGGTGTTCGCCGAGCGGATCTCGTTCGTCGAAACCCGTGATTACGTGCGCATCATCCAGCGCAACGAGGACATCTACCGGGCGCTCTACGGCTCCGCGGTGCCCGAACGGGCCGAGGCCCCCACGCCGGCGGCTGCACCCGAGCGGGCGGCTGGAAGCGGTACCCAGCAGATGTAGTCTGGCAGCGGGGGTGGGAAGTTCTTAGTTTGAGACGTTCCTCTGCCAAGGTAAATCCGGTTTGCTCAACGCTGCCCAGCCGCTAGAGCTGCTCGATCGTGTTGGCGAGGGGCTCTTCACCCTGGATCCGGACTGGCGCTTCGCCTACCTGAATCGCCAGGCCGAGCGATTGCTGACCCGCCTCTCCGGCTCTCCCTCAGGCGATCTCATTGGCACGGTCATCTGGGACCGGCCCGCCTTGGCCGATTCGTCTCTTGGCCGCGCGTTGCAACGAGCCTATGCCGACCAGGTAGCCGTCGTGCACGAGGTGGCCGATGCCGGCGACCGAGGACCGATCGAGGTCCGCGCGTATCCCGCCGATGAAGGTCTGACCGTTCTCCTCCGTGAAAATCCGCTGCCCGGCCTCACCTCTCAGCTGCTCGATGGCATCGACGAGGCGCTTATCGGCTGCGATCACGAGTGGCACATCACCCACATCAATGCGCGGGCCGACGGGCTTCTCGCGCCGCTCGGCTTCAGCCGGGCGGGACTGCTCGGTTTGAGTGTCTGGCAGGCTTTCCCCCAGCTGGCGGGCACCCGGATCCAGGCCGAGGCATTCCGCGCCCATGCCCAGGGGAGCGCGGTGGAGCTGGAGGAATGGTTCGCGGCCGCCGGGCGGCGGTTGGCGGTCCGGATTGGCCCGACCTGCAACGGCATGGTGTGCTACGCGCGCGAGCTCCAGGCCAACGAGGAACGCTTCCGCCATCTGGTCGAATCGATTGACGACGTGGTCTTTCGGCTGGACCGGGACCAGCGTTGCATGGACGCCTTCGGCCGCTGGCTGGAGCGCGAGGGCTTCAAGGCCGCCGACCTGATCGGGCGCACCATCCGGGAAATTGTCGGCCCCGAGCACGCCCCGGCGCACGAGCGCGCCAATCTCCAGGCCCTGGCCGGTGAAAGCGTCACCTACGAGTGGGTCCTCCACGGCACCCGCGGCATTCACCACATGCAGACCACGCTCTCACCGCTGCTCGGCCCCGGCGGGGAGGTCACCGGCATCGTGGGGGTGGGCCGGGACATCAGCCAGCGGGTCGAGGCCGGGCAGGAGCTGCAGCGGTGGGCCCGGATCTTCGAGCACGCCGGCTGGGGTGTGGCGATCGTGAACGCCGACGGCATCATCGAGAGCCTGAACCCCGCCTTCGCATCGATGCACGGCTGGAGCGTGGAAGAGCTGCAAGGGCGCTCCATGGCCGAGCTCTCGCCCGCCTCGCCGGAAGACTTCCCCCGGATGAACCCGCTCTTCGACGAGCGCGGCCACCAGATCTGGGAGACCGAGCGCGTGCGCCGCAACGGGGCCGTGTTTCCGGCCCTGATCGACGCCACGGCGGTGAAGAATGCCGACGGCAAGGTGATCTACTACGCCGTCAACGTGCAGGATCTCACCGAGCGGAGGCGGGCCGAGGAGCAGGTCCGTCAGGCTCAGAAGATGGAAGCGGTGGGCCGGCTGGCGGGCGGAGTCGCCCACGACTTCAACAACATGATGATGATCATCATGGGCTTCAGCGATTTCCTGCTGAGCACGCTGGAGCGCGATGATCCCCGTTGGGCCGATGCCGACGAAATCCGCAAAGCGGCAGACCGCGCCATGCAGCTGACCCGCCAGCTCCTTGGCTTCGGCCGGCACCAGCTTGTGGCGCGGCACGTCCTGAGCCTCAATGAGGTCGTGTCGGGGCTCGAGCGGATGTTGCGGCCATTGCTGGGTGAGGATATCCGGCTGGTGACCTCGCTCTCGCACGGGCTGGGAGGCGTGGAGGCCGATTACGGGCAGCTCGAGCAGGTGGTGATGAACCTGGCGCTGAACGCGCGCGATGCCATGCGCGGCGGAGGCAGCCTGACGATTGAAACCATGGACGTGGACCTGCCCGAGGGATATGCCTACCGGCAGGTCGGCATAGACATCCCGGCGGGACCCTACGTCATGCTGGTGGTAAGCGACACCGGGCACGGAATGACCCCCGAAGTAAAGGCCCGCCTCTTCGAGCCCTTCTTCACGACCAAGCCGGCCAACCAGAACACCGGTTTGGGCCTGGCCACGGTGTATGGCATCGTGGTGCAGAGCGGAGGCTACATTTGGGTGGACAGCGAGCCGGGCCACGGCACCGCCTTCAAGGTGTGCTTTCCCCGGGTGGAAAACGAGGATCAACCCGAGCCCCCCAGCCTCGGCGTCGCGCCTCCGCTGCGGGGGTCCGAGACCATTCTCCTGGTGGAAGACGAGCAGGCGGTGCGGGGGGTGGCCTCGAGGATTCTGCTGAACCAGGGATACTTCGTGCTCGCCGCCTCGAACGCCGAAGAAGCCCTCGCGCTGGCCGAGCGGGTGGATGGCAACATCGACCTCGTGCTCACCGACGTCGTCATGCCGGACCTCCCCGGACCCGATCTGGTGGACCGGCTACTCGCCCGCTGGCCCGATATCAGGGTCCTCTTCATGTCGGGGTATGCCGAAGGCGACAAGCTCCAGCTCAGCCTTACCGGCCGGTCCTTCCTGCAGAAACCTTTCTCCGCCGATAACCTGACGCTCACCGTCCGCGAGGTTCTGGACGCCAAGGCAAGGCGACCGGAATGAGTCGGTCATAGATCACATCCTCAAGCCTCCAGGGCGACCCATCTTTGCTCGGCGCGTGGCACCTTCCGAGACCGAGGGATTATGGAGAGCAAGGCCAAGTTCGCAGGACACCCCATCCATCCGATGCTCGTCGTGTTTCCGCTGGGCCTGCTGGCCACCGCGGTAGTCTTCGACGTGGTCTTTCTCATCTCCGAGAAGGCCGAATGGGCTCTCGTGTCCTGGTACATGATCGGAGCGGGAGTGGTGGGAGGACTGCTGGCCGCCCTGTTCGGCTGGCTCGACTGGTTTGCCATTCCCGGCGGGACGCGGGCCAAGCGCATCGGGCTCTGGCACGGCCTTCTGAATGTGACGGTGCTGGGGTTCTTTGCGCTCAGCTGGTTCCTGCGGCGGGACAACCCGGCCCTTCCGCCTACCGGCGCGGTGGTGGCCGCCTTGGCGGGCGCGGCGATTACGGTGGTCGCCGCCTGGCTTGGCGGAGAGCTGGTGAATCGCCTGGGGGTGGGAGTCTATGAGGGCGCCCATCTGGATTCGCCCAGCTCCCTGTCCGACCTCCCCGCCGGCGCCAATCTGGGCAGGGCGTCCCGCCCCCGTACCTCGGCGGGCTACAGCGGCTACGAGCGCCGTGCCAACGGCAGCTCGAGCTATGCCGGGATCGAACGCCGGACGGGACTGCGAACCAAATAGGCCGCCGGTCAGAGCCGGCCCGGCGCTTTTGCCACCAGTGCCTCCTTCTCAGACCGGCTGAGCCGCTTGATCGCGTGCTCGCGCCGCAGCGCCTCTGACCGGTCCGGAGCCTCCTCCCAATACACCAGCGTAACCGGCCCCCGGGAGCGCGTATACGCAGCGCCGGCACCGGCGTTGTGCTGCGCGACGCGGCGTTCCGGGTCGGTGGTGACGCCAGCGTAGAGGGTCCCGTCGCTGCAGCGGGCGAGGTAGACGGTCCAGGGCATGCTGAATGATAGGCCACTACCGAATCGGCGGTCGCCCTCCCTATCTTCGCTGGGCCCCCGAGATCGCTATTGGCTGCTGGCTGCTGACTTCGGCCTGTGACCCCTGCCGTTTCCAGCCGTTGCAACCCACAGCTTGTGCTCGAGCCAACAGCCAATAGCCAGTAGCCAATAGCTCATAACGAGGTCCGATGGAAGCTACCCGCGCCACGGTTCCGATGGTGCCGGACCGGCGGCGGCCCGGGAAGAACACCCTGCCAGACCAGCGCACCCTGCTCACCTGGCTCTTCGTTGGCCGGCTGGTGCTGGCCACCGGTGTGCTGCTCGGCGCCGGACTGGTCTGGACCGAGCGGCCCCAGGAATCGTTCATCGTCAGCGTGGCGGTAGTGTTTGCCCTGGTCTTCACCGGCTATGGGGCAGGCACGGTTTTTCTCCTGAATCGAAAACCCGGCAACCCGTTTTTTCTGGTCCAGGCGCTGGTGGATCTGGGCCTGGTGACAACGGTGGTCCACTTTGCCGGGCAGCCCCAGTCGGCGTTCCCCGCGCTGTACGTGCTGGTGGTTGCCGCCTACGCCTTGCTCATGCAGCCTGCGTGGGTGGCGGCCATGGCGGTGCTGGCTTCGGTGCTCTACCTGGGCGATACCCTGTGGTCCCACGGAGCCCGGCTCGATACCGCCTCATGGGCTCAGATCGTGGTCTTCAACCTGGTGTTCGCGATTGTCGCGGTGCTGGGTCAGCGGCTGCGCGAAGCGGGGATGGAGCAGGCCACCCTCGCCACCGAGCTCCAGCGGGTCCGGCTCGAGGCCGACGACATCCTCCGCAACATCCGATCGGGTGTGCTTACGGTGGATGGGCTGGGCCGGCTGGCATTCATCAACCCGACGGCGGAGCGGCTGCTCGACCTCGACGGCGAGGCCCTCATCGGGTTGCCGGTGCTCGATCACCTGAAGGGCCGCTCGTCCGAGCTCTGGGCCGCCACGGTGGCGGGGATCCGCAACGGCCGGAAGATCAGCCGGGGTGAGGGGATGGTGGTGCAGGGGGCCGGCCGCATGTTTCCCATCGGCCTCAGTACCACCACCTTCCGGCAGGAGGCGCAGGACGCGCCCTCGGTCACCGCTATTTTTACCGACATCTCCGATTTGAAGGAGGTGCAGGAGCTTCACATGCGGGCCGAGCGCCTGGAGGCGGTGGCGGAGCTGAGCGCCTCGCTGGCCCACGAGATCCGGAACCCGCTCGCGTCCATCCGAAGCTCGGTGGAGCAGCTGGCCCGGTCCAAGCATGCGGACGAGGACGAGCGCTTCCTGTCCGGGCTCATCGTCCGGGAGAGCGACCGGCTGAGCCGTCTGCTGAGCGAGTTCCTGGACTTTGCCCGGGTCCGGGCGACGCACTTCACCCCGCTCGACCTGCATGCCGTGGTGGTGGCCGTGGTGCGCCTCATTCGGGCCCACCCCGACTGCCGGGCCGACGCGGTCATCACGGTGGAAGGCGATCACGTCATGCTGGAGGGCGACGAGGACCTGCTGCACCGGGTGATCGCGAACCTGGTGCTGAATGCGGTGCAGGCCGCCCGCGGGCCGGTGCGGATTACGGTCTCCATGGCGGCGGTGCAGGCCTCGGAGATTCCCCACGGCACCAACCTGGAGCACGCGGTCCGGCTCCAGGTGCGCGACAACGGCCCCGGTATTCCGGAGGAAGTGCGGGAACGACTCTTCCAGCCGTTCGTCTCCGGCCGGTCGGGCGGAAGTGGGCTGGGCCTGGCTATCGTTCAACGCGCCGTGGAGGCGCACCGCGGCCTCGTCCTGGTCGATTCGGGGCCGGGGTCCGGCACTACATTCACCATTTTCTTGCCCGCCAAGATGGTCGCGGAGGATGCTGCATGAGTCAGAAGCCGTCGCTGCTGGTCGTCGACGACGAGTCGGGGATTCTCGATACGCTCCGAATCCTGTTGCGCAACGAGGGGTTCGAGGTGACAACGGCCCAGGGCGGGAAAGCGGGGCTGGAGCAGATCCGTTCGGGCACCCACGACATGATCCTCTCCGACGTGCGCATGCCCCAGGTGTCGGGTCTCGATATTCTCAGTGCTGCCCGGGAACAGGATCCGATG
>DASVGF010000019.1:0-26537 GCA_036379675.1 Gemmatimonadales bacterium | reverse complement strand
CGCCGGAGTTGGGATCATCGGCCGCGCCGACTGCCGACAGGAGCTGCTCGGTGGGGGTCATGCCCAGCCCGAGGCAGAGCGCGCGGTCGCGGTAGTAGGTATAGAACCAGTCGTAGGCGGGACGAAAAACCTTGGAGGCGGCGGCGAGGACGGCCTCGTGCCCGGCGCCGGAAATCTGGAAGAAGATCTTGTTCTGTCGCTTGAGCTGGATCTCCTTATCGTCGATCCGGCGGGCGAGCATCATCAGGCGGTATATCTCGAGCAGGTCCGCCTTTTCCAGCTTGGCGGAGCTCCTGGGGCGGCCCGAAGCGCGTGTGGCCATGGAACTCGGGGTTCGGGGTCAACGGTCACCAGCAACGGGACGCCGAAAGATAGCGGGCGAAGGCCGCGGCGGCAGCCTTGCTACCGTCGCGCCGGCTCCCTCAGCAGATGGCCCAGCCGGGGAAAGGCATCGAGGGCCGCCCGCACGTCGGGATCGCTGGCCAGGAGAAGCTCCTCGCCGGCCTCAGGAGGCCAGCGGACGGATGCAGCTCTGGCAGCGAGCCGGCGGGCTATAGCGGCGCTGGTGGCGCTGTCCGGCCGGGCAGCGATCTTGAGCCGGGTGCGCACCCGCTCCAGAAATGCCGGCAGCAAGCGCACCTCCCACGGCTCGGAACCCGATATCCAGGCGGCTCGCGCAGCCGCGTCCGCCGGCAGGGTCAGGGCAACGCTGTCGGCCACGACATACCCGTACCCGCTGTCCGACGCCTCGCTCCACCACCCCGGCGGCTTGGCTCCCTCCGGCACTGCCACGTCCGGTGCGATCCCACCGCCTCCCCGCACAGCGCGCCCACGATCGGTGCGGAAGACCTGAAGGGTGTCCTGCTCCGATCCGGCGGTTCCCGCGAAGGCGTGGTACTGCTCGATCTCGAAGCCCTGGTAGCGGCGCTGGATGAACCGGCCGGACGGTGTGAGCACATGCCCTACCGTAAGCTGGACGTATCCCGCAGGCACCAGAAAGCCGGTCTGCATCAGCGCCTTGCCGAAGCTCCGCCGGCCCACGATGAGCGCCCGGTCATGGTCCTGAAGCGAGCCGGCGAGCGCCTCGGACGCGCTGGCGCTGCCCTGGTCGATGAGCAGGATCAGCGGCAGGTCGACAAGCTCGCCACTTCGCTTGGTACGATAGTCCTCGTTGACGGTCTTCTTGCGGCCACGCGTCGTGAAAACCAGAGTCTTGCCGGGGAGAAATGCCGAGGCCAGGTCAACGGCTTCGGTGACGATGCCGCCCGGATTGCCGCGCAGATCCAGGATGAGCTGCCGGGCATTCTTCGACCGAAGCTGCCTGGCGGCCTTCTCCACCTCCTCGGCGGCGGTGGGTCCGAAGTCATCCAGTTGGACATAGCCGGTCCGTGCGTCAACCATCCGGGCAACGGAGACGGAACGGCCCCTCAGAAAGGCTCGCTTGATCTGTACCGAAAACGTATCCGGCTCGAGCCGCGAGCCCCGCTCGAGACCGACCATCACCTTCGATCCCTTCTCGCCAGCCAGGCGAAGGGCGATCGACTTCGCCGTCATCCCCGCCACCGGGATCGCATCCACCTTGAGGATGCGGTCGCCTGGCAGTACTCCCGCCTTTTCCGCCGGACTGCCGTGGGTGGAACGCAGGACTGTCGGCACGCCGTCGGCAAAGTCGAACACGATCCCCGTGACCGCCAGCTCGCCCCGTTCCAGGGCATTGAGCTGTTCGTAGTCCTCGCGCGACGCGAACCAGCTGTGGGGATCGAGTGACCGGATCATGCCGTCAATGGCCGCCCGGACCAGCCCGTTATAGCTGACGGAATCGGGATAGTTGGTCCGGATGTGGTTCAGGACAGCCGAGAAGCGCTGCAGTTCCTCATACGACGACGCCTGCCCCCAGGCAAGACCCGGGGCGCCGCAGAGAAGGGCCGAAACGAGCGCCCATGTTGCGAGGCCCAGAGGCGAGCCCCTCATTGGAGCGCCGCCAGGCGCTGCTTCGCCATGCCGATCTGCTTATCCCACCGCGCCGGCGCCATGGCGAGAAAGCGGGTGAACGACGCCTTGGCCTCGTCCCGCTTGCCCTGCTCGGCCTGGCAGAGCCCCATCCAGAAGGGTACCCGCGGGTCGCGCGGATTGGCCTCGGCGGCCTGCTGCAGGAGCACCTCGGCCTCCGCGAATTTCCCCGATTTGCCCACCGTCACGCCCAGATCCAGGACCAGACTCGGGTCATCGGGATTGGCGTTCACCGCCCGCTGGCGCTCTTCGATCGCCTCGGGATAGCGGCGCTGGGCCTCGTAGATGTTCGCCATCTGCACGTGGGCCATGTAGAGGCCGAGATCGTTCTCCAGCGTCTTGCGATACAGATCCAGCGCCCGTTCGGTATGGCCGGCAGCATGGGTGACGTTGGCGAGGAAGTAGCGGTATTCGTTGGTCCGGAGCGGGATGCGGACCAGGTCCTTCTCTTCCATCTTCTTTTCCTCGGCAATCGACTCCTCGATCAGGTATTCGAACTTCTGTTTGGCCGGAACCCAGCGCTGGGTATGTGCGGCGGCGAGGCCCTCGAACCAGTGGAACGAGACCGGCAGCTTCCCCTGGCCGGGACCCTCTATCCGGCGCTCGCGGTGGAGCTTGGTGAACCGGCCATAGGCCTGCTCGTAGTTGCCCTGCAGCATGTCATCGAACGCCTGGAAGTAGAACTCGTACACGCCGGGATACAGCGTCTCCCAATGCGGGTCGCGCGGCATGGTGACTGCGCCCGCGATCCGTAGATCCACCAACGGATTGACCAGGAAGGCCCGGCGGTACATCCGGTCCGACTCCTCCAGCCGCTGCTTCCACTCATCCGGCACCCGATCCCGGGACTCCTCGGTCCAGAGCTTGGGCCGGCGGGCATACGGCAGATACGCGAGCGCCAGATAGGCCTCGGCAAACCTCGGGTCGAGCGCTGCCGCGTCTCTGAGCTCCCGTTCGGCCTCGTCGAACCGTTTCTCGTTCCAGTACGCCAGGGCCACGTTGTAGTGCGCCGCTGCATCCAGCGAGTCCTGCCGGGCCCGGATTTCGAGCTCGGCCAGCTTCATCGGCAGCTTGATTCGCTGAGCCTCCAAAGGGCCTGCCAGCGAGATCAGCGTGAGCAGGAGCAGAGGGCGGACTACCGTCATGGATTCCTCCCAGGAAGCTGTTGGGCGTACGCGGTCGGAGAGCGTGACGCAGCAATGCCGAGCGCTCGAGAGTATCTGCTGATCGTCGGGGTAGGGGAGGGATGCAGCCGGAAGATGCCAAGCCGAACTACAGGAGGTCAAGTGAGGGTGTGTTAGTAGCCACGCATGCTACTAGTCTCCGCTCACGGCCTCGAGAACACGACTTTCCCGCCCACGACAGTGTACCGGATTCCGGCGCGCTCGATCTCCTCGGGCGGGATGGCGGTCAGATCCTGGTCCAGTAGAACCACATCTGCCAGGTACCCGGGGGCAAGCTTCCCGCGCGCGCGCTCGGCAAAGACACCGTAGGCGTTGGTGGCGGTGTAGGCCCGAAGCGCCTCCTCGACCGTGATCTTTTCCTCCGGCACCCAACCACGCGGATGCTTCCCGTCGAGGGTGCGGCGGGTGACCGCGGCGTAGATGCCCAGCAGCGGGTCGATCGGGGCTACTGTCCAGTCGGAGCCGAAGACAAGCCGGCCGCCCTGATCGAGCAGCGACCGGAAGGCATAGGTCGTTTTGATCCGTTCCGGGCCGATGCGCTTCTCGGCCCAGCGCCCATCGTCAATGGCGTGGTAGGGCTGCATGGAGGCGATCACCCCGCTTCGCGCCAGGCGGGTAATGTCGCCTCGGCGGAGGTGCTGGGCATGCTCGATGCGGAAGCGCCGGTCCTTCGGGCCGTGGGCGCGGCCGACACTGTCGAAAATGGAAAGGAGCAGACCGTTGGCCCGCTCTCCGATCGCGTGCACCACCACCTGCAATCCGGCCGAGTCGGCGCCTCCGATCCAGGCTCGCAGCGAATCCTCGGGTGTGACCATCAGGCCCGAGGTTTCGGGCGCGTCGTTGTAAGGCTGATAGAAGAGGGCGGTGGTGGAACCCAGCGAGCCATCCACGTATCCCTTGACGCCGGCCACCCGCAACCAATCGTCCCCTGCGCCCGCGGCCTTCAGCGTGTCCGCCATCCGTCGCCATTCGCCCAGCGGTACGAAGACAGCCACCCGGGTGGTGAGCTTTCCCGCGGCGCGGGCCCGCCGGAGCGCGGCGACCTCATACCACGGTACCGAGACGTCCGCGACGGCGGTGACTCCCTTGCTGGCCGCCCACTTCATGGCTCGCTCGAGCGCCGCGTCGCTCTGGGATGGGGTGGGGACCGGAATGACGGCGTACACCGGGTTCTGGGCCTCATCCTTGAGCACGCCGGTCGGCTCACCTCCCGGACCACGCACGATGGTACCGCCGGGAATCTCGCGGCTGGCCCGGCTGATCCGCGCCAGACGCAAGGCCTGGCTATTGGCCAGCGCCATGTGCCCGTCGAGCCGGTTGACGAAAACCGGATTTCTGGGAGTGACGGAGTCGATCCAGCCGCGCTGGGGCAGCGGGGCGCCAGGCCAGCGCTCGTGATCCCAATCGCCGCCCAGAATCCATTCGCCGGGTTTGAGCTTGGCCGCGTACGCCTTGAGCCGGGCGATGAACTCGGCGGGCGACGCCGCGTCCCGGAGATCGATGCTTGCGAGCTGGAACCCGCCGGTCAGGAAGTGGGTGTGGCCATCCATGAAGCCCGGCACGACCATCGCCTTGCCGTTGGCCAGCACCCGGGTCCTCGGGCCGACAGAGTTCGCGATTTGGGCGCTGTCACCGACGGCTGCCACGGTGTCGCCGGAGACCGCGACCGCCTGCGCCCACGGGCGGACCGAGTCGCCCGTCCACACCCGGCCGTAGACCACGAGATCGGGAGGCTGACTCTGAGTGGCTTCGCCGGCGTTACAGGCGGCCACCCCCAGCGTCAGAGCGAGGAGAGCGGCATCAAACATCGAACGCACGAGCCGACCTTTCAGCGTTTGGTGAGCCGGCGCAGCGCTTCGAGCTTCTCCAGCGCGGAGCCACCGGATGCGGCAGGCGCCACGGAGAAGAGGTCGCGAATGTCGAGAAGGATCTCCAGCATCAGCTGGTCCCGCATGAACGCACTGTCGAGATCGATCATACGGCCTTCATCGGCCCCCTTCTTGGCCCGATCGTACGACTCCCGATAGATCGATTCGAGATTGCCCAGGATGCGTTCACGGGAGCGCATGGAATTCACTGAAGATGGGTGGGGATGCAGGACGAATTTCCCTTGAAATTATAATGCACGCCCCAAGAGAGCGCAGCGCGCGGCTTCAGATACCGTCGAAAGATGGTTCGGGCCCGCCGATAGTCGGGCAAGTAGTTGCAGCGAAAGCAAGTCCAGTTTCCAGGCAGGAATGCAGCTTTAGGTTGTCCCGGGGGTTCCGCCTCGTGCAGTTTGCATGAGACAGCGGAACGGCGGCTAAACCTAAAGTAGTGCAACACCTAGGGATATACCCCGAGACGGAGGCGGCACTCTTCCTGCTCCCCCAAGGCAGCATGATGGACCGTCCTAATTCCAGACACTCGAGCTACCGGCGGGGAGAGCGAGGCTTCACCATGGTGGAGCTAGCCCTCACCTTCACCATTATCGCCATTATGGCGGCGATGATGATCCCCAAGTTTTCCCAGGCTATGCAGGCCACCCGCGTCAACCGCACCGCCGCCATCGTGGCCGCGGATCTCGAGGCCGCCTTCAGCCTGGCGGCCCGCTACCGGAAGCCGATGCGCCTCTCCTGCACCTGCGGCAGCGCCACCTACACCGTGGCCGACCGTACTGGAGGCACCGTGCGTCTCCGGCGCCAGCTGGGGGATTCGGAGCTGGGCAACGTCACGCTCGCCTTCTCGGGCACCGTGGACATTTTCCCGTCCGGTATCGCCACTGCGCCGGATACCGTCACGATCACTTCGGGTACCAGCACCAAGAGAATAGTGGTCTCTACCGTCGGCCAAGTGAGGATCCTGCCATGACCGCGCATCCCGCTCCTGCCGCGCCGACCGGTGGTTTTACTCTGGTCGAGATCCTGGTGTCCATGACCATTCTGTCGGCGGCCTCGCTCAGCATGGGCTCGCTCCTGTTTCAGGCCGCCCGTCAGGCAGGGGCCACTTCCGCCGGGGCTCAGCAGAGCGCCGCGATCCAGGGCACGATGGCCAAGTACGACGTGGTGCCGTTCGACCAGCTGGTGGCTGGAACCACCTGCATGACGGTCAACGACCCCTCGTTTCCCCACCAGGAATGCGTGACCATCGTCAATGTGAACTCCAAGGCCAAGAACGTCACCGTGACGATCACCCCCACCGGGAATGGGCTGCTGCAACCCGTCTCGACTACGATCAAGCGGACCATCTCCGGCAACGGGAACCCGTTGAAGACCCAATGATGACACCATCGATGCGCCGGGGGTTTACCCTGGTCGAGCTGCTCATCTCGCTGGTAGTGACCGCCATCATCGGCGGCGCGCTGGTGAGCATGCTGTTGAACCAGGCCCGGTTCATGGACCAGCAGGAAGCCTGGCGCGGCGCGCGCGGGGTCTCCCGGGGCGGGATCAATCGGCTGATGTCGGACCTGCGGTCGGTGGAGGCATCGGGCGGACTCATTGCGGCGGCGGCGGGTGGCCAGGACTTCACGGTCCGGGTTCCCTACGCCTTCGGCGTCCTCTGCGGCAGCGCGGCGAACATCTACACCGTGAGCCTGCTGCCGGTAGACTCGGCCATGTTCGCGGCTCCGGGCTATACCGGGTTCGCGTTGAGGAACAACACCACCGGCGTTTACACCTATCATCCCAGCAATACTCTCAACCTGATCGGCACGACGGCGCTCTGCCAGAACGGGTTGTACGACAGCATTCACACGCTCGCGTCCATCAACGGGTCACCTGCGGGCCGAGTGGTGAATTTGACCCGCAACGCCGGCGCCATGATGCCGGCGCCCGTCCGCGGATCGATTGTCTACCTGTACCGCGATATCCGCTACGAATTCAAGGCCTCGACCGCCATCCCCGGCCGTACCGGCCTCTATCGGACCATGGTCACGGGCGGCAGCACTGAAGAGCTGGCTACGCCGTTCGACGCGACGGCCCGGGTCAATTTCTACGTGCTCAACAACACCACCGCGCAGGCCGCGGTGCCGGCGCCGCTGTCCAATACCCGGGGCCTGGAGCTGCTGCTGCATGGCGCCAGCGAGCGTACCCCGGGCGGTAGTGCAGGCCCCAAGGTGGCCAACATGACCACCTCGGTGTTCTTCGAGAACCGGAACGACTGAGCTCCCCCCGAGAGGAGCCGCTATGTCCGTCCGGTTGAACCAGAGGGGCGCCACCCTCCCGCTCACCATCATCGTGATCGCGGTGATGGCCGTGGCCGTGGCCATCAGCTATCACCGGCTCTCCTCGGAGCGCGGGATCACCGGCGACGGACAGGCGCAAGTGGATGCCTTTGCCGTGGCGCAATCCGGGCTGAATGCCTATCTGGCCGGCCTCAACGGCATGCCGCCGGCCAGCCACGACACCACGATCACCGGATTGGCCGGCGGTACGGCGCAGGTCTCGCTCCGCCGCCTCAAGGACTCGGTGATGACCACGTCACTGATTCCCGCCGTGTTCATCATTACCTCTCGCGGTCTGAACACCTCAGCCAAGCGCTATGGGGCTCGGACTCCGCCGGCGGAGCGCACCGTGGCGACCTATGCCCAGTGGGTGCCGGCCCCGCTGGATCTGAATGCGGCCTTCACCAGCCTTTCGGGGCTGGACAAGAACGGCAACTCCGGCGCGCTGGATGGCAACGACGCCTGCGCCGGCACAGGTCTCCCGGCCATTCCTGGTGTGGCCGTGCCCACCGGGACGTATACCGGGCAGACCGGCCCCATCAATGGCAATCCTGACAATACACCCGTGGGCATGGGTACTCCCGGCCCGGGGGGGACCGCCAAGGACGAAGTAGCCATCGACTGGGCGGGCATCACCAACGGCACCGTCCTGCCGGCCGATTACGTCTATCCGACGAATCCCTGGCCCACCGCCGCCCAGTTCAACAACTGGCCCGTGGTCCGGGTCAACGGCAATCTCTCGGTGCCCGGCAACGGCAAGGGAATTCTGATCGTGACGGGCAACCTCACGATCAGCGGCAACACGACGTGGGACGGTCTGGTGCTGGTAGGCGGGACCCTGACCTCCAACGGTAACAACACCATCAACGGGGCGGTGGTGAGCGGGCTCAACGTGAAGCTCGGTATCGCCGTGCCTCAGACCGCCGTCGGCAACGGTAACAAGACGTTTCAGTTTCACTCATGCAATCTCACCCGCGCGCTGGGTCATGTCGGGTCGATCCAGCGAATCCGCAACGGATGGACGGACACATGGTCAAGCTACTGAAGCGCCGCCGCGGTTTCACGATGGTCGAGGTCTTGGTCTCCGTCACGGTGCTGGCCGTAGGCACGCTGGTGCTGGGTGGACTCCTGGTTCGGGCCTCGCGCTCGGCCGAGGCGGCATCCCTGGCCTCATTCCAGACCGCCACCATGGCCGCGGAGCTGGCCCGGCTCGACGCGTTGCCGTTTACGACGCTGGCAGCCGGCACTACATGCGACACCACCGCCGGCGCGCCGTTCGCGCGCATTCGCTGCAGCACAGTCACCAACGTCTCGGCCAACGTGAAGCGGATCAAGGTGAAGGTCACTGCCACCGACAACCCGCTGGTGCCGGCCGACTCGGTGATGTTCGAGCGCAGCGTGACGAAGCCGGTCAATCCCTTGAACACTCCGTTGCTTACACCGTAATCCGACCGAACACAGCGAGGCTCGTATGTCGGCTCTGGCACGGTTGAATGGCTGGAACAGAAAGGGAGCCACCCTCCCGTTGAGCGTCATCGTCCTGGCGCTCATGGGTGTCGCCGTGGCCATCACCTACAGCCGGGTGTCTTCCGAACGGGGGATCGCCGCCGATCAGCGGGCCCAGTTCGGGGCCTTTGCTGTCGCCCAGTCCGGCCTGTCGCGGTACTTGTCCACCGTGACGGCCAAGCCGACCTGGGCCGGCGCGAATGTGACGTACACCGATCTGCCCGGCGGTACCGCCCAGGTGACCGTCCGCATGCTCCGGGAATCCACCATCACCCTGCTGCCCGCGGTGTACGTCATCACCTCACGCGGAGTCAACACGGCGGCCAAGCGGTTCAACTCGATGGCCCCGGCGGCGGAGCGCACCGTGGCCACCTACGCGCTGTGGGTACCGGCGCCGTTCGACCTGAACGGGGCGTTCACCAGCCTGTCCGGCATGCATAAAAACGGTAGCTCGGGCGCGTTCAACGGCAATGATGGATGCATAGGCTCCGGTATGCCGGCCATCGCCGGCGCGGCGGTGCCCAACGCCACTTACACCGGCGACTTTACGCCCATCAACGGCAATCCGCCGGACGACCCGTTCTATATGGGTACCCCCGGCACTGCCGGAACTGCCAAGGATGAGGTGGATATCGATTGGGCCGGCATCCTCGCGGGCACCTACTTCCCGTCCAATTACGTACTCCCGAGCTGGCCCACGGCGGCGCAGTTCAACAACTGGCCGGTAGTCAGGGCCAACGGAGACCTTACCATGCCCGGCAGCGGCAAGGGCATCCTGATCGTGACCGGCAATCTCACCATGAGCGGTGGTGACCAGTGGGAAGGGCTGGTGCTGGTGGGCGGGACGGTGACCTCGAACGGTAACAACTCCGTGCTGGGTGCCACCGTGAGCGGGCTCAACGTCCTGCTGGGCGTGGCCGTGCCCCAGAGCGTGATTGCGAACGGTAACAAGAACTTCCAGTACAACTCCTGCAACCTCACCCGCGCGCTGGGCAAGATCGGGTCGATCCAGCGGGTGCGGAATGGGTGGACGGATACCTGGTCGAGCTACTAGCTGGGAGCTGACCCCTAGCAGTTTCAATCGGCGGTCACTGGGTCTCCCGGTGGCCGCCGATGTGTTTCCACAGCCGGCTATTGGCTGCTTGCTATTGGCTATTGGCTATTGGCCATGCATACTCCCGTCTATGACTCTACAAGGCCAGACCATCCTCTTCTTCGCGGGACCCCTCTACGAGGACCTGGAGCTCTGGTATCCCAAGATCCGGCTGGAGGAGGAGGGGGCCCGCACGATCGTCGCCGGCACCGGCGAGAAGACTTACCAGGGTAAGCGGGGCTACCCGCTGACGGTGGACACCAGCGTAGATCAGATTGCCTCGCAGGACTTCGACGGGCTGGTCATCCCCGGCGGGTACGCCCCCGACATCATGCGGCGCTCGCCGAAGCTGCTTCAGCTCACCCGGGAGATCTTTCAGGCGGGGAAACCCGTAGCCTTCATCTGCCACGCCGGTTGGGTCCCCATTTCCGCCGGTATCGTGAGGGGCAGGCGCGGCACCAGCGTGGGGGCCATCAAGGACGATCTGGTGAACGCAGGCATGCTCTGGGAGGACAGCGCGGTGGTGGTGGACGGGAACCTCATCTCGTCGCGGACGCCGGCGGATTTGCCGCAGTTCATGAAGGCGCTCATCGCTGCGCTCGAGGGGGAGGGGTCAGCGGTGAGCGCGGAGCGGGGAGCTCGTTCGCCCGGACAGCCCCCCGCTTACCGCTAACCGCTCACGGCCTACCATGTCGTTACGAGACGCTCAGGCCCGCGTCGACGGCTGGATCAGCCGATACGAGGAAGGCTACTTCCACCCGCTGACCAACCTGGCTCGCCTGGCGGAAGAGGTGGGCGAGCTGGCGCGGGAGGTAAACCACCGCTTCGGGCAGAAGACCAAGAAGCGCGGCGAAGCGGAGGGGGATCTGGGCATGGAGATGGCCGACATTTTGTTCGTGCTGATCTGCATGGCCAACCGGGAAGGAATCGATCTCCAGCAGGCGTTTGAGCGGATGATGGCGAAAGTCGAGTCGCGAGACGCGGATCGATGGACGAAGAAAAGCGTGAGCGGGAAAGGAAAAGTGTGAGCGGGAGCGCACGCCCGCTTACCGCTTACGGTGCTGCTGTTCCCGCTTACGCCTTTTGTTGACTACTCCCATTCCTCCGGCTGACCTTCCAGCTCCGCCCGTATCACCCGGTAGCTCTCCATCCGGTCCGCCCCGACCTCCCCGGCTTCCACCGCGGCCCGTATCCGGCAGCCGGGCTCGGTCAGGTGGCGGCAGTCGGCGTAGCGGCATTCGCCAATAAAAGGACGCATCTCCGGGAAGCAGGTCGGCAGCTCGCGCGGTACCACGCCCCAGAGTCCCACCTCACTGAATCCCGGGGTGTCCACCAGGAAGCCGCCCGCATCCAGCGGCAGCATCACCGCCGAGACCGTGGTGTTCTTGCCCCGGCGCACCTTGGCGCTGATCTCGCCGATTCTGAGCTTGAGCCCCGGCTGGACCGCATTCAACAGGCTCGATTTCCCCGCCCCCGAAGGACCGGTGACCACCGAGATACGGCCGGCGAGCGCCGCCGCGAAGGCGTCGATCCCGGCGCCGGTTTTGGCGCTGGTGGGATAGACCGCGTAGCCGGCCGCGCGGCAGCGGTCGATGAGCCCCTGTCCCGGGTCGAGCTCGATCTTGTTGACCACCACCGAGGCGTGGATGGAATTGGCTTCGGCCACCACGAGGAGACGATCGATCAGCTGGGGGATGGGAGCAGGATCGATCGAGGCGGTAACGACGAACACCTCGTCGATGTTGGCGGCAACGGGCCGGGTGCCTCTCCCCTCGGGCACCCTCCGCTCCAGAAGCGTGGTGCGTGACTCCACGCTCACGATCCCGTACAGGTCCCCGGTGGGCTCGGGCTCCAGCCGGACGCGGTCGCCCACCACCACATGGGGGGAGTCTCGCTTGGTCTTGCCGCGGAGCACCGATCGGACCTCGCCAGCTTCTGTCGCCACCCGGTAGACGGATCCATCCCGCTCGAGGACCGTGCCGAGCAGGGTCACCAGGAGCCGGGCGCGCTGGCGATCGCTTCCTCCAGCGCGGCTTTGACGTCGTAAAGGGACAGCGCGGCCAGGCGGGACTGGGCCTCCTCTGTCGTCCTGCCCCAGGCCAGGGTCCCGGTTTCCAGGTGGCCGATTGGACGGTCGCCGCCGGCCGACCAGCGCACGAAGAGAAGGGCTGCTCCATACAGCCCGCGCACATCCGGCTCGTCATCGACATACACGGCCACGGTGTAGGCCTGACCGTCGCTGCCCCCGAAGGCGGCAGCGCGGTCATGCTTCTGCATGTAGCCGCCCAACGTGAACTCACTCACCGTCCAGGCACCGACTCCCGTACCAGGTTTCCCAGAATGAAGGCGATGTTGGCGGGACGCTCCGCCAGCCGCCGCATGAGATAAGGATACCACTGGGTCCCGAACGGGATATAGACCCGCATGTTGTAGCCGGTTTGCCGGAGCCGGCCCTGCAGGTCGCGCCGCACGCCGTACAGCATCTGGAACTCGAATCGGTCGGCCGCGATGCTCTGGCGCCGGGCGAACTGGCGGGCGTGCTTGATGATGGACTCGTCGTGGGTGGCCAGACCGGGGTAGTTCCCGTCGACCAGCAGGCGCTCCATCAGCGTGACGTAGTTCCGGTCCACATCGGCCTTGTCGGGAAAGGCCACCGTGGGCGGCTCGAGGTAGGCGCCCTTGCAGAGGCGAACTCTGGCCTTCATGGCGATGAGATCGGCGATGTCACCCTCGGAGCGCCGGAGGGCGGACTGGATGACCACACCGCAATGGGAGCCGTAGGTGCCGAAGAGACGTTTGGCAAAGAAGTCGAGCGTGCGTTGAGTGTAATCCGAGCTTTCCATGTCGAGGCGCACGAAGCCGCGAAGCTCCCGTGCCTTGTCCAGAATGCGGGTCGTGTTCACATAGCAGAGGTCCTCGTCGATGTCGAGACCCATCTGCGTGAGCTTGACCGAGACGTTGACCTCGACCCCCTGCGCCGCCATCCGGTCCAGCATCCCCAGGTACTGGTCCCGGGCGGCCACCGCCTCCGACTCGATTTGGACGCTTTCGCCCAACAGGTCGAGCGAGGGGGTGATGCCCCGTTTGCCCAGTTCGCGCGCCGCCTGGACCGCTTCCTCAACCGTCTCTCCTGCAACGAACCGCGACGCGAACTTTCGCGCCAATCCATTTTTCCGAACGAAATCGAAGACCTTCTGCTGCTCCGAAAGCCAGAGCAGACCCTGTCTCATGAGCAGATGAGTACCCTGTCGTTGCAGTAACGGAGCCACGTCGAACCGCACCGAAGCTAGCCGGGGACTTTATGCAGGACAATCAGCAGCCCCGATGTAGGGCAACGGGATCGTGCGCAGCCGTGTGACTTCCGTCACGGGGTGCGCCCCGGTTTGTCGTATTCTGAGTGGAGCGGGTGGCTCATCACTTTTACATCGGCGGAAGTCATGGCAACTGTTCGGCAACGCTCAAGCCAGGCACGGGGGCGCTGGCTGCGGCGCGCTGAGCCACGGAAAACTCACCGGCGCAAACGGGGCAAGCCGCTCATCGATGTGGCCCACGATCCGGCCGGTGCCGCCGAGGTGGCGGGCCTGCGGTATGTCAGCGACACCATGCCGGGCATCCGTCGCAAGCGGGCGGGCACAGGATTCTCCTACGTGGCCCCGAGCGGCGCGCCGGTGCGCGACCCCACCGACCTGGCCCGCATCCGCGCGCTCGCCGTGCCGCCCGCATACACCGACGTATGGATCTGTCCCTTCGCCAACGGACACCTCCAGGCCACCGGCAGGGATGCCCGGAAGCGAAAGCAGTACCGCTATCACGCCAAATGGCGGGAAGTACGGGACGAGACGAAGTTCACCAAAATGCTGGTCTTCAGCGAGGTGCTGCCGAAGATCAGGGCCCAGGTGGAGCGGGACCTGGCCCAGCAGCGGCTCACGCGCGAGAAAGTGCTTGCCACCGTGGTCCGCCTGCTGGAATGCACCGGCATCCGGGTGGGGAACGACGAGTACGTGAAGGCCAACAACTCCTACGGCCTCACCACCCTCCGCGACCAGCACGTGGAGGTTTCCGGCTCGACCCTCCGGTTTCAGTTCCGCGGCAAGAGCGGCAAGAGCTACCAGGGCTCGATCAGCGACCGGCGGCTTGCCCGCATCGTCCTGCGCTGCCAGTCGCTCCCGGGCGAAGAGCTGTTCCAGTATCTGGACGACGATGGCAAGCAACAAATCATCAGCTCGGAAGACGTAAACCGCTATCTGCAGGACATCGCCGGGCAGGAGTTTACCGCCAAGGATTTCCGGACCTGGCGGGGTACCATGCAGGCTATTGCCGCGCTGTCGGAAATCGGCCCCTGGACCACGCAGCGGCAGGCCAAGTCGAACATCCTCCGCGCCATCGACCGGGTGTCCGACCAGCTCAACAACACCCGCGCAGTCTGCCGCAAATACTACGTCCACCCGGCCATCTTCGAGACCTATCTGGCCGGCACGATGCTCGACCTCCTCAAGGATGGAGCCGGCAATGGCGCCAAGGAGAAGGCGGCTGCCGGACTAAGCGCCGAGGAAGCGGCCCTCGTGCACCTCCTGCGGGCTGTGTAGTCTCTCACCGCTCCCGGCGTCTCCCCAGCAGGTGCGCTCGCTAAGCGGCGGAGGTCCCTGGTCCTCCGCCCGTCGTTCCGCTCCAGCCCTGTTTCATACCACCGGACGGGCCGCTCATGCCGGAATTGTTCGTGGAGCCGGCGGTTTTCCCTAATGTTGGTCGGCGTCTCAGGTCCCTCCGGACCCGCTGGGGTACCATGCCCGCTTCTCCGACCGCCGGTGCCGCGAGATCTCTTCCTGCGGTGATCCCGCTGCTCCCCGGCCGGGCGCGGATTGTGTGGGTGGTCATTCTGTGTGGGTGGACCATGGTGGGCCTGGGGTATTTCGGGTCCCAGCTCTTCGACGTGCCCCCCGCCGAACGGGGACAGGTCTGGAGCCGGTTGCTGGTGTACTCGGTGGGGACCGCCTGGATCTGGGCCGCGCTGACGCCGGTAACCCTGGCGCTCACCCGGCATGGCTCACTGGCCCCGGGACGCCGGGCCCGGCGCGCAGCGGTGTATGGGCTCGCCGGCATCGGGTTCTTTGTCGTCTCCGGAACCCTGGAGTGGCTGCTGGCTTCCGCCCTGGGGAGGGGATCGCAGGGGTTCTGGCACACCCTGCTTTCCGAATGCGTGGAGACCCGTCTGCTGGCGTTTCTGGCGGTGATCACCCTGGGCCATTCGGCTTACTACTTCGGCCTTTACCGCACCCGGCAGTTACACGCGTCGGACCTGGAGGCCCGATTGGCCAAGACCCACCTGCAGGTGCTCAGAATGCAGCTGCAGCCGCATTTCCTGTTCAACACGCTGAACACCGTCGCCGAGCTGGTGCATAGCGAACCGGACACCGCCGACCAGATGATCACCCGCCTCGGGCGACTCCTCCGTCTGTCGCTCGATCACGCCGGACACCAGGTCGTGCCTCTCCGGCAGGAGATCGAGTTCCTCCGGATGTACGTGGAAATCGAGCAGGTCCGCTTCCAGGATCGACTGCAGATCGTGTGGGACCTGTCCCCCGCTACCTTGGACGCCGCCGTGCCGACGCTTCTGTGGCATCCGGTTCTGGAGAACGCCATTCGCCACGGGGTTACTCCGCTGGCCGGGCGGGGCCGGATCGTCATCGTCTCCTACCGCCAGGGCGATGACCTGGGCCTCGAGATTCGCGACAATGGAATGGGGCTCCCCGAGGGAGGGATTGCACGGGAAGGGGTTGGCCTGCGGAACATCCGCGAGCGGGTGAGCCAGCTCTATGGCTCGCGGGGCCATTTTTCTCTTGAGCCGGCGGAAGGCGGCGGAACGGTGGCCTTTCTGCGCATTCCCTTCATCCCCTGCGATTCAGCGCACACTCCGGTTCCGCTGGCGCCGGACGGCGTGGAGGCCCCGGCCCGATGACGCTGAGAGTCGTACTAGCCGACGACGAGCCGATCGGGCGCCAGCGGCTGGTCCGCCTGTTGCAGGGCGAGCCCGACACCACAGTGCTTGCCGCGTGCGCCGACGGGGCAGAAGCCGTGGATGCCATCCGGGAGCACGCGCCCGACGTGGTCCTCCTCGACATCCAAATGCCCCATCTGGACGGATTCGAGGTCGTGGCCGCGCTGGGGGGCTCCCCCCGACCGGCCATCATCTTCGTCACAGCCCACGACCAGTACGCGGTGCGCGCGTTCGAGGTGCACGCGTTCGACTACCTCCTGAAACCGGTAGACCAGGAGCGGCTCCGGGAGGCAATTGGCCGGGCGGTGTCCAAGGCAGAGCACACGCCTTCCCCTCATTCCGGCGGCCGGCTGCTCGCACTGCTCGAGGAGCTGAGTGCCCGCGAGCGCAGCCGGGGCCGGGACCGCCTGGTGGTCCGCACGCCGGAGCGGGCCATCTTTCTCCGCACCGAGACCATCGACTGGATCGAGGCAGCGGGCAAGTTCGTGCACCTGCATGTCGGCCGCGCCGTTCACGCCCTCCGGGAGAGCATGGCCGAACTGGAGCAGGAGCTGGATCCGGCCCGCTTCCTCCGCATCAGCCGCTCGGCCATCGTCAACCTCGAGCGCATCCAGGAGGTCCAGCCCTGGTTCCAGGGTGACTACGTACTGATCCTGACCGACGGCACCCGGCTCACCTCAACCCGGGGCTACCGGGACAACATGCGGAGGCTTCTGGGGAGGTCGGCCTGATGGGAGGCGGACTGGCGCACAGGCGGACGGTCGGACGGAACGCGAGGGGCGGCAGCAAGACTACCGTCGTACCGCCGTACCGCCTTACCGCCTTTGCTCTCCTGACCGTGCTGGCGTGCGCCGGACCGCGGCAAGATGTGGACCCTGCACCGGTGGAGGCGGACGGCTTTTCGCTGGTCTTGAATAATCGCCATCTGCTGGACGTGAACGTGTTCGTCCAGCATGACGGCCAGTCGGACCGGGTGGCCACGGTGGTGGCGTCCACCAGCCGCACCATGGTCCTTCCCACCTGGATGCTGGGGCAATCGAAGGCTATCCGACTGATCGCCGAGCCGATTGGGGAGGAAACCCGCTACGTCACTGACATCCTGGTGGTACAGCCCGGCCAAATGGTGGAGCTCAACGTGGAAGGGTCGCTGGCCCGCTCCAACTACAGTATCCAGTAACCGCGCTACCGGTTCCCGCCGGCCCCCTGCCCGTCGGTGCCCTCAAGCAGCCCCGGTCCACCCAATACGCGGTAGATGGCGTAGAGACCGGCAGCCATCACCCCGCCCATCAAGGTGGTACCGCCCAGCGACAGCTTGCGCTCCTGCATGCCCGCCATCGCGGCTCGGGGAATCCTGACGCGCTCTCCCTGCCAGTCGGACCGTATGCCCCGAAAAGATTCGATCTCCCTCACCACCAGCTCCAGACCGCTGGAATCGGCTTTGATAACGTCGCCCTCGATGTGCAGGACATCGGGACCGACCTGCCCTGCAAGGGCGGCTGAGCCCTGACTGGTGAGCTGGGCCGAAACCCGGGTGCCGAGTGTAGGCTCCACCGTAGCCGTCGGGCGGTAGGTATAACAGCCGCTCAGCAGCATGAGGGCAATGACCAACAGGGCCTGTTTGCTCATATGGGCTCCTGACAGCTTCTCGCCGCCCGGCACCCGGAAGGATGCCAGGCAGACGAGGAGTCATCAGCTTCAAAGTTCAGTTTCCCAACGGGACCGAGGTGGTGTAGTCGAGCACCGGGCACGGGTTGGGATCATTCGGGTTCCGCCCTACCGGCGAAACGTTCGGGGTGTTGGGGTTCGCGTTGATCTCGGTAATGCCGTACGGCAGCCGGCCTGGAATCGGCTGGGTGCCCGGCGTGGTATTACCCAGCGAAGCCGGAGCTGGTGCCAGCGCGGGGAGACAGGTCCGCTTGTGGTCGTTCCACGCCTCCATATTCAGGAAGAGGGTGACGTACTTCTCTTCCATGATGTTCTCCAGCGTGGCCGGCACCGAAGCTAGCGGGGCAAAAGTATTCGGCGTCGCCCCGCGCGCCCCATACGAGCGGTTTGCCCGGGCGGCGTCGAGGAACGGTTGCGCCGCCCCTTGCCCTCCAGTCTGAAATGCAGCCTCGGCCCCGATCAGCTGGGTTTCGGCGTAGGTGATGACCGGCATCCGCAGATCACCCGGATCCACGTTGAAGTCGATGAATGTGAAGCCGGAATAGTTCCCCAGTGGCGATCCGTTTCCGTTGTAGATGCCGGGCGCGGTCTGCATGTTCAGCGAGCCACCGGGCCTGAAGCCGTAGAAGTCGGCCGGGGTCGCGGTGGGATCGGCGGGGGTGAAGTAGAAGTTCAGCCGGGCCGCGTCCTCGGTCCCAGCGGCAATGCGCCGCTTGAGGATCTCGATCAGGGCCGCGCCCGGGGCAATGTCTCCCCGCGCGCTCATGAACTGCCACCAGACGTTGTTCCCGGTCGGGGTCGCGTCGTGGTACCAGAGCATGTCATTGGCCGGTGTGTTGATCCCCAGCGGCACCTCGGCCAGGGCCAGGGCGTAGTTGGCGGGGTCCACCTCGGCCAGGTGCATATGGTACCTGGCCTTCAGCGAGTGGGCTACCTGGGTATACACCTGCGCCAGTGCCGCCGTGTTGCCGCCTCGATCGATGTAGACCAGCTCGGAGTTGTCGGCCGGCGGGCCCACGTTGGGGGGGGCCGGCGCCGCTGCCAGGAACAGCACGGCGGAATCGAGCTGCGCCAGCACGTCGGCATAGACCTGGAGCTGCGGGTCGAATGCCGGGGTCTCGTTGGTGGAGTCGGCGGCCTCCCGGTAAGGGATGTCTCCCCAGATCGAGGCCGCCGTGCCGATCACCAGCGCCTCATAGACCTTGCCGATCCCGATGTAGATCGAATCGTTCACCGCCCGGGCCAGCTGCTGCATCTTGTGGATGTCCAGCAGGCCACCGCCGCCCTGAATGGTGATGGCCGACCCGTACACCGAGAAGAAGTGCGGGTCGATGGTGACCGGGTCCATCTGATAGAGGTCATAGCCGATCTGCTGGACGTACTCCGCCGCGTTCCGCGCCAGCTGTCCTTCGAACTGCACCGACTGCAGGGCCTGGATACCGATGTACAGCGGACCCGGCCGGGTCAATCGGGTGATGTTGTTCGGGTCCTGGTCCACTCCGGGACCGGACAGAAAGTCGCTGCAGGCCACGCTCCCCAACGCGAGGGCGGCGCTCAGCAACAGCTTGAGAGAGTGTCTCATGGCTGAATTCCCCTAAGGCTCGCGCCAGGATTAGCGGTTGAGAGTGAGCGAGAACACGTACGACCGGCTCTGCGGGTTATTGAAGTAGTCGATTCCGCGTACCGGGCTGGCCGCACCCAGCAGGGAGGTCTCGGGGTCCACGCCGGAGTAGTTGGTCCAGGTGTGCAAATTC
Source organism: Gemmatimonadales bacterium (assembly GCA_036379675.1). GTDB lineage: Bacteria > Gemmatimonadota > Gemmatimonadetes > Gemmatimonadales > GWC2-71-9 > CAVVWJ01. The sequence goes on along the minus strand of DASVGF010000019.1, from coordinate 7,129 downwards.
CGCCCCGCCACTCTGAGCTCCATGCTGCTGAAGCCCAGGAGCCGGCTCACCCAGGGCTGGTCGAAGGTGTAGCCCAGGGAGACTTCCCGGAGCTTCACGAAGCTGCCGTCCTCGACGAATTGCGACGTGGCCCCATTGAAGGTGCCGCCGCTGCCGGTAAACCAGGCCTCGCCCAGGGGCACCCCGGTGCCGACGCCCGGCCCCGCCACTGTCTCGTCCTGGAAGTAGGTGTTGCCAAACACGAAGTTCCCGCCGTCACGGTACACCTGGGACCGCTTGGAGGTGCCGAAGTGGTCGAGGGCCCCGATGGTGCCGTTGTAGGCATCGCCGCCCTGGCGGATGTCCAGCAGGCCGCCGATGGAGAACTTGTTGATCCGAAACGAGGTACGAACCGAGCCGGTCCAGTCGGGGTTCGGATCGCCGATGACGTAGGTGCCCCCGACGTCGAGCTGGGGATACCCGTCGGCCGCGATGTACAGCGCGCCTGACGGAGCGCCCTGGCACTCGCCGGCCGTGTTATCGAGATCGACGCCATTGAAGCTCAGTCCCCGGCCGCAGCGGATGAAGTCATCTGCGTAGTAGACGCCCAGCGGCTGGCCCTCGATGGCCACCCCCTGGATGCCGAGACCGTTGGTGCCGCCGCTGATCGGCAGCGGCACGAACTGCACGCCGGCCAGATCGGTCACCCGGTTGCGGTTGGTGGCCACCTGGAACCCCAGATCCCAGGCAAAATTGCGGGTGGTGACCGGCCGCAGGTTGAGCGCCACCTCGATGCCGGCGTTGCGCAGCGTGGCGGCGTTGGCCGGCTTCTGGGTATATCCGGTGCTGCCGGCGGTGGGGAGGTTGAGGATGACGTCGGTCGAGATCGCCCGATACCAGGTGAATCCGAGATCGGCCTTGTCCTTCCACAATCCCAGATCGAACCCGGCCTCGAATTCCTTGACCCGCTCCGGCCCGAGGTCGGTGGTGGGGAGGATGTAGGTCGAGATCAGGCCGCCGACCCCGTTCTGCTGGGTCGAAATCGCCGGGCCCCACCCGCCGTCGTTGCCGTTCCAGGCGCCCAGCAGCACGCTGCTCAGCAGATAGGGCGCCGGCTGGGTGCCGCTCTGCCCGTAGGCCGCGCGGACCTTACCATAGGTCAGGAACCGGTCGGTGCCTTCGGCGCTCCGGAAGAAGGTCCAGGCCGCACTGCCCTTGGGGTACCAGTTCCGGCGGCTGTTCGCCCCGAAGGTGGAGGCGCCGTCGTTCCGGAGGGCAGCCGTGAGGAACAGCTGGTTCCAGAGATCGGCGGTCACCTGGGCGAAGTAGGACTCCAGCCGGACCGTCTGCTTGAAGTCGTAGGGCGGCAGCTGCGATGAGGTGTTCCCCAGATTGTACGGCGCCGGGGCGATCAATCCGGTGCCGAGCGTCTGCCGCGTCTGGTAGGTGTTGGAATTGAGGTTCTGCCCCACGGTCACGGAGCCACTGAACGCCGGGTTGACCGTATAGCGGGCGGTGGCGGTGAGGTTGTGGTCGATCTGGAACGAGCGGATGTAGCCCGCGTTGACACCACCCACGCCATTTACGCCGACCACGGTGGTGTTGGAGGTGCTCCAGGGCCAGGCCTGGGTCCGCTCGTCATTCGAGTAATCAGCGCCGAGCGAGTAGGCGAGCGAGAGCCAGGGCGTGGCGGCAAAGTCCACATTCACTCCGCCGAATGTGCGCCCGACCTCCGATTTGTTGAACGACTCGTTGGCTACGAAGAACGGATTGTCATAGGACCGGGACGCCTGTTCCGATCCAGCCGCGGGATTGGGAAACCGATACGAGCGATGCAGGCCCGTGACGGGATCGAGATAGGGCAGATTGTTGAAGTCGGGGGGAGACCGCCAGGCCCCGAGGAGCAGACCGTCGGTGCTGTTGCGGCTGGTGATGAAGCCGCCGTCCCCGTCGATGTAGGCGATGTTGGCGCCCACCTTCAGGTTGTCGAATATCCGCTGGGAGCCGTTGAAGCGGACCGAGATCCGGTCGAACTTGTCGTTGCTGCCGGTGATGATCCCCCGCTGCGTCGTCGCGCCGGCCGACAGGAAGAACGTCGTCCGGTCGTTGCCGCCCGAGAGGGTGAGCGCATTGTCAAACGTGTGACCGCTCTGGAACATTTCGCCGGCATGATCGAACGACGGGGTTCCGGAAGCGAGCTCGGGTCCCCAGCTTCCGGCCGCGCCGAACGGCACCCGGCAGTTCGGTCCCACCCCGGACACGCATGCCGGCGCAGCGCCACCCGTTCCCAGGCCGTACTTCCGCTGCAGCTCCGGCAGCTTGGCCACCTCATCGATCGAGGCCGAGCTGCGGAGTGAGTACTTGGTGGGGCCGGGCCGTCCCTTCTTGGTGGTGATCAGGATGACCCCCTGTCCCGCCCGGGATCCGTAGATGGCCCCTGACGCGGCGCCCTTCAGGACCTCGACGTTCTCGATGTCGTTCGGATTGATGTCGATGGCGCGGTTGGAAGGCGCAGCGCTGGAGTTGAGCGAGCTGAAGCTGGGGTTGTTATAGCTGATCGAATTATCGACCGGCACCCCGTCCACAATAATGAGCGGTTGCGCATCGGCGCCGCTGACCCCGCTGCCGGCGCTGATGGTGGTCTGGCCCCGGATCTGGATGTGGGCCGACGCACCGGGATCACCGGCGCTGGAGACCACGGTGACGTTGGGGGCTTTCGCGGCGAGCGCGCTCACGATATTGGGCTCCGCGCTTCGCACAATGGAGAGGGAGTCCACGCTGCTGCGTCCGGTGCCCAGCTTCTCCACCTCGCTCACGGTGCCGGCGCCGGTGACCACCAGCTCACCCAGCTGGAGCGGATTGTCGGCCAGGGTGAAGTCCTGCACCGCGGAGCCGGAACTGAGATTCACCTGCGCCGAGCGGGCCTTGTACCCCACCAACCTTGCCGTCACCGTCACCGGCGCCGACGGCACCCGCGCTCCGGGTATCACGATCGTATAACTACCGTCCGGCCGGGTGACCGCGCCGGCGCTCAACTGCTCGATGATGACCCCGGCGGAGCCAAGCGGCTGTCCGCTCTCGCTCACCACCCGGCCACTCAAGGTCGCGGGTTGCTGCTGCGCCTGACTCAGGGCCGGGAGCAGCGCGAGCGCCAGCACGAGGCCGGCGAACAGCCGCGGCATGCGCAACAGACCTGACGATGTTGATTCCATGTCTCTCCTCCGCGTAGATGCGAAAGCGGTGACGACGAACGGGCACGGTCCGAGGCTCGTCACCGGCCTCGGAGCGCCGTCCTCACGGACGGAAGCGATATCCCCAGGCCAGGGCCGTCAGAATGTGGCGAGGGTTGGCGGGATCATCCTCCAGCTTCCGGCGCAGCCGCGCGATGTGGGTATCCACCGCCCGGCGGCTGACCGCCGCTCCGGCTCCCCAGACTTCGCGCAGCAGCTCCATCCGGGATGCGATGGCACCGCGGCGGCGCATCAGCGCCAGCAGCAACCGGAATTCGGTGTGGGTCACGCGGACCGGCTGCCCCCCGCGCAGAACCGTTTGGGTGGCGGGCTCCAGCAGCACACTCCCGAAGCGGATCGTTCCCGCCCAACCACTGGAAGCGCCGGCCGGCATCGTTCGGGTGCGGTGCAGCAACTCCTCCACCCGCGCGATCAGCTCGCGAACGACCGAGGCGTCCGGATGGCCGACCGCACCGAGGTCCTCCGTGTGGTTGCCCGGAGGGCCGCTTTCCGGCGACGTGGGTACCTGGAGCTCGTGCACGACCGGGCGACCCTCGAAGTCGGGCGGAACCGGCAGGCCGGAGATATCGGAACTCGGGCCATCGATCGCGTCGCCGTTGCGCGGCGGCTGATCGGGCCGGTGGTCGTCATCGATGATGAGAATTCGCGTAACGCCTCCGGGAGGTGTGGCGCCCGGCGACCGATGGCGACACGGATATGACGCGGCCGACACCGTCCGAGACCCAATGGCTCGACCGTTACGATAGAGAGGGCTGGTTGGGGGAGGAACAGATTCGGAGCGGAATACTCCAGCGGGTCCACGAAGAGCTTGTTCGGTGGTACGAACGTGAGGAAACGCGCCGCGGCGGCCACCGCGCCGTCACACCGGTGATGTTTCAGAAAGAGCGCTAGGTGGTCTCCTCGGCCGGATCCGCGCCGGCTTTCAGGAGCGCGAGCCTGCGCGCCATTGCGTCGGCCTGCAGGTCGAAGTGCGAGCCGTGCCATGCCGGAACGCCGGCCTGGAGGATGATGGCCTGGGGCGAGGCATGCACCACCCCGACACGTTCGGCGATGAAACGCGAGAGCGGCCGCGAGTTGATCACATCGACCAGGTAGACCGGCACGTCCTCGTGCAGGCGGCGAAGAGCCCTGATCTCTTCGTACGCCATCCCGCTGGTGGGACAGATAGGACTGTGCTTATAGACGACCGCGAGAGGCTCGGCGAGTGCCGTTGCCACGTCGGCTTCGGTGGCGATCCTGTGCATGTCACAACGTAGCAGGGTCCTGCCGCGCCATCTACGTCAGCCGCATTCTCGCCCGCAGACGCCGGAATCGCGGATCAGGCCGTAACGGGTCGAGCAGAGGCTCGATATTGAGATAGGCGAGCCAGCCACGCCGGTCCCGGTAGGCTTCCTCCAGCCACTCGAAGGCAGTGTCGTGCTCGCCCAGCGCGACGTAGAGGCCGGTGAACGCCACCGGCGTCACGTATGAGGTCTCAGCCCGCCGGTGCAGCTCGGCGACGACCCTCCGGGCCTCCTCGAGTCGGCCTCTGCGGGCGGCGACATGGCCCAACCCGGCATAGGCCATGATGGCGTTCTCCGTGTTGGCCAGAGCCTCCCTGAAAGCCGTCTCGGCCTCGTCATACCTGCCCTGCTGCAGGCAGACCAGACCTATCTGCCGGTGGGTTTCCTCGGCGGTGGGATCCATGGCGAGCGCGCGCTTCAGACAGTCGAGTGCCGGCTCGGGCTGGCGAGCGTAGTAATGCAACCACCCCAGGCTGCGGCGGATGGAGACCGAGGCGGGATCGAGCTCGGCGGCGGCACGGGCCTCGGCCAGCGCCTCCTCGAAGCGGCCCATTGCCGCCAGCAGCCACGAGTACCACTGCCGGGCGGTGCCATAGCGAGGATTGAGCTGGATGGCGCGGGAGAACTCCCGCTCGGCGCCGGGCCAGTCCCAATCGTAGATGAATGTCACCCACCCCAGCGACGTATGGGCTTCCGCCAGACTCTCGTCGAGCTCGATCGCCTTCTGCGCCTCCCGCCGGGCCCGTTCCATCCCCTCGGCCACTGGCGCCCCCCGGTAGTCGAGGTCCAGGGCGTAGGAGTCGGCCAGGCCGCTGTAGGCCAGGGCATAACCCGGGTCCTCCGCAATCGCCTGCTCGAAGTACTTGATGCCTTCGGCGATGTCGGCCTGGGTCCGCCGATTCCACCAGAAGCGCCCCTTCAGATAAAGGCTGTAGGCCCGCACGTTCTCGGTATAGCGCACCGGGGTAGGATCGCCGAGATCACCCAGCAGCGTGGAGCGGAGGGTCCGGACGATCGTGCTGGCGATCTCGTCCTGCACCGCGAACACGTCCGCCATCTCGCGATCGAAGCGCTCCGACCAGAGCATGCGACCGTCGGCCACGCTGATGAGCTGGACACTGATCCGGAGCCGATTGCCCGCCTTGCGCACCGCCCCCTCGAGCACGGCCGACACATCGAGCCGCCTGCCGATACTGCGTACGTCCTCCCGCAGATTCTTGAACGCGAACACCGACGTGCGCGAAGCCACCTGCAGTCCTTCCACCTTGCCGAGCGCGGTAATCAGCTCGTCGGTCATTCCGTCGCTGAAGTATTCGTTTTCGGGATCGGCGCTGGCGTTGACGAACGGCAGCACGGCGATGGCGCGCTTCTCGCCCCGCGCCGGCCCCAGGGCGGTCGGATGCGCGGGCGCCGACAGCGCCTCGCAAAAGTCGGCCATGGTGGCGAAGCGGTCGCCCGGCGCCTTGGCCAGAGCGCGCTGGAGCGCCGCCTCCACCGCCAGCGGTACGTTGGGCCGGAGCGTCCGGATGGGCGGGGGCACCTCGACGGCGTGCCGCGCCATGGTCGCCCGGAACCCCGAGCCCGAAAAAGGGGGGTTCCCGCTCAGCATCTCGAAGAGAACACAGGCCAGGCTGTAGAGGTCGCTGCGCCCGTCCAGGTCGCGCTCCGCGCTGGCCTGCTCCGGACTCATGTAGGCCGGTGTGCCGACCGCGAAGCCCCGGTCGGTGATGTAGATGGTGTCCCCACCCGCCGCCGAGATCGCCGTGGCCACTCCGAAGTCGGCCACCACCGGCTCGCCCTCCTGGAGGAGGATGTTCTCCGGCTTGATGTCGCGATGGATGACGTTGTGGCGGTGGGCGTAGTCGAGGGCGGCCGCCACCGCCCGGGTGATCCGGAGTGCCGCATCGATCGGAAGCATCCCCTCGCGGGTCAGCCGGTCGCGCAGGGTCTCGCACCCGGCGTAGGGCATCACGAAATAGAGGAGTCCCCCCGACTCGCCCGAGTCGTGCACGGGAAGGATCTGAGGATGGGACAGGCGGGCGGCGATCCGGATTTCCCGCAGGAAGCGCTGGGGCTCGTACTGGGGGCCGTGGCCCGGCAGCAGCACCTTGATGGCCACCTTGCGGGCGTGCTTCAGGTCCTCGGCTAGGTAGACCGCACCCATGCCCCCGCGACCGATCTCCTCCTCGATGCGGTAACGGTCTGCGACAGCGGCGAGCAGTCCCTCAGGAACCGGGGGCATGGTTTGAAAGATACAGGAGGGACGGAGGGACGGAGAGCCGGACAGGCGGAATACCTCATCCCGAGTGCAACGAGGGATCTTCTCCGCCGGCTACTGAAGCCGCGTGGTGGATTCGATGCGACCGTTGGTGGACCTGTTGCTGGTGACGTTTCACGGAGGCAGCGAAGGAGCCCGTGCGGTGCACACAGGAGAGGCGGCGGAATCGCTGGGACAGGAGCCTCGGACTTCATCCTCGGATCGGTCCCCGACGGGTACACGTTCGTCGGTCTGGACGAGGACACCGCGATGATCGGGACGGGGTTCACCTGGGAGGTCCTCGGACGCGGCGGGATCCACGTGCGGCGCGGCGAGGAGTCCGAGACGTACCTCCAGGG
>DASVGF010000018.1:0-13370 GCA_036379675.1 Gemmatimonadales bacterium | reverse complement strand
TGCGTGGGCGGGCGATGGCCGAGCAACTGTATCTGGCGACGGTCAACGCGGTCGCTCGCATTGCTCAGCGCGACGTGGAGGAGTATCAGGACATCATCGAGGACGTCGAGGCGACGCTGGTGGACCGGTATTTCTGCAACTTCTCGCTGTTCCAGTCGCTGCCCGACAGCTGGGCGATAGATCAGCTCTTCCCCATCATGCCGATCCACCGGCTGAATGAGCCGCCCACCCGCCGGGGCACCCTGCAGGACGTCACCTGCGACTCGGACGGGGTCATCGACCGGTTCACCGGTGGGCGCAAAGGCAAGCCGTCGCTCGAGCTCCACCCGGTGGAGGAGGGGCAGCCGTACATCCTTGGCATCTTTCTGACAGGGGCGTATCAGGAGATCCTGGGCGATCTGCACAACCTGTTCGGCGATACCAACGCGGTGCACGTCCGCCTGACCGACCAGGGCTACGAGGTGACCGACCTGGTGCACGGCGATACCGTCACCGAGGTGCTCAACTATGTGCAGTTCAACGCGTCCGATCTGCTGGCCACGTTCCGCCGCAAGGTCGGCGCGGCCAAGGACCTGAGCCGGCAGGAGGCCAACGGCTTCATTGCCGACTACGTGGCGGGATTGGAAGGCTATACGTATTTGGAGGGGGACGTTTTACAAGAGAAAGCGTGAGTGGGACTAGGACGGGCGTGAGCGGGGAGCGGGCCCGCTCGCGCGTTCATCTCTTACTAACCCTTTCCCTCTCCACCGCTCTTCGATCTCCCCGCTTCTCCAGGGGGACGAACGCCCGCTCTGCCGCTCCGGAATAGATCTGGCGGGGCCGGGCGATCTTCTGGTCCTTGTCCAGCAGCATCTCCTCCCACTGGGCCAGCCATCCCGGGGTGCGGCCGATGGCAAAGAGCACCGTGAAGTAGTCGGTGGGATAGCCCATCGCCTGGTAGATCAGCCCGGAGTAGAAGTCCACGTTGGGGTAGAGCTTCCGCTTGATGAAATACTCGTCCTCCAGCGCGATCCGCTCCAACTCGAGCGCGATCTCCAGCTTCGGATTGAGGCCGGTCTGCTCGAACACATCGTACGCCACTTTCTTGATCAGCTTGGCGCGCGGATCGTACGACTTGTACACCCGGTGCCCGAACCCCATCAGTCGATCCGACCCGCCTTTCACTTTCTCGATGAACGACGGGATGTTCTTCTTGTCGCCGATCTCGTCCAACATCTGGAGCACTGCTTCGTTGGCCCCGCCGTGCAGCGGGCCGTAGAGCGCTGCGATCCCCGCGCTCACCGCGGAGAACGGGTCCACGTGTGACGACCCGACGGCCCGGACCGCGCTGGTGGAGCAGTTCTGCTCGTGATCGGCGTGCAGAATCAGCAGGATCTCGAGCGCCCGCTGCAGCACCTTGTTCGGCTGGTGGCGGCCGCCGATACTGAAGGTCATGTTCACGAAGTTGCCGATGTAATCGAGGTCATTCCGGGGGAACTCGTACGGCAGGCCCCGGGAATGGCGGAACGCGAAGGCGGCGATGGTCGGCAGCTTGGCGAGTAACCGCACCCGCTGGAGGTAGCGGTTGGCCGGATCGTGGATGTTCTTGGCGTCCGGATAAAAGGTGGACATGGCGCCTACCGCGCCCAGCAGCATCCCCATCGGATGCGCATCGTAGCGGAAGCCTTCGAGGAACTTGGTAATGTTGGTGTGCACGTAGGTGTGGTACTTGATCTCGTCTTCCCACTTGGCCAACTGGACCTTGTTGGGCAGCTCGCCCTCGGAGAGCAGGTACGCCACCTCGAGGAACGTGGCTTTCTCGGCCAGCTGCTCGATGGGATAGCCGCGATACCGGAGAATGCCCTTGTCCCCGTCAATGAAGGTGATGGAGCTCCGGCAGGCAGCCGTGTTCATGAAGGCCGGGTCGTACGTCATCATGCCGAAGTCGTCGTCCGACACCTTGATCTGGCGCAGGTCGGTGGCGCGAATCGTTCCGTCGGTGACCGGCAGCTCGTAGGTCTTGCCGGTCCGGTTGTCGGTGATGGTGATACTATCCTTGGGCAAGCGTCGTCCTTGGCGAGGGAGCGGGTCGAGGATACGGCTCCAGCCGCAAACATAGGGGAATCCTCCTGGCGGAGGAACCCCGAGCAGGCGGTGGCCAGGCGGGCGGGCGGACCGCTAATACAAGGAGAGGCACGTGCGCATGCGTCTTGTTACCGGACTGATCCTGTGCTTCAGCACCACTCCGCTCTTCGGCCAATCGGCAATCGACACCGCCGGGATCGGCACTCTTATCGATCAGGCCATGAACCGGTCCGAAGTGATGCAGAACCTTCAACATCTGAGCGATGTCATCGGGCCGCGCCTGTCGGGGTCCCCGGCCATGCGCCGGGCCAACGACTGGACCGCCCAACGGTTCCGGTCCTACGGGCTCCGGGCCGCGCTCGAGCCTTATATGTTCGGCGTCACCTGGGAGCGGGGGCCCGCATCGCTCCGGATCACGCACCCGTTCTCGCGGGCGATCACGGCGCACAGCTGGGGGTGGACCGCGGGTACCGGCGGCAGGGTTCGGTCCGGCCCAGTGGTGCTGGCCGATCTTACCACGCCCGAAAGCCTGGCCGTCTACCGGAACAAGGTCAGGGGGACGTGGGTGCTTCCCCGCGCACCCTATCCCGTCTGGAATCCCGATGGGCCGGCGATGACGGCTGAAGATTCCGCCCGCCTCAAAGAGATCCTCGCGCTTCGCGGCCGGGCCACGGCCGACACGTCGGCGGCCGCGGTGCTGGCGCGGCGCCAGTTTGCGGTAGACCTGCCCTACATCCTCCAGTCGGCCGGCGCACTCGGCACCCTCGTCGATGGGGCCAAGGAGCACGGGCTGATGACCATGAGCGGCTCCCCCAACCGTATCTCACCGCTGCCCAACCTGGTCATCTCCAGCGAGGACTACCGCCTCCTGGCCCGGCTGCTCCAGTCCGGTACGACGCCGAGGCTCGAAGGCCGGGTAGACAATCGGTGGGGAAAGACACCGGTGACGCAGTGGAACACGGTGGCCGAGATCACGGGGACTGAACTGCCGGGGCAGGTAGTCATCCTCGGCGCCCATCTGGACAGCTGGGACCTGGGCACCGGCGTCACCGACAACGGTACCGGCTCGATGGTCGTGCTCGACGCCGCGAGAGCCATCACGCAGTCGGGCCTCAAGCCCAAACGTACCATCCGTTTCATTCTCTTCAGTGGGGAAGAGCAGGGACTGATGGGCTCCCGCGCCTACGCCGAGGCACATGCAGCCACGGCCGACAGCATCCAAGCGGTCTTGGTGCTCGATAATGGGACCGGAGCGATCCGGGGGCAGGCGCTCCAGGGGCGGAGCGATCTGGAGGGACTCTGGACACAACTGCTCGCGCCAGTGGCCTCACTTGGAGCGGACAGCGTGCGCCAGGCCAGCAAGATGGGGACCGATCACCTCTCGTTCCTGCCTTACGGCGTCCCCGGCTTCAACTTCGACCAGCTCACGCGCGGCTACAATCACACGCACCACTCCGAAAGCGACACCTATGACAAAGCCATCCCGGGAGACCTGAAGCAGGCGACCGCGGTCATGGCGATAACCGCCTGGCAGCTGGCCAACCTCCCGGACTTGCTGCCGAGGGGGCCGAAGACTCCAGTGCCGCCGGTGCCGAACCGGCCGAGCCCGGGGTTGGTATATTGACGATTCTCAGTGGGGTCCGTGTCTCTGGTCTTGCACGGGTTTCTATCCCGGGAATCGGCTCAGCCGGAGGCACAGGTGACACGAGCGCAGTGGTGGGGGGCGTTGATTCTCCTGTCGGTGGGGGTTCTTGGCCTGGACATCGCTACCGGGCCATACGTCTTGTTCCCCATCACGTTCCTCGTCCCGGTGGGTCTCGCGACGTGGTTCCTGAGCCAAACCGCGGGACTCGCCTTCGCCGTCGCCTTGGTTCTCTCCCGATTCGGCATCGTCCTCGTGTTCGAGCCGTCCGCAACCCCCCTCTGGGCGGCCGCCGTGAACGCGGCCATTCGGCTGCTGGTCCTGGGTGGCCTCGCCGTCTTGCTCGCCAAGGTGAACCGCCAGCAGCAGGCGCTCGCGCAGCGGGTCCAGCTTCTCGAAGGCCTGCTCCACATCTGCGGGTTCTGCAAGAAAATCCGCCGGCCGGACGGCACGTGGGAGCAGGTGGAGCGCTACATCACCAACCGGTCCGCTGCGCAATTCAGCCATGGAGTCTGCGAAACCTGCGAACGCGAGCATTACGGAGCGTTCTCGCTCCCACGCGGGTAATGAGCTAGCGGTTCCTGCCCCTGCACGATGGAAGGTTTCTTCGTGGCCTGGAAGCCCCTGTCGGACGGATACAGGCCTCGTTCATTCTCTCTTCCACCGGATCACGTGGAAAATAGGCCTGACGTGCTATCTGGAGGACCTGTTCACGGCACCCGTGGAGCGGGGCCGGGGAATCGGGAGGGCCCATATCAAACGCAGCAGGCCGGTGGTTGAACGACAAGGTAGCTGCGCACTCCGGCTTCATAGTGTACGCTAGGGACCTGTAACCGAACGGAGGACCCCATGGATCCTCAATTTCTCGCCCCACTCATACCGATCGTGGCGATCGTGGCGTTTGCGACGGTCAAGATCGCTCGCATACGCGCCGAGCGCCCGCAGTCACTCCCGTCCGACGTCACGGCGCGACTGGAGGCACTCGAGCATGATGTTCACCGCCTCGAAGGAGAGCTGGGGGAGACACAGGAGCGGCTCGACTTTGCCGAACGCCTGCTCACCAAGACACGGGAAGAGCGGCGGATCGGCGGCTGACTACTGCGCCTTGATCACGACCTTTTGCGCTCGCTTCCGCTCCCGACCCCGATTATCAGCCACCGAAAGCTCGAGGGTATACGTGCCGGGCTTGGCCCGGGCCAGATCGAGCTCCTGGTGCCGGCGGGTGGCCACTCCGTCCACCTTGTCCTTGAAGCTGACCACCAGCGGCTTGGGACTGGCTGACTTCTTCTTTTTCTTGCCGGTGGCCTTCTGCTGTGCCAGCCGAACCTTGCCCACGTAAGGCGTCCCCGACTTCAGCCCGCAGACATCGTAGTGGATCTCCACCTTCGATCCGGCGGGAATCTGGAGCACCGGGTCCATCAGCAAGTCGAACTGCGGAGTCTTACGGTCCGGGCACAGCGATCGCCCGGCCCCGGAAGCGCTGAGGGCGTACGCGCCGACCAGCGTGAGGGCGACGGCCCCACCGACCACGCCGACCGTGCGGGGATTGCGCTTCCCGCGATACCACAGGTCCTGGCCGTACCGCTGGGCCCGACGTGACGCATCGCCCGCTGTCCGCTGCACCCGAGCGAGCGCTACCTGGGCGGCCGGCAGGGCCGGGCGAAGGACTGTGTTCGCTCTCCGGAGCGCCTCCTGCATGGCCCGGAGGGTTTCCTGCACTATCCTCGGCTGCACGCGCCGCTTGAATGGGCGTGGCGTCCCTGGATCCGGAATGCCGGAAAATGGATTGCTCATATCCTTCAGACCTCCACAAGAATGCGGGCTCGAGCTCGTTGGGTGGGGGTGAGAAACCGAGCAAGGATCGTGAAAGCAGCCCAATCCATTGTTTTGCAATCACATGGCGATGGGCGACAGAATCTGCAGCGATCAAAGTGATGGCAGATGCGCCGAAGACCGAGCAATGTGCAAGATGAAATCGGCGTAAGCCCTGGCTGCGGTGGCCCAGTGCTTGGACTTATCTCCGGCACCGCTCTCGCTACATCATCTGACCTCAGGTTGAGGATCTGACCTCAGGTTGAGGCTTCCAGTCAGTTCTAGGACGAGGCTACTTGGGATGACCGACACTGCGATTGCGACCACCCCATCGGCTTCCGTGCGACCCGCCGCGGCGCGGCCCGCGTGGGTCCCACTGGTCGCTACCCTCGCGTTGGTTTTCGGGTGCCGGATCCTGCTGTATGCCTGGATGCCGGAACGATCCAGCCACTTCGATTTCCTGTATGACGCGGCGGCTCGCCTGCTTCGGGGCGAGAACCCCTACGCGCCTGGGAGCCACTGGTTCCCGTATCCACTGCCCGCCGTGCTCCTGGCCGTCCCCTTCACCCAGATTCCCCTGGCGCTGGCGCGGCCGGTGTTCGATGTGCTGGTGGGCGGGGCATTTGTTTACGGGCTCTGGAGATACCGCGGCGGGTCCGCGCTTCTCGCCGTGGCGTCCGGGGCCTACCTCTTCGCCATGGCAAACGGCCAGACCACGCCGCTCATGGTCGCGGCGGCTCTCGTCCCGGCGCTCGGGTTCCTCCTGGCCATCAGGCCGAACACGGCGGCATCGCTCTGGATCGCCTGGCCCTCGCTCAGGGCGTTCCTGGCCGCGAGCCTGGTTCTCGCCTTGAGCCTGGCGGTTCGGCCCGACTGGCCCTGGGAATGGTGGAGGGCCCTGCCGGCAGATCACACGCCGCTCACGCCGCCGATTTTGCGTCCCTTCGGTCTTGTCCTGTTGCTGGCAGTGCTCCGGTGGCGGACGGCGGAAGGACGGCTCATTCTCGCGATTGCCTGCATACCCCAGAGCACCCTGCCGTACGAGCTGGTGGCACTCGCGCTCATTCCTGCCAATCGCCTGGAGATGGGAATCTATGTGGCGGGGACCTGGATAGCCGTCGCAGCCGCAGGCGGCCTGGGCCTCAGCCACGGCATGGCCGAGTGGACCGCAACCGGCTGGCCGCTGACACTGTGCGCGGTCTACCTGCCGATGCTGGCGCTGGTGCTCCGCCGGCCGAATGGCGCGCGTGAGCCCAGAATCGAGAAGGATCGGAGGAGGCCACATCGCCTCTCTGATCACGAGCTCAAGGTCGACGTCACAACCGATGGCGCCGGCGGGGTGATCGTCACGGTGACCCACCTCCCGTCACAACAGTCCGCCACGGAGTCCGGTCGGAATCGCCAGCTGGCGGAGCGGAAAGCCCACGACAAGCTGGCCGGGATTCTCGCCCCCATGCTTCGTCTCAGGCGGGGATCGTAACTCCTCTCAGTTGAGCCCAGTCGGCGGACGCTGGGTACCCGCGGGTGCCGGTTGTAACGGACCAGCGGCAGCCCGCGTAGTTCCAGGAGTCGTACCGTCCCTGACTCCTTCTCCACCGGTCGAATCGCCCATGCGTCTCCCTTCGTATTTTCTCCTTGCCCTTCTCGCGTGTGCCTCCCCCTCGGCACAGCCGTCTTCACCTTGCCCTTGCTCCAAAACCCGGGAGCGCACCGCCGACCGGGCCGAGCTGCTTCGTCTCCACGAGCGCCAGCGAGCCGCGCACCTCCAGCGCCGTGCCGACTGGCTGGTGTCGGAGTGGGCTGACAGTCTCATCAGCGTCTCACGCGGGAGGGTGTCGGTCGGAAACGCCGAACGGGGCCGGGCTGGATTTCAGGAGTACCTCGACGCCTCCACGTTCCAGGCCTGGGACGACATTGTGCCCCCTCGAATCCGCATCTCACCCGACGGGGAGATGGCCTACGTCATTGTAGAGAAACGAGTCCACCTGACCACCGAGGGGGCTGACGGAGCCGCCGAGGCCGAGCGAACCCGCTTTGCCTGGCTTTCGGTATACGAGAAGCAGGGCGGTGAGTGGAGACTTGCCGCCATCGCGTCGACCGAGCGTCCCGATTCGCTGTAAGATTCACCTCATGGGTACCAACATCGACCGCGCCGACTGGCACTACAGCGCTGGTAATTATCCGGGAGATCTTCCCCCCGAGAATGGTGGGACTCACATCGGCATGTACCTCGCCTGGATCGTCCACCACGGTCTGGGAAGCGCCATGCTCCAGAAATACGCGCGGGACTCGTTGCCACTGCTTCGGGAGCGGAAGGTCACCGGGCGGCAGCTGCTGTTCTCGGAGCTGGACGAGAAGCTCTTCTATTCCCTGCTCACCAAGGTGGGAAAGGATTTTACCCGGGTCTACTACGACGACACCGGCTGCTACCTCGCCGACTACGAGGGCGTCCTCGGCGAGGGCCTCCCGACGCTCTATCATGTCGAGGATTCGTGGGAGAACTACGACAAGCTGGCGACGGCCATCGATCAGCGCTTCTTCCGCTGGCAGCAGGGAGAGCAGCCACCGATGAGCCCGGAGCTGGCCGCCTTCAGGCAGGCCGAAGAGGAGTACTTCGAGGTGATTGCAGAGGCTGCAAGGAAGCTCTCTACCGATCCCGCGGGCGCCGTCGCAGCTCTTGAGCGGTATCTGGCCGGTGAACCGCTGGATGCATTTCGGGCCCAAGCACTCAAGGAGCTGGAGGCCGTACGGGCCAAGCTACGGTAGCCTGCCGCCCTTCGGCAGCACTACGGTACACCTCGTCTCGAACCCGCCCCGCACATTGTACAGCGTGCTCACCTCGAGCTGTTGTGGCTGCAGGAGCCTGAACAGGTCCTCAGCGATCCGGCCGGTGGCGTGCTCCTGGAAAATGCCCACGTTCCGATAGCTGGTCACGTAGTATTTCAGGCTCTTGAGCTCGACGCACTTGTCCGAGGGCGTGTAGCGGATCGTGAGCGTAGCGAAGTCGGGGAGCCCGCTATAGGGGCAGACCGCGCTGAACTCCCGGGTCTCGGTGACGATCTCCTGGTCGGGCCCGGTATACTCGAAGGTCTCCAGCACGGCGACGTCGATTGCCTCGGGGCCCACGAAGGGGATGGTCCTGCCTTCTGCGATCGCCATGTCAGGTCCTGGTGGGTTGGTGGGGTAAAGATAATCGGGAGGCGTCACCCGCCCTCGCTGAGCGCAGATGACGCCTCCCGCTTACCGCTTACGCTGTTGCGTCCCCGCTTAGGCTACTTCTCCCTCACCATGTTCGTCTCCAGCCAGGTATGCTCGTTCCGGAGCACCTGCTGGGCCGCGGCGTAGGTCACTACGTCGTCGTTATCGAACACGGCGGCGAACCGATCCTCCACCCGACGCCGGGCATGCTTGCTGAACACGCCGGCCAGCTCCACCGGCCCCCGGTTCGAGGGATCCTTCCGGTACATGGCGTACGCCCGGGAACAGACCGCCGTGATGGCGAGCAGTTCGGCGCCGATCTCGACCAGCCGGCCGAGCACGGCCTGACGCTTCTCCAGCTTGGGGCCGAAGCGCACCATGCAATGGAAGAGGGTCCGCGCCAGCCGGCGGCAGGAGCGGTCCACGAACCGGATGTGGGTGGCCAGGGGGCCGAACTCGCTGTAGCGCGGGAACCGCCCCCAACCCAGCCACAGCTTGGGATACCAGAGGGCGTAATAGGCGCCGGAGCGGAACAGGGCGCTGATCTTCTTGCCGAGCGGCGCCTTCGGGTCAATCAGGTCGCCGGCCAGCTTGAGGTGGGTATCCACCGCCTCCCGGGCGATGAAGAGCCGCATGATCTCGCTGGAGCCCTCGAAGATCAGGTTGATGCGGAAGTCGCGCATCATCCGCTCGATCGGGTCGGGGCGCTCCCCCCGGCTCCGGAGGCTATCCGCCGTCTCGAATCCGCGGCCGCCCTTGATCTGGAGGGTGTCGTCCACGATCCGCCAGCCGATCTCGGTGTTCCACATCTTGGCCATCGCTGCCTCGAGACGGATGTCGGCGTTGCCCCGGTCAGCCATCAGCGAGGCCAGATCAGAGACGGCCTCCATCGCGAAGATGTCGGCGGCCATGCGGCCGATCTTCTGGGCGATGGCGTCGTGCTTGCCGATCGGCTGGCCCCACTGCACCCGCTCGGCGGCCCACCGCCGCACGATCTCCAGGCAGCGCTTGGCGCCGGCCACCGCCGACGCAGGCAGCGTGAGCCGGCCGGTGTTGAGCGTAATCAGCGCCAGCTTGAGCCCCTTGCCCTCGCCCCAGAGCACGTTCTCCACCGGCACCTTCACGTTGGTGAAGCGGATGATCCCGTTCTCCAGCGCCTTGAGGCCGAGGAAGTGGAGCCGCTGCACCACCTCGACACCCGGCCAGTCGGCCTCGACGATGAACGCCGTGATCTTCTTGGGCCCGGTCTTGGCCATCACCACCATCAGCTCGGCGATGGTGCCGTTGGTGCACCAGAGCTTCTCGCCGTTGAGGATGTAGTGGGTGCCATCGGGCGAGAGCGTCGCGGTGGTGCTGAGCCCCGCCGGATCGGATCCCACGTGATTCTCGGTGAGCGCAAAGGCGGAGACGGCTCCCCTGGCCAGCCGAGGCAGATACTTCTTCTTCTGCGCCGGGGTGCCGAACATCTTGAGCGGCGTCGGCACGCCGATCGACTGGGCCGCCGAGAGGAGGGCGGTCAGGTTGCCGTCCTGGCTGGTGACCAGCCCGATGGCGTGGGTGTAGCTGTACTGGCTCAGCCCCAGCCCGCCGTACTCGGTCGGGATCTTGATCCCGAACGCGCCGATCTCGCCCAGCCCCTTCACAATGTCGGTCGGGATCTTCCCCTCGCGGTCGATCTTGTCGCTGTCCACCCGTTCGCGCATGAAGCGCTCCAGCTTTTCCATGAACGGGCGGGCCCGCTCCAGATCGGCCGGGTCCGGGGCCGGGAAGGGGTGCACCAGATCGAGCCGGAACGATCCCTCGAACAGCTCGCGCACGAAGCTCGGCGCTTGCCACTCCTTCTCCCGCGCGGCTTCGGCGACTTCCCGGGCCTCCTGCTCGGTGGCAAGCGGAGTAGGAGAGGTGCGTGCTGGATGGGTGAGAAGATCAGTCATGGCTCATCTGCTCGGTTGAGGTTGTGGTGAGCGAGGCACTGCCGCGGAGTCCATGCAACACCAGTCCGACCACATGGCGCTTCCGGCGGTCCAGTTCGTCCGCGTCTTCCAGGCGCACGCCCACTGCGGGAGCCACGGTGCGCGCGTGAATCATGGGGAACCAGCACAGCGAGATGATGCTGAGCAGGAGCTGTGCCGCCTCACCGGAGGGCGAGTCATCGAGTCCCAGCTCGGCACTGATAGCGGCCAGCGCCTCCTGGCCGGCGGAAAGATGGCTCACGCCGTGGGGCAACCGGCCCCCGCTCAGGGCCTCGCGCTCGATCAGCCGGACGAAGTTGGGCCGGGCGGCCAGGAAGTCGAAGTAATCGGACACCGCACCGGCCAGGATGGTCTCGGGGCTTTCCTGGCTGGCAAGCGCCCGGGCGCGGCCAGCGCGGACCGCCTCGCGAACCTCCGCAAAGCTGCGGTCGAGGACGGCCTGGTAGAGCTCGGCTTTGGACCGAAAGAAGTAGCCGGGGGTCCCGCGCGAGACGCCGGCTGCGGCGCCGACCTGGGTCAGGCTGGTGGCCTCATACCCCTGCTCGGCGAACAGATGCTCCGCCGCATCGAGGATGGCGGCTCGGCTGCGGTCGGGGTTTCGGACTCGTTCCGGGTTAGCCATTAAGTAGCAGCTCACGCAAAGAGTTGCAGCTTGCTTGCTGATCAGCAAGTTACTGAGTGCTGCTGAATCGATCAAGGGGGAGGCACCCGGTGACCCTCTTCCCGAAGATTCCCGCCCCCGCCACATTAGGGGGGAGCTTCCTCCCCGCCACACCTCTGTTGCCCGCCGGAGAATCACTATGCGGAAGGTCTTCAGCTGCACCGTCGTCGTGCTACTGCCTTTGGTTTTCGCGTCCTGTGTGGACCAGACCGACTCACCCGCAGGACCGTCCGGGTCGGGGCCGGGACTCGCGGCCGGCGGGCAAGGCGGCGGCAACGGCCCTACCTCGCTCGACCTCATCGAAGACGACTTCGCCGATGGCCTGCTCGATCGCGACAACGCCAACCGGTACCGCCAGTACGCCGTTTCGGCTCCTGACCGGCTGCCGTCGAAATACCGTTCCAGCGCCAAAGGAAAGGACGCCACGTACTCGATGCTTCTCCTCGCTCGCGACTGGGATAAGCTCAGCGCGTCCACCAGGCAGGAGATCCTGGATATCCGGCGCAACGGCTACGGAAACCTGAGCGACACCGTGGCCACCGAGCACTTCGTGCTGCACTACACCCGGCAGGGGAACAATGCGGTCCCGGCGCGAGATGCCGACGGGAACGGCATCCCGGATTTCATCGACCTGGCCGCGCAGAGCTGGGAGGAGGTGTGGGACCGCGAGATCACGCACTTGGGCTACCCGGCTCCCCGGGGTACGCCGGAACAGAAATTCCATGTGTACTACCGTGACTTCGCCTATTACGGCGTGTGTTACGCGGAGAATGTCGAGCTGGAGGCGACCACGCCGGTGGCGCTTGGCACCGCCTCGGCCTACATCGAGGTCGAAAACGATTTCTACGGATTCCCGCCCAACGATGTGGACGCTCCTGGCGCGGAGGTGCGGAGTGGGGCGCTGAAAGTGACCCAGGCGCACGAGTTCATGCATGCCAGTCAGTTCAACATCAACGTGTACCAGTCCGGCTGGTTGTTCGAGTCCCACGCGACCTGGGCCGAGGACGCGGTGTATGATGAGATCAACGACTGGCACTGGTACATCAATCGCTTCCTCTCCCGTCCCGACTTGCCGCTCTTCAACCGCTACGTCTACGGCTCCGCGTACTTTATGAACTACCTGAGCGAGACGTATGGTCTGGATGCGCCCCGCCAGGTCTGGCTCGCGTCGCGCACCCGGACGACCCCGGACGCCGTCCGGTCCGCCGGCTTCGGCGGCTCCTGGGAGAACATCAAGTTGTTCGCGCCGGCCGAGTATCTGCTCGGTATCTCGGACTTCACCACCGATGCGCCCTCGATCATTCCGCTGCCTTTCAACCGCATCCGGGCGACCCATTCCACCTATCCCGTTGCGGTGAGTGTCCCGACCAGTACCAACAAGGCGCCGAACCTCGCTCCCTGGGGGCTGGGGGCGAACCTCGTCGAGTTCGAGGCCGGTTCCGCCAGGGGAACCCTGCGCCTGAGCTTCTCGGGCACGGGCGGGGTGGCGTGGCGGGCCATGGTGGCGCTCACCGGCCGCAGCGGGACCTCGGTGCTCGCGATGCCCGTGAACAGTGATGGGGACGGAACGCTGGACGTGACCGGCTTTGGGACGAAGTGGAACAAGGCAACCCTGATGCCTACCATCGCGGACCGGGTCGGCACGGAAGTCCCCTATTCCTATGGGGCCGAGCTGAATTAGACCTAGCGACACCCTCGGGCTGGCGGCCTTGTTTCGAGGTCGCCTTCGAGGATCCGGTCCCCCCCACGAACCCTGAGGACGCGGTGAACCTTGGCCCATCACGGTGCAGGGGAAGCGCAGAGCACGGCCGTGCGGCACGGGCCGGCGAGTTGGCTGGCGCTCGTCGGGTGGGTAGCGCTTTCTGCAACGGCGGGGGCCCTCGGTGGGATCGCGTCGCGTGACGCGGCGGATTTTTACGGCGCCCTGGTGAAGCCAGACTGGGCCCCACCAGGGTGGCTGTTCGGTCCGGTGTGGTCCGCGCTGTACGTGCTGATGGGCATCGCGGCATGGCTCGTATGG
>DASVGF010000017.1:0-8282 GCA_036379675.1 Gemmatimonadales bacterium | reverse complement strand
CCTGACGCAGGCAGCCCTCTGGGATGAGGTGAAGGACCGGCTCAAGGCCAGCGCCATGGCGCTCTCGGGGGGCCAGCAGCAGCGGCTCTGCATCGCACGTACGATTGCGCCCTCGCCGGAGGTGATCCTGCTGGACGAGCCGACCGCCTCGCTCGACCCACAGGGAACCGCGCGCATCGAGGAGCTGCTGTTCGAGCTCAAGCGCCACTTCACCATCGTGATCGTCACCCACAACATGCAGCAGGCCGCACGCGTTTCCGATACCACGACGTTCTTTTATCTCGGCTCCATGGTGGAGACCGGGCGCACCCGGCAGATCTTTACCGCGCCCCGAGAAGAGCAGACCGAGGCCTATATCACTGGAAGGTTCGGTTGAGTACGGTTCTAACCTCCAAGGCGCCGATGCCATCACCCAAGGTTAGCCTGGCCCCACGCCAGCCCGGCCCCCGGCGTGAGCTCAGCGGGAACCCGGCCGTGGACGTGCGGGACTTCAGCTTCTTCTACGGGCCGCGCCCGGCCCTGCGGAATCTCAGCTTCTCGATCGAGCGCCGAGCGGTTACCGCCATCATCGGACCCTCGGGCTGCGGGAAGTCCACCTTCCTGCGCTCGATCAACCGGCTCAACGATCTCATTCCCGGCGTGCGGCATCAGGGGGATATCCTGGTGGAGGGCGCCTCGGTCTTCGGATCCGGGGTTGATCTGGTATCGCTGAGGCAGCGGGTCGGCATGGTCTTTCAGCGGCCCAATCCCTTTCCCAAGACCATCTTCGACAACGTGTCCTACGGTCCCGCCCTCAATGCCCTGGTGGACAAGCGGGACCTGCCCGATCTGGTCGAGCGCTGTCTCCGGCAGGCCGCCCTGTGGGATGAAGTGAAGGACCGCCTCGAAGAGATGGGAACCAGCCTGTCCGGCGGGCAGCAGCAGCGGCTCTGCATTGCCCGCGCGCTCGGCAACGAGCCCGAAGTGCTGCTGATGGACGAGCCCTGCTCGGCGCTCGATCCGATTGCCACCCAGAAGGTTGAAGAGCTGATCGTCGAGCTGAAGCGGCACTATACCATCGTGATCGTGACCCACAACATGCAGCAGGCTGCAAGGGTCTCAGATTTTACCGGGTTCTTCGACGTCGGGAAGCTGATCGAGTTCGACGAGACCGAGCGGCTCTTTACCACACCGGCCCACGAACGGACCGAAGCGTACATCACCGGGAGATTCGGATGAGCCTCGACGTCCATCGCCACTTCCACGACGAGCTGAGCGAGGTCAAGGTCCGCCTGCTGACCATGTCGGGGGAGGCGGAGGCGGCTCTGAGCCTGGCGGTCGAAGCACTGCTCGAGCGCGACAGCGACAAGGCCCAGCAGGTCATCGCGGGCGACCGGGTCATCGACTCGATGGAGGTGGAAATCGAGGAGCAGTGTATCAACCTCCTGGCCCTGCAGCAGCCCATGGCCCGGGACCTCCGGATGCTGACCTCCGCCCTCAAGATCGCCAATGACCTCGAGCGGGTAGGCGATCACGCGGTCAACATCGCGCAATCGGCCGAGCGACTCAACCAGGCGCGGCCGATCGCCCCCGAGCCGGAGATCGTCGACATGGCCCGCCTGGCGCGGGAGATGCTCTCGGACGCGCTGGAGGCGTTCATTCGGGGCGACGCGGCGTCGGGCCGGGAGATCTGCCGGCGGGACGACAAGGTGGATGGGCTGCACCGGTCGGTGTTCCGCATCCTGCTCACCCATATGATGGAAGATCCGCACACCATCGGATCGGGAATGGAGCTGTTCCTGGTCAGCCGTAATCTGGAGCGGGTGGCCGACCTGGCCACCAACATCGCCGAGGATGTGGTTTTCCTGGTGGAGGGCCGGTCGATCAAGCACCACGCCGAAGACCGGGGCGAGTCCCGGGAAAGCACGGTTCCTACCCGGAAATGAGCCCGGCACGGCAGCGCATCGCTGCCATCGACGTCGGTTCCAACACCGTCCTCCTCACGGTGGCCGAGTACGATCCTGAAGTTGGACTGGTAGTCATCGAGGAAGCCGAGGATCAGCCTCGGCTCGGGGCCGGCCTCTCGGCCACCGGGCGGCTCAGCGAAGAGGCCACGCTGCGTGCGCTGGCGAGCCTGACCCGGATGCGCGACACGTGCCGCCGCCATGGGGTGGAGCGGCTCGAGGCGGTCGCCACCGCGGCGGTGCGGGAGGCGGCAAATGGCACCGACTTCGTGGCTCGTGCCCGGAACCTCGGGATCCCGCTCCGTATCCTCGCTCCCGAAATCGAAGCCGCTCTCTCCTATAAGTCCGCTGCCCACCACTTTCCGGACCGAAGGCGTACCCTGGTGGCCGACATCGGCGGTGGCAGCGTGGAGGTGGTGGGTGCTGCCGGCGGCCGGGTCAGACTCAGCCGGTCGCTCCCGCTCGGCGCTGTTCGGCTGACCGAGCGGCATTTTCCTCTGGACGAGCTTCAAGATCGGATCCGGCAGGAGCTCACACGGGCCCTCCCTGACGAATGGCGCGGCTCTGCTGTCGTTGGATCGGGGGGAACCTTTACGACTTTGGCCGGAATCGCCTCGGCCAGGCGCCGCGCTGCCACCGGCCCGGTCCACGGGGTGGTGGTTGAAACCTCTGAGGTAAGACAGTTGCTGCCTTGGCTTGCGGCCATGGATCGGCTACAACGCCGGCAGGTGCCGGGTCTCAGGCCCGAGCGGGCCGACATTATCGTCGCCGGTCTGGCGGTGGCGCTGCAGCTGCTGGAAACCGTGGATGCCGGTGGCGTTACGGTCAGCGGCTTTGGGTTGAGAGATGGGCTCCTGCTCGAGATGGCCGGAGTGGCATAACCCACTCTGGCCCAGTCCTGCAGCCAGGCTTATCCTAAGAGATCCCTGGTAAGCCAGGCGCCGCTGGTGGACACACCCCTCCCGTTGCAGACGGCCCTCGAGGGCCATTACACGATCGAGCGCGAGCTCGGCCGCGGTGGCTGGGCCACCGTGTACCTCGCACACGATGCCAGGCATGACCGTCCGGTCGCCCTGAAGATCCTGCGGACCGACATTGCCGCCGCTCTGGGAACCGGACGCTTCCTCCGCGAGATCGCCATTGCCGGCCGGCTGACTCATCCTCACATCCTCCCGCTCTACGATTCCGGGAGCGCCGGCGATTCCCTGTTCTATGTCATGCCGTACATCGCGGGCGAGACCCTGCGCCAGCGGCTGACACGCGAGCGGCAGCTTACGGTGGAGACGACGCTCGGCGTCGCCAGGCAGATGGCGGACGCTCTCTCTTTTGCCCACCGCCACAACGTGCTCCACCGGGACATCAAGCCCGAGAACATCCTGCTCGAGGACGACCAGGCCTACCTCGCGGACTTCGGAATCGCGCGGGCCATCCAGGTTTCCGCCGATGATACCCTGTCCGAGCCCGGGCTGGCGATCGGGACGCCGGCATACATGAGCCCGGAGCAGGCCGGCGGCAGCGGCACGCTGGACGGCAGGAGCGATCTCTACAGCCTCGCGTGCGTGCTCTACGAGATGCTGGTGGGGGAGCCCCCCCACACCGGCCCGACGGCCCAGGCCATTCTCGCCCGCCAGCAGTGCGAGGTGCCGCGCTCGATCCGGGTCCTCCGGCCTTCGGTCCCGGTCCGGGTCGAAGCCGCGGTCATGAAGGCGCTGGCCAAGGCCCCCGCCGACCGGTTTTCCACCGTGGCGGAGTTCGTCGACGAGCTCGATGCGGCGGTGACGAGTCCGGCCACGGTCCGGGCCCCCTGGTCCCGCCGGGCGCTTTATGCGGCGGCTCTCGTGCTTGGCATCGGCGGCGTCAGCTGGCTGGCTCAATGGACGCCGTCACCGGTGGTCGGGAGTAACACCGGGACAGCGGCCGATCCAACCCACGTAGCCGTGCTCTATTTCGATGACCTGAGCGAGCGGGGAACGCTCCGGCCGGTAGCCGATGGCCTGACCGAGGACCTGATCGACGCGCTGGGTCAGGTCAGCGCTCTCCATGTGGTCTCGCCCAACGGGGTGCGTCCCTACACCGGGCGCCATGTGCCCCCGGACAGTGTGTCGCAAGCGCTCGGCGTCGGCACGCTGGTGGCTGGAAGCGTGGCGCGCTCGGGCGACGTTCTCCGCGTGGTGGCACGGCTCATCGACGCCCGCAGTGGCCTCCAGCTTCAGAGCCGCACATTGGAATACCCGGTGAGCGATCTCTTCATTCTACAGGACCAGCTGGCGCAGGAGGTTTCCAGCTTCCTCCGGGAGCGGCTCGGCCACGAGATCCTCCTTCGCCAGCGCCGGAAGGGTACGAGCAGTGTCGGGGCTTGGGAGCAGACTCAGTTAGGTGAGGCTTCCCGCCAGGCGGCGCGAACCCTGGCGAGCCGGGGCGAATCGGTGGGCGCGATGCATGCCCTCGACGTGGCGGACTCCCAGTTTGCGCGAGCCGCTTCGTTAGACCCCAAGTGGGTGGACCCTGTCGTACTCCGGGGATGGGTAGCAACCGATCGGTTGGAATTGTCGGAGACGGAGCCGGCCGATTCAATGGAACTCTGGTACCGACAGGGACTCGATCATGCCGAGCGCGCCCTGCGAGTCCGACCCGGGTACGCCCCCGCGCTCGAGCTGCGTGGCACGCTGCGCTACCGGTACTGGCTCGGGGCCGACTCCGCCTTCATGCCAGGCAAGGATGCGGTGGCCGACTTGCGAGCCGGAGCGGTCCAGAGTAACCCGGCGCAGGCCAGGGCGTGGGGCACTCTGAGCGCCCTGCTTCAAGCTACGGGACAGCTCGCAGAGGCCAACCTGATCGCTGCACAGGCCTACGAGGCAGACGCATTTCTTGCCGATAGTCCACAAATTCTCTTTCGGCTGTATCACACATCGCTGGATCTGGGCAGGGAACAGGACGCCGTTCGCTGGTGCGACACGGGGCGCCACCGCTTTTCGGGAGACTGGCGCTTCACCCTCTGTCAGCTCCGGATCCTTGCCTTGGCGCACAGCTTCCCACCCGATGTCGACAAAGCGTGGGAACTGGCGGCTACGCTAGCGCGACTCGGGCCACCCTTATATGCACCCCGTTGGCATGTGGTGGTCGCTGGGGTGTTGGGACGAGCGGGAATGCGCGATAGCGCCGAGGCCGTGATCCTCCGGGCCAGAGCCGCAGCGCCGGACGACTCGGAGCTGGATTTCTACGAGGCGGAGGCCCGTATGCTCCTGGGAGATCAGGAGGCGGCGCTCCGGTTACTCGCCCGGAATCTGAAGCACGACCCCTGGTTCAAGGCTTACTTGCGGGTGTACCCGCTCTTCCGTCCTCTGTGGAACGACCATCGGTTCCAGGAGCTCGTTGCCGAACCCACCGGCTAAAAAGACCCTTTCTTATGCGCGACCTGCTCAGAGCCTGCCAGATCGGACGAATCCCGACGGTACAGTTCCCGCTGCTCCGCGGCGTACTCCGCGCTGGCCACGGATGCGAGATATGGGACGATGAACTTGTCGAACGCCGATAACCCCCAGAACAAGGCATCTACGGAATCGGCACCGTAATTCTTCTTCTCCCCATCCACGTAGACGACAATTACCTCCCTCACTCGCCTGCCTGGCTTGACCAGGAATTCTTCCACCGGCGTGCGGTAGGGACCAAAGGCGTCGTAGTCGGAGCCCTGCCTTCGTGCAGCAAAGTCGGCTTCTTGGAAGGTGTCAAAGACGCCAATCACCCTGTGGTTTCCCTTGTAGGCTTTACGGCTGGCCACGACCCAGTGGTCCCGGCCGTCCCGATATCCGTCCGCCGCCTCGGCGAGACGTCTGACCAGGGAGGCCGGCTTCGCCAAAGAATCCCCACCGAGTTGTGAGGTCTGAGTTGGCCAGGGGGGCCGTGGCTTCGTGTCCGTTACTCTGCCGCAGGCTACGAGTCCGCCCATAACGAGTGAAACAAGCAGTGCGATCCTCATCGGACCTCCGGGGTGGGGCAGCCGCGCCCGGGTCCTGGCGCGTTCTCCTCACTTACCGGCCGGTCCCACTGCTGTCAACCAGCCGGCACGGCGCTCTGGCGGCAAGGCGGTAAGACGGTAGGACGCTGCGAGGCAGGGGTTGGTACCGGGTGCGGCGACCTATTCCCCGTAGGGAATCCAGATGTTTTTCACCTGGGTGGCCTGCTCCAGGAACTCCTCACCGGCGCCTCGTCGGGCATCGGACCAATCCCGGCTCCGGCCCAGGTCGACCCAGGTGCGCTTCATGTTGCCGGTAGAGAGTCGCTCCACCTCGGCCGAGACCTCGCGGCTGCCGAAGTACCACATGCCATCCACATCGTCGTGGGCCGCGAGCACGGCCGCCAGCTCGTCGCCGTTGCCGGTGACGATGTTCACCACCCCGGCCGGTACATCGGAGGTATCGAGCACCTGGTAAAGATCGGTGACTACCAGCGGCGCCCGTCCCGACGGAACCACGACCACGGTGTTCCCCATCGCGAGGGGGGGCAGGACGGTCGAGACGAAGCCGAGCAGGGGCCACGCGTCGGGACAGACGATGGCCATGACGCCGAGCGGCTCCGGCATGGCAAGGGTAACGTTGCGGTAGGGGGTATGGTGCACCAGGCCGTCGTATTTGTCGGCCCAGGCGGCATAGGTGTAGATCCGCTCGATGCTGAGCGCAAACTCCTGCTCCGCGGCGGCCGCGTTGCCGGAGAAGGCCGTCAACCGGCGGCTGAACTCTTCCGCCCGGGCGGACAGGTTCTCCGCCAGGTAATAGACCACCTGGGCCCGGGTGTGGGCGGTGGCCCTGGCCCAGCCTGCAGCCTGATGGGCGGCCTCGACCGCGTTCCGAATGTCCTTCCGGTTTCCCTGCCCTACTTCGCCGACCACCTGGCCCGACGCGTCGGTGACGGGAACGCTGTACCCCGAGTCGGGGCGGGACTGCTTGCCACCGATGTAAAGCTTCGGAGTGCGGTCGATAGGGGGGAGGGCCATAGGTGAGGTGTCAGTAGATGAAGCGGCGGCAGAGCGCCCGCGCCCGCGCTTACTTCCAACGATTCGGCCGCTCTTGGTTCCGCCTTTTTCGCCGCTGTTCCTTCCGCCCTTTCCGCTGTCGCCACCCGTCTCCCAACTCCACCGGACGTACTCCCGTAGCCCCTCCCGCCCGCCCTCCCGCCCAAACCCGCTCTCCCGATAGCCGCCGAACCCGCTGGCCGCGTCGAACACGTTGGTACAGTTGATCCAGACGGTTCCGGCCTTGAGCTGGGGGGCCACGTCCAGAGCCAGGTTGATGTTCTCACTCCAGAGGCTGGCGGCGAGTCCGTACCGGGTGTTGTTGGCCAGCTCGACGGCTTCGGCCGGGGTGCGGAACGTCATGAGCACCACCACCGGGCCGAAGATCTCGACCTGGGCAATGGTGGCCGCGGGGGAGACCTCGGTGAAAAGCGTGGGCGGGAAGAACCAGCCGTCGCGCGGGCAGCTCCACGAGGGCTGCCACAGCGCAGCACCTTCCTCTTCCCCCTGGCGCACCAGGCCCTGGATTTTCTCGAGCTGCACCGGCGCGATGATGGCTCCCATGTCCACCGCCTTATCGAGCGGGTCACCCACCCGAAGCGTCTCCATCCGGGCCTTGAGCTTGGTGGTAAGCCGCTCGGCAACCCCCTCCTGGACCAGGATCCGCGAGCCGGCGCAGCACACCTGCCCCTGATTGAACCAGATCGCGTCCACCACCCCTTCGACCACGCTGTCGAGGTCGGCATCGGGAAAGACGATGAAGGGCGACTTTCCGCCGAGCTCGAGCGAGAGCCGCTTACCGCTCCCGGCGGTCGCCGCCCGGATGATCCGCCCTACCTCGGTCGAGCCGGTGAAGGCGATCTTGTCCACGCCGGGATGCTCGACCAGAGCCGCGCCCGCGCGGCCGTCCCCCGTCACGATGTTTACCACGCCGGGGGGAAGTCCGAGCTCGGCACACAGCTCGGCGAACCGGAGAGCCGTCAGTGACGTGAATTCGGCGGGCTTGAGGACGACGGTGTTTCCCAGGGCCAGGGCGGGGGCAATCTTCCAGGCGAGCATCAGCAGCGGGAAGTTCCACGGGATGATCTGCCCAATCACGCCGACCGGGACCCGGTCCGGCAGCTCCTGGTCCATGAGCTGTGCCCAGCCGGCGTGGTAATAGAAGTGGCGAGCCAGCAGCGGCACGTCGATGTCGCGCGATTCGCGGATCGGCTTGCCGTTGTCGAGCGACTCGAGCACGGCAAACGCCCGGCTGTGCTTCTGAACCTGACGGGCGATGGCGTACAGATACCGGGCCCGTGCGTGTCCGCCAATCTCCCACCACTCGGGCT
>DASVGF010000016.1:0-3314 GCA_036379675.1 Gemmatimonadales bacterium | reverse complement strand
ATGAGGATGGTGCGCGGCGCGTGGACCGTGAGGGGGGCCGCCTCGTAGTCGCCAAACTGGTGACGAACGATAACTCCACCGTCTTCCAGCATGCCGGCCATGTGCGCCGGCTCGAACAGGCGCACCCGCTCGCGAAATCGCTTCCCCGACGGCGTGCAAATGGTCTTGCACACGTACCGGCCGTCCGGCGATACCGACCGTGAGATCTGGACGGTCAAGCCCGGGAGCGCCACGGTTTCCTCCGGCACCAGCTGGCGCCTGACCGCTTCGGGGTTCAGAAAATCGATCACGAACCATCCTCCGGGCCGGACCGTCGAGATCATCTCCCGTAACGCCGCAGTGTGCTCGGCGTCCTGTTCAAAATACCCGAAGCTGGTGAAGAGATTAACCGTGAGGTCCATGGCCCGGGGCCGAATCGGAAGCTGGCGCATGTCGGCTCGGACGAGAGGGGCCGCAGTGACCTGGCGCGCAACCCGCAGCAGAGTGGCCGACAGGTCAACGCCGCAGCAGCGGGCGCCGGCCGCCTCGAACGCCCGGGCATGGCGCCCTGCCCCGCAGGCCACATCGAGAACCCGCCAGCCAGGCTCGAATGGAACGGTGCGGGTAATGAGAGACACCGCTCGCTCCGCCTCATAATCGTCGCGGTGCGGGTAGACCCGCAGATACTCCTCGCCGAACCACTCCTCGAACCATTCCATAGGAGGCTATTGACTAAGCCCCTTATGGTACGGCTCGCCCCGCAGAATCGTGAACGCGCGGTAGAGCTGCTCGACAACCACGACCCTGGCGAGCTCGTGCGGCAGCGTGAGAGGTCCCAGACTCCAGCGCGCCGAGGCCCGGCTCAGGACGGAAGGATCGAGCCCGCGGGAACCCCCAACCACCAGCGCCAGCGGTCGAGACACCAGCAGCCACCGGTCCAGCTGGCGGGCAAGGTCGCTGCTGCTCCAACCGGCGCCGTCGCGGGTCAGCGCCACCAGGCTTGATCCGTCGGGGAGTCTGGCATTCAGGCGCTGGGCCTCTTCGGCCAGTTGGGTGGTGAGATTCGGTGCGCGGCTGGCCTCCCGCACCTCGTACTCAGCAAAGGTGGCGTATCGCCTGAGTCGCCGGGCGTAGTCGTCGATCGCCTGGCGATAGTAGGGGCGGAGCTTGCCAACGGCGGCGATGGTGATGTCCACCGCTAGGCGTACATCCCTCGGAGGCGGTGCACCGCCGCGACCCGCTCGATCGCCTGCATATAGGCGCCGATGCGCATGTTGATTCCGTGGCGCCCGGCCATCGAGGCCACTTCGTCGAACGACTGGACCATGATCCGCTCCAGCCGCTGGTTCACGGTGTCCTCGTCCCAGAAGTAGCCGCCGCGGTCCTGCACCCACTCGAAATAGCTCACGGTCACGCCGCCGGCGTTGGCGAGGATGTCGGGAATGACAAAGACTCCGTTCTCCTCCAGGATCTTGTCGGCCCCGGCCGTGGTGGGCCCATTGGCGCCCTCGCAGATGATGCGGGCCTTGATGTTGCCGGCGTTCTGGCTGGTGATCACGTTCTCGAGGGCGGCAGGAACCAGGACGTCGCAGTCGAGGGTGAGGAGCTGCTCGTTGGTGATCTGTTCGGCCTCGGGGTAGCCGCTGAGGAAGCGGTGCTGTCGGACGTGCTGGATCACATCCCTGATCTTGAGCCCCTTGGCGTTGTAGATCCCGCCGGACTTGTCGCTGACCGCAATGATCTTCATGCCCTGCTGCTCCATCAGCGTGGCGGAGACGGAGCCCACATTGCCGAACCCCTGCACCGCCACCCGGCTCCCCTGCACCGGCATCCGGAGCCGGTTGAGTGCCTGCCGGGTAACCAGCATACAGCCTCGCCCCGTGGCCTCGCGCCGGCCCAACGATCCGCCCATCTCTACTGGCTTGCCCGTTACCACCGCGGTCACGGTGTGGCGCTTGTGCATGGAGTAGGTATCCATGATCCACGCCATCACCCGTTCATTGGTGTTCATGTCGGGCGCCGGGACGTCCGAATCGGGTCCCAGAGTCTCGATGATGGCCGAGGTGTAGCGGCGGGTGACTCGCTCGAGCTCGGGATTGGACATGGTGGATGGATCGCAGACCACGCCGCCCTTGGCGCCGCCGAACGGGATGTTCACCACCGCGCACTTCCAGGTCATCCACGCCGCCAGCGCCTTCACCTCATCGAGCGTGACCGCCAGGTCGAACCGGATGCCGCCTTTGGCCGGGCCGCGGGAGGTGTTGTAGAGGACTCGATATCCCACGTAGACGTCGGTTTCGCCGTTGTCGCGGAGGATGGGGACGGAGACGATAATCTGCTTCTCGGGGCTCCGGAGCACCTTGTAGAGGCCCGGATCGAGACTCAGCCGCTGGGCCGCGTAGTCGAAGCGCGACATCATCGCCTCGAACGGATTCTCCTCGCTGAGAAACTTGTCCTTGTCGGGACGAATGAGATCTTGATTCGGACGGCTCACGGTGGTCATAAGGGGTCCGGTAGGCTCCGAGAGTTGGTTTTACAGCCCTTCGATCGGCATCACGACGGCATCGAGCGCGGCGACAATCTCGTCGCCGCCATCCTCCCACTCCAGGTCCAGCATGGCCACCAGTGGCTCCGGGACGGAGCTGGGCCAGCGATTCCGCAACTTGACCGCATCCTTCTGGGTGATCACGACGTGATCCGCGCGGCGCGCCGCATGGGCCAGCCAGGCCACATCCTCGTCGCGGTAGTCGTGGTGGTCCTTCCAGGTGGCAACTTGTACTGCGGCCCCGGTGGCCTTGGTTTGCGCCACAAACGCGTCGGGGTCGGCGATTCCGGATGCGGCCACCACCCGTTTGCCGGCCAGCTCGGCGGCCGGGCGGCGGGTCCCGCTGACCATTCCCTCCAGATAGCGGAGCCCAAGATGGGCCACGGCCACGGGGCCGGCGACGCGCCGTTCCAGGTCCGCGGCCAGCGTCATGGCGGCCTCGGAGGTGGCTCGCTTCCGGGTGACGATGACCGCGTCGGCCCGATCGAGAGCCTGCAGCCCTTCCCGCCAGGGTCCCGCGGGCAACGACCAGCGGACGGCCCGGGTCGTCTCGGCACTGACCACCGCAATGTTGAGATCCCGGTGGACGTCGAGCCGTTGGTAGGCGTCATCCAGCACCAGCACTTCCGCCCCCCGGGCCATTGCGCGTTCCGCGCCGACCGCGCGGTCGGGGTCGGCCACGACCCGTGCCTCGGGGACGGCCTGCTGATGCACCAGCACCTCGTCGCCCCCGTACCCTCGCAGCAGGATGCCGGGCACCAGCCCGCGAGATACGTAGTACTGCGCGATC
>DASVGF010000015.1:0-3463 GCA_036379675.1 Gemmatimonadales bacterium | reverse complement strand
CTCAAAGGCGTCATCGGCGTCATGGGGCCCACCCGCATGCCGTATGACAAGATGATCGGGCTGGTGGAGCACACCAGCCGCCTAGTGGAGGGATTGCTGGAGTGAGTGATTTCTACGCCCTGCTCGGTGTCGAGCGAACTGCCTCCGAGGTCGAGATCAAGAAGGCCTACCGCAAGCTCGCCATGGAGTACCACCCGGACCGCAACTCCTCGCCCGGGGCCGAAGCCAAGTTCAAGGAGATCACCGAAGCCTACGAGATCCTCCGGGACGCGCAGAAGCGCGCGGCTTACGACCGGTATGGCAAGGCGGGCGTGGGTGGTGGCGGCGGCTTCGGATTCCACCATGTGGATCTGAGTGAAGCGCTTAACATCTTCATGCGCGACTTCGGCGGTATGGGCGGGTTCGAGTCCATCTTCGGAGGTGGACGCTCGCGGACCGATGATCGGCGGGGTCAGGACATCCGGGTCACGGTGCGCCTGACCCTGAGCGAGGTAGCACTGGGCGTAAAGAAGACCGTCAAGATCAAGAGCCTCGAGCGGTGCGCGACCTGCGACGGCAGCGGGGCCAAGGCGGGGACCCGGCCGGTCACCTGCAGCAGCTGCGGGGGCAGTGGAGAAGTGCGCCGCGCGGCCCGCAGCATGTTCGGCCAGTTCATCTCGGTCTCGGCCTGCCCCACCTGCAATGGGGAAGGGCAGATGGTAGTGGATCCCTGCGAGACCTGCCGGGGCGAAGGGAGAGTGCGGGGTGAGCGGACGGTGCAGGTGGAAATCCCGGCGGGAGTGTCCACCAACAATTACCTCACGCTCCGGGGGCAGGGGGCCGCAGGCCCGCGCAAAGGCCAGAATGGCGACCTGCTCGTCATGCTCGACATCAAGGATGACGAGCGATTCGAGCGCCAGGGCGACGATCTGATCTTCGATCTGCCGCTGTCGTTCTCCCAGGCAGCTCTGGGCGGAGAGCATTCGATCCCCACCCCCTATGGCGACGAGCGGCTGCGGGTGCCGGCAGGCACTCAGACCGAGACGGTGCTGCGACTCAAGGGCAAGGGGCTTCCGGTTCTGGGACACGAGGGCAAGGGTGATCTCCTGGTGCGAGTGCATGTGTGGACGCCCGAAAGGCTGACCGAGGAGCAGGAGCGGCTGCTGCGGGAGCTGTCGAAGCTGGAGGGAGAGCCGCCCAAGCGCTCCCCCGGCTTCTGGTCGAAGCTTAAGGAAGCGCTTGGCGCATGAGCTGGTGGGCCATCGACGTCCGGACGGCTGCCGAACGAAGAGAGCTGCTGAGCGCCTGGCTGGTGGCCCGAACCGGTCAGGCGGTGGAGGAGCGAGACGACGGGACTCTGGTCACCTTCGCGCCCGATGAGGCCAGTGCCGAAGCGCTGGTAGCGGAGCTGGGCCGCGAAGTGGATGCCACGGCGCAAACGGGACGCCGCCGGCTGGAGAGCGTCGACTGGTCCACCCGCTGGCGAGATGGGCTGGGGCCTCGCCGATTCGGCCGCTTGACCGTTCTACCTTCGTGGCTGCCCGAAGCCGCCTCCCCCGATCCTCTGACGGTGGTGCTGGACCCCGAAACGGCGTTCGGGAGTGGTGAGCATGGCTCCACCCGTGTCGCGCTTACCCTGCTCGAGGAATTCATCGCGCCGGCCGATCGGGTACTCGACCTCGGCAGCGGCAGCGGCATCCTCGCCATTGCGGCGGTCAAGCTCGGCGCCGCCCGTGCGATCGGCATCGAGACCGATCCTGAGGCCAACGAGGTGGCGGCTCGAAACGCGGCCCGGAACGGCGTGTCCAGCCAGGTCGAGCTGCTCGAGGGCGACGCCCGGGCCCTCGCCGTCCTGGCTGGTCCCTGCGACCTTCTTCTCTCCAACATTCTTCGGACGGTCAACACCGCCCTCCTGCCGGTGATCACGGACGCGCTTCGCCCGGGAGGGTTGGCGATCTTTTCCGGGATGGAGCAAGTGGAGGCGCCCCTGTTCTCTCTGGCGCTGCATGCCGCCGGGTTTACCACCATACGCGAGACGGTCGACACCGGTTGGTGGGGTGTGGTGGCCAGCCGTGCCCCATGAGGGTGCTGATTCAGGCGGGCAGCGGGGCGGCGGGGCAGCGGGTAAGCCTGGGCGACGAGGAGGTCCATCATCTGCGAGTGAGACGCGCGCGTGAGGACGAGGGTGTAGAGGTGCTGGATGGTGCGGGGCTGGTGGGAACCGGCCGGCTGGTCCGGGTGGGCACCGATTGGATGGTGGACATTCAGACGGCGGAGCGGCAGACCCGCCGCCCGGAGCTCACCCTTGCCGTTGCGGCCGGCGACCGGGAGCGCTTCTCCTGGATGGCGGAGAAGGCGGTGGAGCTCGGCGTCACTGCCATCGTGCCACTGGACACCGAGCGCACCAGCGGTGTCGCCAGCCGCCTGCGAGCAGTCCACCTCGGCAAGCTTCGCCGGCTGGTTCTCGAGGCCACGAAGCAATGTGGCGCAGCCTGGGTTCCGCTTGTGGACGCGCCGGTGCGGCTGAGCGACTTTTTGAGCCGGCCCGTGGCGGGGCATGGCTGGCTGGCGGATGTCTCGGGGGGGACGGCCCCGGCGGATCTGGATGAGAGCCCTCTCTCGGTGGTGATCGGTCCGGAAGGCGGGTTCACCTCCGAGGAGCGGACGGCGCTCGTTGACGCCGGGTATCAACCGGTGGTGCTGGGGTCCCACACCCTACGGTTCGAGACCGCGGCGCTGGCCGCCGCCGCTGTGGCTGCCACTGCCAGAATGCGGGGCTCCCATGGCTGACTGTCTCTTCTGCAGGATTGTGTCGGGCGACATTCCGGCCCGGATCGTAAAGCGCTCCGACGAGGTACTCGCGTTCCAGGACATCGACGCCAAGGCGCCGGTGCATGTCCTGGTCATTCCGACGGCCCACGTGGCGGCGGTCCGCAATGCGAAGGGCGCCGAAGGCGAGAGACTGCTCGGCCGTCTGCTGGCCTTTGCCGCCGAGGTGGCCAGTGAGCTGGGGCTCGATGGCGGGGGTTATCGGATCGTTACGAACACGGGTAAGAACGCTGGACAGAGTGTCGACCACCTGCATCTGCACGTGATGGGTGGGCGCAAGATGACGTGGCCGCCGGGGTGACGGAACGAGGGAACGGGGGTTACGAGGGAACGGGGGTACGAGGGAACGAGGGAACGGGGCAGGAACGATGACGGTCGTTGAGGGAACGTGCTCGGTTAATGCCCGGACGCACGACGTTGGACCCATCTATAGAGACGCCAGACTAGCTGGCCGGCCCTATTCCTGTGTGCATCCAACCGTTCCCACTCCGAAACAGATAGAAGCCCCCGATCGCGACTGAACAGCAGCAGGTACGACAATTCCGACAATGATCCCAGTGAAATGTCCAAGTAGCGGCGGAACTCTCGAGGTCCAAGCTTCGCTGCACCTTCTGCTATGTTGGTAGGGACAGACAGCGCCGCTCGTCTGGTCTGA
>DASVGF010000014.1:0-11722 GCA_036379675.1 Gemmatimonadales bacterium | reverse complement strand
GCCACGTCAGCTTCATTCATGGCGATGAATTCCGCGAACGTCCCGACCCGGTCCTGATGTGGCCGCGCATAAACCTCGTCGCCGGGCTTGAACCGCCGGACTTTGCGTCCGACCCGCACTACGACCCCGGCCACGTCATTGCCGAGAATGAGCGGCAAGCGATAAGGCAGAATGAGTTTGAACTCGCCGTCCCTGATCTTGGAATCCAGCATGTTCACGCCAGCAGCATGAATCTGGACCAGGACATCATCATCCTGTAGCTCCGGCTCCGGTATTTCGCCGAACCGCAGGGCGCCCTTTTTCTTGTATTGATCGACGATAAAGGCCTTCATGATGTTTGTTTCTCCAACCGCTTCAACTGACCCTAAAATGCGGGATGACTTGGAAGCCCACTGACCACGTCGATGAGCAGTGCGAGGGTGGATGCGGGCGAGGCGATGGGAGGTGACGGCGACCGATTATCACTTTGACCAAGAAATGTATTCCTGGCGGCACCAGCAACCGGGCGACAAGTCTCCTACGCTACGGATAGCTCGCAACGTGCTGGAACGCAATCCCGCGTTCGTGATACTGTATCACCTGGACCAGCTCAAGGTGGCGCGGGCGATTCGCGATCAGCCCGGAGCCCGGGGGGGTGTGCCGGGACGAAATGGAGGTCCTCGGGAGATTCTGGGAAATTGGCAACGCAGCCCGGATGGTGCCGTCCTAGTCCTATGGCCCCGCCGCAGGACTGGCGGGAGCAAGGCGACGCGCCAGTCGGGTTGCTGCCGATTCTCGATCCGAGCTTTGACCAAGTGCGCTTCCGGCGCGCTCTTCATCTGCTGGCCTTCAACAGGCTCGCCCAGATGCATGTCACCGTCCAGGCTCCGGCAGAGCCGTTGTGGGATCCGGGCGATGTGCGGTACGACGCAGTTCGAACGTACATCCGGGGGCGGCGGCAAACGGAACCTTGGCCGTTCTTGGAGCGGTATGATCCCCCGGCTGTGCTCGGCAATGTTGCAGTGGATCTGTCGAGTTGGAACGGTGTGCTGATCGGAAGGATTCGCGCCTACAGCTTCGAGTTCTACGTGGACCTGATGAACACAGGAGGCCTTTTGGCGTTCGCGGAGGCGGAAGGTATCACCCAGGGTAGGCTGATCGAGCCGGGTGTGAGGTACCCAGCCTCACCAACTATGGAGGAGGTTCCAGCGAATAGCCGTTGGTGGCTCCGCTTCTTCAATGGGGAGATGTGGCTACTCAGCCCAACAGGTGAAGTCTTCCGGCTCACCCCAGTAGGAGAGCCCGTCTACACGAATGATCCCTCTCAGAATTAGGTACTGTTAGGTACTAATCGACAAGAAAGGCCACCAGCAATCGGTGGCCTTTTACATCGTAAGTTTGTTAGTTCCAGCGGCGTGGGTGAGATTCGAACTCACGGAACCCTTACGGGTTCGGCGGTTTTCAAGACCGCTGCATTCAACCACTCTGCCACCACGCCCGGAAACTGAAGATTCTTAAACCTCCGCGGGTTCCGCAAGCGCCATCCGCCCCAGCTGTCTGAGCATCTGTCTAATTCCTGCTGTCCAGAAGGTTTGCACCCCTTCAGCCCACTGCGCCCGCTACCGATACCACCAATGAACCCGGCGACCCAACACCACGCCGGCGCGACTGGTTATCGGAGGTGGGATGGAGTGGAGATGGGTTCCGTCACGGCTGTTCTGGGCCGCCGGACTACTCGTAGCGCTGACCGGGTGCGGCTTCGATCCTGAAGGGGACGTGCCGCTCGACCCGCCGCCCGTGTATCGGGAGTGGTGGGCCAAGACCGAGGCGTGCTCCGGCCGCAAAGGCGATTTCGATCGCATCCGCTGGTCGGTGATCGAGGGATACAGCTTTCCCTGCTCCAGCGGCGAGTGCGCCGGCCACTGGCGGACCAACCATCACATCTTCCTGGCCGGAGACTGGGTCATGGACGAGATGGTCGTTCGCCATGAGATGCTGCACGACCTGCTCGGCCGAACCGGCCACCCCGATCCTCCGTTTGGCGTCGGATGTCCCCTCACCTGGAACACCTGGCAGGGCGGAGCTGCCGGCTTGAGCGTCGCCCGGGTGCCGCCGAAGCAGATCGATTAGTCCAGCTCGGAACCGCCGAGGTTTTTCGCCACCCCTCGCGCCACCGAGTCGGCCCGCGCCGCCAGCGTGTGCTTCCCTCGCGCCGCGAACGCTCTCGCCGCCCCACCATACACCACCGAATACAACTGCAGGATCGAGCCCGACGGGCGGTCCACCCACCCGCGGGGACGATCGCGCGCGGCCGCCTTCCAGTCGTACACGTCCCACAGCAGCCTCTCGGTACGAGGCAGGTCGAGGAATCCCAGACTGGGACTCAGCACGATCGAGTCGTTCGCCACCACCGGCTGGTACATCAACTTCCGCACAAACCCCTGGGAAACCAGGTACGGGCTCAGTCCCAGCGTCTGGTCGGGATAGCCGCCATCGCTCCAGCTGAAGAAGATGGGACGCTTGCCCATGTTGTCGCGGATCAGGAAAATCGTGGCCAGGTCCTGCAGCATGAGGACCTGATCGCCAAACCTGATCTGCAGGCTGTCGAACGACACCCCTCCATTTGCCGGCACCTGCATCGCTTCCGGAAGACTGTCGAGACCTTCCTGGCTCAAGCTGAACACCGGCTCCCTGGGCTGGGTCCACATCGATTGCGCCGGTTTGCCGGACTTGTCCCGGCCCGAGTCCGTCAAGGGCACGCCGGTTTCCGCCGGACGGGGTTTCCAGAGCGCCGCCGCCCGCGCGGGATCGAAGGGAGGGGTCTCCCGCCGCCGAAGCTGGCGCAGGTGCCAGCGGGTGTTCATCAGCGACAGGTTGGCCAGAGTCACGTCCCGGCGGATGCCCTCCACCTCCTGGGCGTACCAGAGCGGGAAGGTGTCGTTGTCGCCCGCAGTGATGAGGATGCCGTACGGCTCCACCGACTGGAGAATGTCGTGGGCGAAATCGCGGGCCAGGGTCTCGCCTGCCCGGCTGGCGGTGAGACGGTTGCCGAATAGCGGGATCAGTGCAACGACCAGGACGAGACTCGCGATCGCCCACCGCCCCCGGACGGTCCCGGCGTCGCGGAGGAACGCCACGATCCACTGCATCAGCGCGCCGAAGCCCACCGCGACGAAGGCCCCGAAGACGGCGAACGAGCCCACGAAAAAGTAATCCCGCTCGCGGACCTCGCGCGGCAGTGACGGCTCGTCGGGGTACTGGGAGTAGCCGTACTTGAAGTTCATGTAGTACACCAGGCCCACCGACAGCGTCCCCAACAGCGCAATCGCGGCGATGCCGGCCCGGCGGTCGTTCTTCCACAGGGCAAAGAGACCGCCCAGGCCGAGAGCGGTGAAGAGGCCGGTGGCGATGGCCCCGAACCGGCCCCAGTCGCGCGCGAACTGCCACGAGAAGTACTGCCAGAAGTTGGCGAGCTGAGCTGTGAACGTGGCCTGCCGCTCGGAGAGGGGCGGCTTCCCGTATTGCACGCGGTTCAGCACATCCTGAAGCGCCTGGCTCAGGAACCCCACCGGCTCGCCCTCGTTGATCGGAGGGAACTGCGCGGCGCGCATGGGCAGCCAGAGGTAGTTCAGCGAGATGCCGATCACCACCGCCGCAAGGCCCAGATAGACGAGCGGGTCCCGGGGCGTCTTGTAGAGTGCATACCCCAGGATGGCCAGGGTGGCCGCGATGAGCACGACGCGGGTCGCGCCCGGCTGCAGCATGGCGATCCACTCACCGCTCACGGCGAGGAGCAGCGCCCAGAAGGTCACGATGGCCCAGGGCCGCAGCACGGTGCGCCAGTCGGTCCAGAGGACATAGACCATGAGCGCCGGCAGGGCGAGCAGGCCCATCAGATGGTTGGTGGAGGTCAGGGCGAGCACATACGCGATCAGCACCAGCCAGCGGTCGCGGTGGGTGCCCGCGACGTCGTCACCCCAGCGAACCACCAGCCACATGACTACCGCAATGGACAGCAACGACAGGGTGTACACCTTCTCGTTGACCGCTGACTGGTTCCAGACGGTCCACGAGGTGGCCCCGACGAGGACGCCCGCAAAGGCGGCGCCGAAGCGGGCCCAGCGGTGTTCCACGATGCCGCGGAGCCAGCGTTCAGCCACAAGAAACCAGAGCCCGGCCGCCGCCGCGCTGGTCACCGCGGCGAACAGGTTGATCCGGATGGCGTACGAATCGGCCAGGGGGAGCAGCCCGAACGTGTGGGCCAGGATGACGAACAGCGGGTTGCCCGGAGGGTGGGGAATGCCCAGGACCTTGGCCGCGGCGATGTACTCCGATGTATCCCAGAACGCCGTGGTGGGGGCCAGGGTCGCGAGGTAGATCAGCAAAACCACCAGGGCCGCCGCCGCCGCCCACAGATAGGGGGGGCGTTGCAGCGTCGTTGGAGTCTCTTCCCTCGTGCTCACCGCTCACCTCTCACCGTTTCAATGTCTGAACTGCCGCCTGCCGGTCATGACCATGGCGAGCCCGAGGCGGTCAGCGGCTGCGATGATCTCCGCATCGCGCACCGAGCCACCCGGCTGGATGATGGCACGGACGCCGGCCTGTGCCGCCAGCTCCACGCCATCCGGGAATGGAAAGAAAGCATCCGACGCGAGCACGCTGCCGGCGGGATCATGGCTCTGCTGCCGCGCCTTGTGTACCGCCAGAAACACGCTGTCCACCCGGCTCATCTGGCCCGCGCCGATACCGATGGCTGCCTCGTCACGCGCCAGCAGGATGGCGTTGGACTTGATGGCGGCCACCGCGGCCCACGCGAATCGGAGATCATTCCACTCCCGCTCGCTCGGCTCACGCCTGGTGGCGATCTTCCAGTCCTGCTCGGACGGATCGAACTGAAACTGATCCTGGATCAGGAACCCGCCGCGCACCCGCTTGTAGTCCAGCGTCCCGGCTCCGCGTGTGACCGGCAGCTCCACCACCCGGAGCTGCTTCTTGGCCGCGAAGACCTCGAGCGCCTCCGCGTGGTACGAGGGCGCGACGACGACCTCCACGAACAGATCCGCCATGGCCCGCGCCGTCGGGTGGTCCACCACCGTGTTGAAGGCCACCACAGATCCGAAGGCCGACACGGGGTCGGTGGCCCGCGCCCGGCGGAAAGCTTCCGTGGCCGAGGGAGCCACCGCGATACCGGAAGGGGTGGTGTGCTTGATGATGGCGCAGGCCGGCCGGGTGGGCCACGCCGCCACGGCCCACATGCCCGCGTCCACATCCAGCAGGTTGTTGAACGAGAGTTCCTTGCCCTGGCGCTGGGTGAGATCCCGCATGCCCCGCGGCTCTTCGGTGACGTACAGGGCCGCCCGCTGGCCCGGGTTCTCGCCGTAGCGGAGCGCCTGAGCCCGCTCCATCGCCAGACCCAGCCGCTGGGGAAGGCCATCCTCGTTCAGCGCGAGATAGGCCGCCACCGCGGCGTCGTAGTCGGAAGTGTGGGTGAATACCTTCGCGGCGAAATCCCGGCGGGCTTCCGGGGTGAGGGTCCCCCTTTGGAGCATCTCGAGCACCGCGGGATAGTCGGTCGGATCCACGACGGGGAGGACCGATTCGTAGTTCTTCGCCGCGGAGCGGAGCATCGAGGGGCCGCCCACATCGATGTTCTCGATAGCGTCTTCCAGCGATGCGCCTTCCTGTGAAATCGTCGCCTGGAAGGGATAGAGATTGACGGCGACGAGGTCGATCGGCACGATCTTGTGCTGCTGCAGGGCGGAGACGTGCTCGGGCAAGCTGCGCCGGGCCAGGAGAGCGGCATGGATGGCGGGATGCAGCGTCTTCACCCGGCCATCCAGCAGCTCGGGAAAACCGGTCACTTTCTCCACCTCGAGCACCTCCACCCCGGCGCTGCGAAGGGCCGCGGCGGTCCCTCCGGTGGAGATGACCTCCCAGCCCAGCCGGACCAGCCCCTGTGCGAAGGCTACCACCCCGCGCTTGTCGCTGACGGAGATCAGAGCGCGCGGCATTTCCCCGACTCCGCGGCTGCCAGCACTACAGCGGGCAGCAGCTCGTGCTCGGCCGCGAGGACCCGAGAAGCCAGCCGTTCGGGCGTATCGCCGGGCAGCACCGGCACCCGTCTCTGGGCCAGCACTTCTCCCCGATCGTACACCTCATCAACCAGATGAATGGTGACTCCTGTCTCCCTGGCGCCACTGGCCAGCACGGCCTGATGTACTCGTTCCCCGTACATGCCTTTGCCGCCGAACGCTGGAAGGAGCGAGGGGTGGGTGTTGATGACGCGCCCCCGGTAGGCCGCGATCACTGGCCCTGGAACCAGCTTGAGATAGCCTGCTAGCACCAGAAGGTCGACCCGCGACTTCTCGAGCAGCTTTAACCATGCGGCCGCATCCGCATAATCCAAAAGCACTTGAGTGGGAATGCCACGCTCCCTCGCGTGGGCTAGCCCAGGGGCCGCTCGATCGCTCACGACCAGGACGATTTCGGCGGGCGCATCCGGCCCCAGCGCACGAAGGAGCGCCTCCAGATTGCTGCCGCGGCCAGAAATAGCCACGGCTATGCGCATCGTCATGGCGGGGGAAAGTAATGGGGGTCGCGGGGAGCTAGGAGGGCTCAATCAGCGCGACGGCACCCGTCAAATCGTCTGCTCGCAGGAACCGGTTGCTCTCTGGGTCCACTGGCTCGGTTCCGCCGATTAGAATCCCCCGTCCTCCCAAGGCTTGTGCCGGCAGCACGTCCCGCAACCGGTCTCCTACCCACCAGCTCCGGGCGAGGTCGATGCCGAACCGCGCCGCGGCCTGGCGGTACAGGAGCGTGCCGGGTTTGCGACACTCGCACGGGCCGGTGACCTCGGGCAGGTGGGGGCAGAAGTAATGGGCATCGAGTCGAGCTCCCTGCCGGGCCAGGAGCTCGTCCACTCTTCGCTCGCTGATGGTGTACTCCTCGGTGGTGAGGAGGCCACGCGCGATGCCTGATTGATTGGTGGCTACGATAGCCAGCAGCCCGGCGGAGTTCAGCCGCTTGATCGCGGCGGCTGCCCCGGGAAGCACTTGGACCTGGGAGGGCTCTCGCAGGTAGCCCACATCTTTGATGATGGTGCCATCGCGGTCGAGAAAGACGGCACCCCGGCCACTCACGACCGGAGGGCCTGCTCGATCGCCCCGGCAACGAGAGGGAGTGTTTCCTCGGGAAGGGTGCGCGGATCCAGCACCACCCGGCCGCCGGCCACCCGGGCAAGCACCGTGGGGTCTCCGACCCTGAGGCGGAGCGCCAGTCCATCCGGACCGAGTGGGCCGGCATCGACCGCGACCAGGGTCGTGGGGAGTGGAGCGGTGGGGAAGGCTCCCCCGCCAACCACCGACTCACCTGGGACAGTTTCCGCCCTGACGGCCTTCGGGCAGAGCGATGCCAGGCGCCGGGCCCGGGCAGCAAGGTCCTGCGCCGAGGCGGTGAGCATGGCAAGCACCGGCACCGACCGGATCGCCAGGTCCAGGTCTTGGTACAGACTGAGGGTGGCGGCCAGGGCGGCCAAGGTGAGCTTGTCGGCGCGTACGGTGCGCGCAATGGGGTTGTCCCGGCAGCGCGCGATCAGCTCACGCGTGCCCACAATGCATCCGGCCTGGGGGCCCCCGAGCAGCTTGTCGCCACTGAACAGGACTAGGCCGGCGCCCGCGGCTAGCGCGTCGGCGACTCTCGGCTCACCGGTGAGCCCCCAGGGCGAGAGGTCGGGGATGAGACCGCTGCCGACATCGTAGATGTAGGGGATGCCCGCGTCACGGCCGAGTTGCGCGAGTGCCTGGGGCTCGGTCGACGCCACGAAGCCGCGCTGCTCGAAGTTGGACCGGTGCACGGTGAGAATGGCGGCAACGCCGCCGCCGAGTGCGCGGCGGTAGTCGTCCGGATGGGTGCGATTGGTGGTGCCTACCTCGCGCAGGCGCGCGCCACTCTTCGCCAGAATGTCGGGAATCCGGAACGAGCCGCCGATCTCGATCAGCTCGCCTCGGGAGATCAGAACCTCGCGGTCCTCCGCCAGCGCATTCAGCACCAGCAGCAGCGCGCCCGCGGCGTTGTTCACGACCAGGCCGTCTTCCGCGCCGGTGACGGCCTGCAGCGGCGCGCGACAGTGGTCGGACCGGCTCCCCCGCGTCCCGGACGAGAGATCGAGCTCGAGATTGCTGTAGCCTCCGGCGATGGAGGCGACGGCCTGAACGGCCGCATCGGCCAGGGGCGCACGGCCGAGATTGGTGTGCAGGACCACGCCGGTGGCGTTGAGCACCGGACGGAGCCCGGCCACGGCTCGCCGGGCCAGCCGATCCCGGATGTCCTCCTCCCAGTGCTCGGGCGGGCCGGCGCGGCGGGTGCGGGCCGCCTCGAGAGATTCCCGCACGGCCGCGACCACCGCCCCGCGGGGGGCGATCTGCAGCAGCTCCTGAACGGCGGGCTGGTGCAGCAGCCGGTCTACCGAGGGAAGCTGCCGCCGGTGGTCGTTCATTTTCGGGGCGGGGCCGGCGCGCGGGTGGGCTTTCGAGGAGCCAGGCTATCGCGCGGTTGGCGGCCGGCCGCGGTGTCCTTGGCTTCGGGTTTCGGCTTGTCGGGCGCG
Source organism: Gemmatimonadales bacterium (assembly GCA_036379675.1). GTDB lineage: Bacteria > Gemmatimonadota > Gemmatimonadetes > Gemmatimonadales > GWC2-71-9 > CAVVWJ01. The sequence goes on along the minus strand of DASVGF010000014.1, from coordinate 3,141 downwards.
GCCACCACTCCGGTCGCATCGCCCGCTACCCCGGTGACATTCCGGACACCGCGCACGTCCAGCACCAGCCGCGCGCCATGAGGCCACGGCCTTGGCACCCGGAGGATCAGACGATCGTACAGCGGCGGGCGGCTGGTCTTTACTTCCTCGGTGCGCCGGCCGCGCCGTCCCGGTGGCGCCTGCCGCTCGGCCCGGTCGACTGTGTCCCGAGCCGCGGCGGTGTCCGCTGGGGCCCGCGCGGCGTGGAGACTGTCATCCACCGGTTGGGGCAGGATGGATGCAACCGGGAATGGCGTCGAGTCAGGGAGCAGACGGAGTCTCACGTCCCGGGGCGTCAACCGCTGCCGTGGGTCGAGCTTCTGAGAAAACGTGACCGCTGCGGAAACGCTGTCATTGACGGTTACGGTCTGGATCCGGGGCGGCGCCGTGTCGTGAACGAAGGCCCACAGTTCACCCGCATCGGTCTTGCCGCGGGGCACCCGGGTGGTGGCGTAGGCCTCGCGCAGGTCCTGCCGGTGATCCCCGTTCTGGTCGAGAACAGCGGTCACCGAGTAGTCTGCCTGGGGCAGGGGACCGAGCGCGAAGCGGCCACTGGAGTCGGCCACTCCGCGGTAGGGCAGACTGTCGGGCAGCAAGGTCGCAACCACCAGAGCGCCTGGTACCGGCCGGGCCGTTCCCCAGTCAACCACCTGTCCCTGGAGAGTCGTCTGCGGACGTGGGCCGCCGGTAGTGAAGGTCAGCACCGTACCCGTCTCGCTGCGGTTGTTCCTGAGGTCGGTGACGCCCGGCAGCAGCTCGATCCGGTACACGCGGTTGCGCCGCCACCCCTCGCGGGGACGCACCGTGATCCGGTTCCGGCGCCAACTGACCTCCGGCACCCGGGTGCTGGGCGAGAGGATGACCAGCTTTTCCAGTCCCCCCGTTCCCTCGCCTCGATTGGGCGCCCCACCCTCGGAAACCACCTCGTCGAAGTGGAACTCCGCGACACCGCGGAAAGGCCACAACGGGCGGGAGGTGTCCGGGCGGGTGGCGATGAGTTGGGGCGGTACCGCGTCGGGGGGCCCCCCCGGGGGCGGCTCCATCCGGGCGCACGCGGCCAGGGCGGCCAGGGCGGACAGGGCAAGAAGCGGGCGGGTGACTCCGCGGAGTACTTCCGCCCATTCCATCTCTTCCGCCCTCTTTACACGCATCCCAGCAGCTCCCGCTTCTTCACCAGCACCTCGGCCTGCTCCTTCCAGGTGCTCAGCTTCTGGCGCTCGCGCTCGACCACCTCCACCGGGGCCTTGGAGACGAACTGTTGGTTCCCCAGCTTCTTCTGCTGCGACTCCACCAGGCGGCCCAACCGGTCCACTTCGCTGCCGAGCCGGGCGCATTCGCGTCCCAGGTCGATGGCATCGCCGAGCGGCACGAAGACGCCGGTGCCGTCGGAGAGCACGGCGTGCCCGCCCCCCTTCTCCCTGCTCTCACCGAACGACATCGCGGACAACTTGGCCAGACGGAGAATGGTACCCCGTTCCTCGTTCATTGCAGCCCTGACGGCCTTGTCGGCCCCGCCGACGGTTGCTCGCACCACCTGCCCGGGCTGAATCCCGTACTCGGCCCGAATGGCGCGGATGGCGCCGACCAGCTCCTGGACCAGACCGAAGGCGCGCAGCGCCTCGGGATCGTGCGCCCGCGCGTCGGGCCGGGGCCACGGCGCCACCGAGATGGAGGCGTCCTGGGGGCGGCCAGGAAACCGGCGCCACAGCGCCTCGGTAATGAACGGCATCACCGGGTGCAACAATCGGAGGGCCACGTCGAAGGTCTGGGCCACGACCGCCCGGGCCACGTCTCCACCCGGCTGGTCGCCGTAGAGCCTCGGCTTGACCTGCTCGATGTACCAGTCGGCCAGGTCGCTCCAGATGAAGCGATACACGGCGGCGGCCGCCTCGTTGAGCCGGAACCGCTGATAGGCCTCGGTAGCCTCGGCCACGGTGGCATCGCAGCGGGCGAGGATCCAGCGGTCGGCCAGGCTCAGCTCGTTGCGCCGGACAACGCTCGAGTGGCTCCCCCCCAGCGGTCGTACCGGCCCGGGAAGGTTGGACAGGATAAAGCGGCCGGCGTTCCACAGCTTGTTGGCGAAGTTGCGGCCGGCGGCGAAGGAGCTCTCGAGGTCGTTCGGGTCGAGGATGACGTCGGTTCCCACCGACATGCCGGAGACCAGGGAGTAGCGCAGCGCGTCGGCGCCGTAGCGCTCCACCACCTCGAGGGGATCGATCCCGTTGCCCAGGGACTTGGACATCTTGCGGTGCTGGGTGTCGCGCACCGTCCCATGCAGGTAGATGTCGTTGTACGGCACCTTCCCCATGAAATGCAATCCCGACATGATCATCCGGGCGACCCAGAAGAACAGGATCTCGGGCGCCGAGACCATGGTGTGCCCGGGATAGAAGGTGGCGAGATCGGGCCTGCGCTCGGGCCATCCCAGGCTGGAAAAGGGCACCAACCAGGAGGAAAACCAGGTGTCGAGCACGTCCTCGTCCTGGCGTACCGGGCCGCGGCACTCGGGACACACCGTGAGATCCGTCCGGCTGACGCAGATTTTCCCGCAACCGGCCGCCTCGCAATACCACACCGGTATGCGGTGCCCCCACCAGAGCTGGCGGGAGATGCACCAATCCCGGATGCCCTCGAGCCAGGCCGAGTAGTCGTCGCCCCGGCGTTCGGGCACAAACCGGAGTGTTCCGTCGCGATACGCCGCCAGCGCCGGGCGCGCGAGCGGCTCCATCTTCACAAACCACTGGTCGGAAAGCCGGGGCTCGATCACCGTATTGCACCGGTAGCAATGACCCACTGCGTGGCGGTGCTCCTCGACCCGCTCCAGGAGCCCCGCCTGTTCGAACTCCGCCACCACCCGGCGGCGCGCTTCGTAGCGGTCGAGTCCCTGGAACCGATCGGGGGCTGCCAGACTGATCCGCGCTTCCGGGGTCAGGACATCGATGCTTGGGAGGGAATGGCGGCGGCCGATGTCGAAGTCGAGCGGGTCGTGGGCGGGCGTGACCTTGACGGCACCCGAGCCGAACTCCGGATCGACCGCGTCGTCGGCTACGATCGGGATCCTTCTTCCCACCACCGGGAGCAGAACCTCACGGCCGATCAGCG
>DASVGF010000013.1:0-15153 GCA_036379675.1 Gemmatimonadales bacterium | reverse complement strand
TCCACGCCGAGCGCCGGAATGATCGAATAGCCACGGGTTCCTCCCGGGGACGACACGGGGCTGTGGTTCGCGCTACCGGCATTGAGTCGCGCCGAGCGGCCTTGAGGATTCTGGGCGACGTACGTGCGGGCAAGCCGTTTGACGTGGCGCTCGACCGCAGCGTCGCCAGTCTCGCCGAGCCGGACCGCCGGCTTGCGCACGAGCTCGCAGCCGGCGTGCTCCGGCATCGGAGTGTGCTGGATGAGCGCCTCGCGCCCCTGGTGACACGGGGGTGGGCCAGCGTCGAACCGGAGCTGCAGGACATTCTGAGACTAGGTGCCTACCAGCTCACCTCGCTCGAGCGGGTCCCGGCACACGCGGCGGTGGACACGAGCGTGGCGTTGGCCAAGAGGAGCGGAGCAGGATCGGCAGGCTTGGTGAACGCGGTCCTGCGGCGCCTCACCCAGGCCGCGCCTGCTACCCCCGCTGCGGTGGTGGGCCAGGTCGAGCAGCTGACGTCGACGTACTCCCACCCGGGGTGGCTGGTCCGGCGCTGGTTGGAGGCGTTTGGTCCCGAGAGCACCGAACAGTTGCTCCAGTGGAACAACACCCGGCCCAGGCTGGTGCTTCAGGCTGCGCGCCAGGAGCTGGAGGCGCTGGCGGAGCGGTGGCGGGGCACAGGAATCGAGGCTCAGCCGGCACCGTACGGAGCCGGCATGGTCACCGACGTCAGCCGGCCTTCAGAGCTTCCGGGCTTCGAGGAAGGCAGCTTCATCGTGCAGGATCCGGCTCAGGCGCTGCTGGCACGGTATGCGGACCTGCCGGCAGGCGGGCTGGTGTACGATGCCTGCGCCGCCCCGGGAGGAAAAACCATCGCTCTGGGCAGGCGGGCGGGACGGGTCGTGGCCGGGGAGGTAAGCCCGGTCCGGGCCAGACGTCTGTCGGAGAATCTCCGCCGGGCGGGAAGCGGCCGGGAGTTCGTGGTGGTTGCCGATGGCCGGCAGTCTCCCCTGCTTCGGGCGGACGCGGTGCTCCTCGATGCGCCCTGCCTGGGTACCGGCACCTTCGCGCGGCACCCCGATGCGCGGTGGCGCGTGAGTCCCGAGAGACTGGCTTCGCTGGAGCAGCTGCAGCGCGAATTGCTGGAGCACGCGGCTACCATCGTCGCACCCGGAGGGCTGCTGGTGTATTCCACCTGCTCGCTCGAGCGCGAAGAGAACGAAGCGCAGGTGCACCGCTTCCTGGAAGGTCACTCCGGTTTCCTGCGGGAGCCGAGCCAGACGGTACCCGGGGAGCTGCTCTCCCCCGAGGGAGACTTGATGATCCAGCCCCAGCGGCACGGAGTAGACGGGGCCTATGCGGCCCGGCTCAGGCGAACCGCATGAGATGGCGGCGGCATACCGCGCCCAGCGTGCCGTTGCTGCAGTCGGCGGCCTGGCGGTCGTTTCTCCGCGACATCGGGCTCATCGCGGCGACGTTCATCATCGGCTACGTGATCTCGTCGTTCTGGCTGACTCCGGGCTCGCTGTTCAGTAAGGACCGCTCCCTGCCACGGGTGCTGGAGCTGCCGGAACCCGAAGCCCGACGCGCGCTGACCGAGCTCGGCTTTCGTCCGCGACTGGAGGGTGAGCGGCCGAGCGATTCCTTTGCCCGGGGCACGGTCATCTGGCAGGACCCTGCCCCCGGCACGATCCTGGAGCCGAATGCGCCGGTCCAGCTCACCATCAGCGCCGGCCCCACGCTCGTCGCGGTACCGGATGTGGTCGGCATGGGGCTCCCTCAGGCGGCTCAGATCTTTGCCGCAGCCGGGGTCCGCTTCGGGCAGGTAGATACCGTTGCCGGCGGGAGGGAACCGGGGGTCGTGGTCACCACCCGGCCGGCCGCTGGGGTGGGCCGGCCGCGCGGATCCCCCATCGTCATCGTGGTCACCCGTGGACCGGAGGAACCGCAGTGACCGTCAGAATCGCACCCAGCGTGCTGAGCGCGGACCTCGCCCGGCTGGGCGAGCAGGTCGAGCGGGCCGTCACCGGTGGGGCGGAATGGCTTCACGTTGACGTCATGGACGGGCACTTCGTGCCTAATCTGACGTTCGGGGCCCCTTTGGTGCGGGCCCTGCGGCGGCTGACCAACCTGCCGCTCGACGTGCACCTCATGGTTGAACGGCCGGAGCGATACCTGGGTGAGTTCGCCGACGCTGGGGCCAATGTCTTCACCTTCCATCCCGAGGCGACGGTTCACGTGCAACGGCATCTGGCAACCGCCCGTCAGCTGGGGATGCATGCCGGCATCGCGTTGAACCCGTCGACCCCCGTCTCTCTGCTGGAAGAAGTGATCGATGACGTGGATCTCGTGCTCATCATGTCGGTGAATCCCGGCTACGGCGGCCAGTCCTACCTGCCCCAGTCTACGGACAAGATCCGCCGGACCCGGGCCCTGCTGGACCGGCGGAGCTCGCCCGCGGCGCTCGAGGTGGATGGTGGAATCACCACCGACACCATCGCCGCGGCCTGGGAGGCAGGGGCCGACACCTTCGTGGCGGGCACCGCGATCTTCGGAGCGCCGGATCCTGCCCAAGCCGTTCGAGAGCTGAAGCGGCGCTGCGCCGTGAGGGTGTGACCGCCATGTCGAAACAATGGGTCCTGGTGGGTTGCGTCGTGCTGGGGCTGGTTGCGGGAGCCACGCTGCTGGCGACGTACGCACCCGAGCTCGAACGTGTGGAGGTGGGCGCGCGCGCGCCGGATTTCACGGCGGTGGACCTGGCCACGGGCGATTCGGTGTCCCTGCGCGAGCGCTATCGGGGCTCGGTGACGCTGGTGAACATCTGGGCCACCTGGTGCGTTCCCTGCCGGGTGGAGATGCCCGCGATGGAACGGGTGTATCAGGCGCTGGCTCCGCGAGGATTCAAGATCGCGGCGGTCAGCATCGACGAAGGAAGCCCCGAGGAGGTCCGGGCCTTCGGCAAGGAGCTGGGGATCAGCTTTGACATTCTGCAGGACCGGAGCACGGCCGTACAGCAGGCCTACCAGACGACCGGCGTTCCCGAGAGTTTCCTCCTCAACCGCGATGGAGTGATCGTGAAGCGGGTCATCGGCGCCCACGACTGGGGCTCCGAGGTGAACCGCAAGCTCATCGAGCGTCTCCTCGATGAGCAAGGAAGCTAGGAATGGCTGAGTGGATCCTGGGCATCGAAACTTCGTGTGATGAGACGTCCGCGGCGGTCGTGCGCTCGGAGGACGGGCGCCGCACCCTCGCATCGGTCACGATCCTCTCCCAGGACATCCACAAGATTTTCGGTGGCGTGGTGCCGGAGCTGGCCAGCCGCGCGCACGTCCCGGCACTCGGCCCGGTGATCGACCGCGCGCTGGCTGAGGCCGGCATCGGCCTGCCGCAACTGGACGGTGTTGCCGTCACCGCGGGGCCCGGCCTGGTGGGGGCATTGCTGGTGGGTGTGATGTACGGTAAGACGCTGGCGCTCAGCCTGGATCTCCCACTCATCGGGGTGAATCACCTGGAGGGGCACCTCTTCGCGCCCACCCTGGAAGATCCCGGGCTTGCGCCGCCGTTCATCGGGCTGCTGGTGAGCGGCGGACACACCATGCTCCTGGACGTGCCGGCCTGGGGTGAATACCGGCTGCTGGGGCAGACCCTGGATGACGCGGCCGGCGAAGCCTTCGACAAGGTGGCCAACCTGCTGGGCCTGGGATATCCCGGCGGGGCGGCCATCGAGCGGCTGGCGCGCGAGGGCAAGCCGGACCGCTTTCGCTTTCCCCGCCCGATGATTCACGAGCTCGATCGAGAGGGCCCCCATCGTTACGCGTTTTCCTTCAGCGGGCTCAAGACCGCGGTGCTCCGAGCCGTGAAGGGCCCGGCCCCCTCAGGAGAGCCGGCCGATATCGCCCGCGGGTTTCAGGATGCGGCGGTGGACGTGCTGGTGGCCAAGACCGCGCACGCGGTGGAGTCGGCCGGTTATGGCCAGGCGATGGTGGGAGGAGGCGTGGCGTGCAACCGGACGCTCGTGGCCCGACTCACCGATCGGCTGGCGGGACAGGCCAGGGTAAGCGTAGCTTCCCCGCGGCTCAACACCGACAACGCGGCGATGATCGCCGCCGCCGGCGCCTGGCGGCTGGCCCGGGGAGAGCGCAGCGGCTGGGACCTCGAGCCGCGCGACGATCTGCCGATTCCGGGGCTGGTCTCTGGTTCTCACTTACTTGGATCGATGTCATGACGGTTTACCCTTTCGTGATTCACCTGGGGCCCCTCGAGATCACCGGCTACGGGCTGATGCTGATGGTGGCCTTTCTCATGGGGGGGTGGCTCATCGCGCTGCAGCTCCGGCAAGCCGGGCTCAAGGAGGACTACGCGGCCGACATCGTAGCCGCCTCGGTCGTCGGCGGCATCGTGGGGGCCAAGCTGTGGTATGTGGCACTCACCGGCGATCCCGACGCGCTCTTCTCCCGGGGTGGCCTGGTCTGGTATGGAGGGTTCATCGGTGGGGCGCTGGCCGTCATCCTGACCAGCTGGCGTCGCCGGGTGCCGCTCCGATGGACCATGCAGCTCGCCGCGCCGGCGCTCGCGGCCGCATACGCGCTCGGCCGGGTCGGCTGCTTTCTGGTAAACGACGATTACGGCCGGCCCAGCGACCTGCCCTGGGCGGTCAAATTCCCCAACGGCCTGCCGGCTTCGACCGCCGAGAACCTGAAGCACCTGTTCGGCATCCCGATCCCGGAGGGCATCGAGGCGTCCACCGTGCTCGCCGTTCACCCCACCCAGCTGTATGAGGCGGCGGCCATGCTGGTGGCCTTCGCGGTGCTTTGGTCGTTGCGAAAGAGCGGCCGCCCTGTGGGCTGGCTGTTTGGCCTTTACCTTATCTTTGCCGGCGTCGAGCGGTTCCTGGTAGAGATCCTGCGTGCGAAGGACGACCGCTTTCTCGGCCCCTTCACTCTGGCCCAGCTCACCAGCGTGATCATTGTGCTCGTTGGAGCACTGCTGGTGTACCTCTGGCGCAAGGCTCCGGACCCGGCTCCAGGTATCTACCTGGAAACTGGTCGGAAGCCGGCACCGTCAAAGGTCTCAACAGTACGGTAAGGCCTTGGGGAACCCCGCTTTATAGAGGGATTCCCGGTATTGTACAAAAGCTGTAGCCCCGGCACTACCCGGAAGCCGGCGATGAGGCATTGATATACAACGAGTTAGCAAACTGCAGGGTCTGGCATCTCCCTTGCTTTACCTATCCCCGGGAAGTCACTCAGACTTCAACCGAAAAGTGGTAGGTCGAAGAAGGGTGGAGCGGACACTTCGGTCCGTCTCCGTAAACTCAGGGGGCGATCTACCACTCTTTAACGCAAGCGGCCCGTCAAAGTGACGGGCCGTTTGCTATTCCAGCCGGCTCGCAACCCGCGTCACCCCAGATCGCGATCAGCCACCACGACCCCGTCCTCGTCGGCATAGACGAACTGTCCCGGGGAGAAGGTGACGCCAGCAAAGCTCACCGGCACCCCGCGCTCCCCAGTCCCGCTCTTTCCGCTCCGCATCGGGCAGGTGTTCAGGGCTTTGATGCCCACCGCTACCCGCCGGGTCTCCATTGAGTCCCGCACGCAGCCGTTGATTATCAAGCCGGCCCACCCGTTCTCCTGGGCCAGCGCCGCCAGGCGGCCCCCCACCAGGGCGGAGCGGACCGAGCCTCCACCATCCACCACCAGGACCCGGCCCTGACCTTTCGTCTCCAGCGCCTGGCGCACCAGCGCGTTGTCCTCGAATACCCGCAGAGTCTCCACCGGGCCGGCGAAACGGCTTGCCCCGCCGAAATCGTGGAAGAGAGGCTGAGCCAGCTGAAGACTGGCGGCGAAGGCATCGCAGAGATCGGCGGTGGTGAACTTCACTCGGCGGTCTTGGAGCTGAGGACGGCGCCCGGCCGGGGCCGGCTGGGCTCGATGACGAAGGTCCAGAGCAGAGCGACCAGCAGCAGACCCAGCAGGATGCCCTGGGCGATGAGCGACTCCACGGTGGGATAGATCCCCAACGCCGGGAAGCGCGGCGCACCCGAGATAATGGTGGTGGAGATCAACCCGCCTTCCTGCAGCTCGGCTACGCCCTTGCCGGCGAATACGAATGCCATGTAATAGAGCAGCGCGCTCGTCACCGCAAAGAACGGCTTGAGCGGAAGCCGCACGCCGAAGCGGTTGATGCCGACGTAAACACCCACCAGCACCAGCGACCCCACCAGTATGCCGGCCAGGATGGGCCCGCTCCCCGCCCCAGCCGGCCCGCCGGTGAGGAACAGCGCTTTGTAGAACAGGATCGTCTCGAAACCCTCACGGTAGACAGCCAGGAAGGCGGCGGAGACCAGGGCCAGGGAGGAGCCGCTGGTCAGTGCGCTGTGGACCTTGCTTTTCACGAAGTGGTTCCACTTGACCACCTCCATTTTCGACAGCAGCCAGTAGCTGACATAGAACAGCATCACGGTGGCCAGCATCATCGTCACCCCCTCGAGCCCTTCCTGCTTGGAGGGGGTAAGGTGGAAGACTGTCTCGACCGCCACCGCAGTCAGCAGGCTCGCGGCAATGGCTGCCAGGATGCCGAGGTGAATGTCGCGCTTCTTGTCCGAGGCGCCCATTTTGACCAGGAACGTGAGCAGCGCGCCAACGATGAGAATGGCCTCCAGTCCCTCGCGCACGAGAATGACAAAGGACTGGAAGAACAGGTTCGACGGCGACAGTTCGTCGCCCAGTGTCCGCTCCGCCTTTTCCAGGTCGAGCGCGAGCTGCCGCCGAATCGGATCGAGGTCTGGAGTGCCCGCCCCCTTCGTCACCTCCTCGCGCAGGGCGGCAAAGGACTTCTCCAGCTCCCCTGCCAGCGCCGGGTTCTTGGCCCGCACCCCGCGCTCCACCCGTTCAAACGTCATGTAGGCGTCGAAAGCCTTGGTGCCCGCGGCAGAGTCGCCGGTGCGGGCCAGGGCGTAGGTCGAGTCGAGCTGGGCCCTGACCTCGTTGAATACCGCCGCTGTACCGCTCGCGGTGGCATCGGGCTGGAAGCTCCGCACAGCGGCGGCCCGGGCCAGGGTGGCCGTCGCGCGGTCGTGAGCCCCGAGCGCCTTCTGGAGCTCGATGTCGGACATCCGGCCCGTGGTGGCGAACGACTGGAGCTCGGGCGGTACGTTGCCGGTGGGTTGGGGCAGGCGCAGCACCGAGGCGTACAGCGCTGCAGCCCACCGGTCCTGCGGCGAGAGCCGCAGCTCGTAGGCCGGCATGGCCGTGCCGACCACTCCGATGGTTATCCGTCGGTAGTAATCGAGCGGAGACCGGTCGCCCAGCAAGGTGGCGTCGGACAGGTCCGCAGGCTTGGGATCGAGCCCCACGCCCCCGGGCCCGTCCCCCCGCCCGAGCGGACCGTGGCAGCTCGCACAGTTGGCCTGGTAGACCTCGGCGCCGCGCGCCAGCGAGGGAGCGCCAGACGGAATCTCGTCGAGCGTGACACCCAGTCGGGCCGAGAGTCCGCTGGTGAGCCGAAGCACCCGCGCATCAACTGTGTCCGGATCCGCCGTGGCCCCGATCAGTCGAAGGAGCGAGTCGAGCTGGGCCGCCACAGCGCCTCGCACTTTCTCGGGGAGATCGGTTGCGGCGCGGCGGGACTCCTGCAGAAAGAGCCGAGCTTCGTCGACCTCCGCCTGGGACACCACTCGCCCGTCCGCAATGCCGACGCGGTATTCCTGCGCGGCCAATTGCGCGGTGGCGGCGAGCCGCCGCACCGTGGGAGCTAAGTCGTTGCCTGCGCTGACTTGCTGGGGGGATTGCGAGAGCGAGGCCGCCAGAAGGAGGACCACCGCGCCGTTGAGAACCATTTTCACCCGGTTTGAGTTCGTTCCGGGAAAAAGTAGAGTGTTCTCGTCGGAATTGAAAGAGCCGGACTAGGGCGCCTCGACCACGGCGATGGCACCGGCGGAAAGTGCGGAGTGTGTCAGCGAGATCTGAATGCGGAGACCGCCGTTCTCCTGCGATAACCGGGCGGCCAGGCCGTGAAGCTCGATGGCCGGCTTGCCTTCCGCGTCGCGGGAGACTTCGATCTCCCGCCAGCCGATGGCGCGGGCACCCTGAATCGCCTGCATGGCCTTGTAGACCGCTTCCTTTGCCGCGATGCGGGCAGCAGCATGTCCGGTGGCATCCGCGCGAGTGGCGAGATACCCCCGCTCGCGCTCGCAGAAGAATCGGAGCATGGCTTGCTCGCCTTTGTGCGCCAGCAGTTGCCGCACCCGCTCGAGGTCCACCAGGTCGATCCCCACTCCGATCACGTTCACAGGTGGGCCCACCAGAACTCCGCCAGCCCGCGAAGCGGTGGCGGTACCGGCAAGTACCCGCCCAGCACCAGGCCCAGATAGGTCAGCACGGCAAACACCAGCGCCGTCGCGGCCCAGAGCGGCCCGGTGGGGCGCCGCCAGGCCCTCACCCGCTCGATCTCGCGTTTCCAGCGCTCCTGCTCCACTCGCGACGAGGCCACGAGGGCCAGCCAGGCAGACTCCAACCGGCGCGCCGCAGTGGCCAGCGAACGTTGCCACTCCTCCTGTCCCGCACGGCCGCGGCTCCCGGACGCAGCGGCCCCTGGTACGGTCTGCTCCAGGGCATCGAGCGCCCCTACAAACCCGGCACCGCCGCTGCCCAGCCGCGAAGCGATGGCGCGAACATCGTCCGGGCTCAGCCGGAGCTTCCCGAGCCGCTGGGGCGGCAGGCGGGATTCCCGCGCGGCGTCGGCCAGCCTGGCGTTGACGATGTCGGCCAGCCGGTCGGCGGCGGCGGCCACTGCGCGCTCCCACAACGCCAGCCACGCCACCCGTGAGAGCGAGGCGATGGCGCCCTGGCGGTCGCCGGTGGCGGCAAAAGAGCGCGCCGCTCCGGCGGTCTCGAACAGGCGAGTGACGAGGTCGAGGCGAATGTCGTCGAGCACGAGGTCGAGCGGGCCGCGGTCCAGGGTGCCGCCTGGCGGATCCGCCAGGCGTCCAAGTGACGGGCCCAGCTCGGGGACGAGCCAGGCATCGGTCGACGTGGGACTCACCGGAGGATCGCCTCGAGAACCCGTTCGGTATCGCTCAGGGTCTCGAATGTTGCGTGCGGGCCGCAAGCCTGGAGATCGGTGACGGAGTAGGCCCCGGTGGCAACGGCCACGGCGCGGGCGGAGATGCATGCTCCGCACGCGATGTCGGCGGGCGTGTCACCGATGATGACCACCTCGGAGCCGGAAGGCACCCGGCCGAAGAGGGGCTCCGCCCGCTGGGCAGCAATCGGCGGCAAATCGGGGCGGTGGGCGGCATCGGAACCGTACGCGCCGACCCGGAAACGCCGGGGATCGAGCCCGCCGGATCTGAGCTTGAGCGCGGCCCCTTCAGCCACATTCCCCGTCAGGAGGCCGAGGATCACGCCCGGCTCGGCTTCGAGTCGGTCTAACAGCTGCAGCACACCGGGCATGATAGTGGTGCGGGTGGTCGGCCGGTTCAACTCCAGCGCCAGCAGAGCGACATACCGCTGGCACAGACGATCGACCCGCTCCTTGCCGTGCGGACCGCGGTGTCCGGCGGCCTCGAGCAGTTCGGCGACGATCTGAGGATCGGTCTTGCCGTCGAACCGCACCTGCTGCAGGGAGCCGCTGCGCCCCACCGCTTCGCTGATGGCGGTCACGATGGCGCGGCGGCCGGCGCCGGCAGTGAGAAGGAGGGTGCCGTCGATGTCGAACAGAACGAGCTTCGACCTCACCTTTCCTCCAACCTCCTCACAGCCACCAGTCGCGGCCGCAGTGCCGCCGCGCGGGTGCCGGGCAACCAGGGCTCGACCAGCATGCTTCCACACGCGATCGTCGAGTGCACCAGGGTGTCGGCGTCACCGGCGAATGCCACGTGGGTGATCCCGTTGCCGGACTCGCCGCGAAAGAAGAGCAGATCCCCCGGCCGGATCCCTTCGAGCGGAATCGGTTGCCCATGCGCCACCTGCTGCGCCGCGTCCCGCGGCAGGACAATGCCGCGCGCCGCAAAGGTTGTCTGCACCAATCCGGAACAGTCCACCCCCCAGGGGGTGACCCCCCCCCATTGGTAGGGCGCGCCTACGAAGTACTCGAGGGCCCAGCGCTCGGGCGCTTTCGCCCGGGCCGACGGCACGACCTCTCTCATCTCCCGGACGGTGCCGCTCGTGACCCGCGCGCGCCGGCCCTCCGGGAGCTCCACGGTGTCACCGGAGAGGACTACCCGCGCTCTGAGTGGCAGGGATAACTGGGAGGCCGCCACCCGCAGGACGGCCCCCTCGCTCCAGCCGGTCGCCCGCGTCCGCCAATCTTCCGCGGCTGCCTCCTCGACCTCGCTCAGATAGCCCGCGTGGACCCAGCCGTCGTAGCCCTCGTAGGCGGTGCAGACCCGCCGCCATTCACCGGACCGCTCTACCACCGCGGCAGTCTCACCCAGCAGAAGCTGGGTGACCTGCTCGGCGCGCACCCGCGGTTCGGCGAGAACCGGAGCGATGGCGCTGCGGGTTATGGCGGCTGTCATTGGCAGGATCCGGTCAGGCACCCTTCTGCGGCGCGCCCCGAGACTCGCAGTCACGGCAGAGGGTGATCCCGCGGTTGCTGCAGATGATGCAGATGAAGGTGCCGCAGTTGGCGCAAGGATAACCTTCCGAGGCCCGCTCCTCACGGCCACAGGCGCGGCACGCCATGGCGTCGTGCTCCTGGATCTTGGTCATACGCTACTCAGGCGACAATGTTGTACCGCTTGATCTTATTGATCAGCGTCGCGCGAGAAATACCCAGCTCGATGGCGGCGCGAGTGCGATTTCCCGTGTGATGCTTCAGCGTCCGCTCGATGTGCTGCCGCTCCAGGTCCTCGAGGCTCAGGGGAGTATGCCGCCGGTCGCCGATGCCAGCGCGGGCCCGGAACTCGCCCGGCAAATGCTCAACGCTCACCGCCGGCTGGCCCCGTCCCAATATCAGCGCCCTCTCGAGCACGTTCCGCATCTCCCGCACGTTGCCCGGCCAGGGATAGGACAGCAGCCGCTCCAGCACCTCGCTCGAGAGCGCCGGCGGACCGTCCGGCAGCTCGGCGCGCAGGTCGCCCATGAGCCGGGTGATGAGCGCGAGCCGGTCTTCCCGGGAGCGGTCGCGCAGGGCGGGCATGGTGAGCGGCATGACGCTGAGACGGTAGTACAGGTCCTCCCGGAATCGGCCCGCCTCGACCTCCGCCTGGAGATTCTTGTTGGTGGCGGCCACCAGGCGCACATCCACGGTGATCTCGCGGGTGCCGCCCAGCCGGCGAAAGGTCTTGGTCTCGAGTACCTTGAGCAGCTTGGGTTGCAGCTCCGGGGCGAGGTCACCGATTTCGTCGAGGAAGATGGTGCCGTGGTCGGCGATCTCGAACAGTCCCTGCTTGCGATCTTTCGCGTCGGTGAACGCACCCTTTTCATGCCCGAACAGCTCGGAATCGAGAAAGGTGGCGTTGAGTCCGCCGCAGTTCACTTCGACGAACGGCGCCTTGGTACGGGGGCTGAGATCGTGGATCATGCGCGCCACCCACCCCTTGCCGGTGCCGCTCTCGCCATTGAGCAGCACCGTGGTGCGCTCGCTCTGGGCCAGCAGGCCTACCTGATGGGCGAAGTCCTGCATTCCCGATGACGACCCGAGCGACTCGAGTCCGTGGCCGGGGGCGCTCTGCACCAGCAGCGCCTCATTGATCCGGCGGAGGCGGGCCTTGTCGGCCACCCGCGCGGTGGCCGCGGCCAGATGCTCCATGTCCACCGGTTTGGTCAGGAAGTTTTCGGCGCCGAGCTGCATGGCGCGTACCGCGGTGGCGACATCGGCCTGGCCGGTCAGCAGGATCACGGACGCGTCCCGCTGCCGCAGGTGCTCCAGCACCTCCATCCCGTCCATCCCCGGAAGACCCAGGTCGAGAATGACGACCTCCGGCCGCAGCCGGTCGAAGGTGGCCAACCCGGCCTCGCCGCTCAGCTCCCGGGTGACCTCGTAGCCGAAACGCTCGAAGTAGTTGCCGATGCTGCGCAGTACGTCAACATCGTCATCGATGAGCAGGACTGAGCCAGCCATGTGATCCCTGGGATCGAATCAAGACAGTTGTGAGCGCGCGACCCACCAGAAATTAGTCACTCATCGCGATAAGGCCATGCCTCAAGCCGGTACCAGGATCTGGATGGCACCGGGGACGACCGTCGCGGTGAAGGGAGTCTCCCCGCCGGGTTCGCCATCCAGCTGAACCGGCTGCACCGGGTCGGTGACCACGTTGACCTCCCGGCCCCGGGCGTGGGCCACGTAAGCCACCTCGCCCAGGGCGCTCGGCGCTACCCGGAGGAGATGCCATACCGCCCGGACACTCTGAGAGAAGCTGTTGGCCCGGAGTACCACCACGTCCAGCAGTCCGTCGTCCGGGGCAATGCCCGGCCCCAGCTTCACGAACGGGGGGATGACCTCGCCGCAGTTCGCCACCAGCACCATGGAAGCATCGGCCTCGTACTGAACGCCGTCGATGGTGATCATATGGATCGTGCTTCGGAGAACAGGGATGAGGCGGAGGGTCGTGGCTACGTACGCCGCCATGCCCCAGCGTCGCTTGTGTTCCGACAGGGTGCCGGCCATGACCCGGGCGTCGTAGCCGGCTCCGCACGCCACCGCGAAGTACTGCGGCCCATCGGGGCGCTCCATTCTGCCGAGATCGAACAGTTTGGGAGTTGCGCGCACCAGCGCCCGAGCGGCTCGAGCGGGAGACACGGGAATTCGCAGATTGCCGGCCAGAAGGTTGCCCGTGCCGCCGGGGATTACCCCGAGCGCCACGTCGGTACCCACCAGCGCCGCCGCCGCCTGCATGGTGGTGCCGTCGCCGCCGTATACCGCCACCACGTCTACCCCGGCGGAGACACCGTATTCCGCCAGGAGGCGGGCGTCGCCGGGGCCGGTGGTAGACCGCACCTCGGTGTCCCACCCGGCGGCGTTCAGCGTCTTGACGATGGCCTGCACCGCCAGCGGCGCCGTGCGCGCCGCGGCGGGGTTCATAATCAGTAATGCCCGCACGCTCAGAACTCCCGTTCCCAGCGGATATCCGAGCCTATCTGGTAGGGAATGGTCTGGGAGATGCCGAACTCACGGCGGCAGGTCTGGAGTGAGGGCTCCACACTGGCCTGAAGCCGCCACTCGCGGCTGAACCGGAACTCCAGGCTCGCCCCCAGATTGCTGTAGCTGAACTGGCTCAGGTTCTCGGGACAGAAGCCCGCGTTGAAGGTGAGGAAAGTCTTTTGCCCAAGCTGCCAGCCGGCGGCAACCTGGGTGAGCGTGCTGGTGCCGCCCGTGCGCGTGACGCCGGGGCGGATCTCGATCAGGTCGAGCGGAATGCCGATGTCCTGGATCAGCGCCCGTTCCAGCTCGCTCGAGAGAGCACTGGAGAAGTAGGAGAGACCGGTCTCCAGGGCATTCACCTGTCCCAGCCGCGCGGCTTCGTTGGCGGGATAGCCGGTGACGAGATATGAAACGAGGTCGGTTTGCGAGATCGGAGGGTTGAAGGTGCTCTCGAGGGTCACCTTGGGGGCGTACAGGGTTCCCGTGATCACCGCGATGACCGGAATTTCCTCGCCCCGCACCGCCCGCACCACGTGCCGGGCGCGGATATCGAGCCCCGCATCGAGGTTGCCGAAGTAGCGCACCGAGCCACGCTCGACTGTAAAGTCGCGAGTGACCGGTCCGATCTTGAGCGTGTAGCTGCCCCGAACCGCATCCAGGGTTCCTGACGGCGTATAGGTCTGTTTGGTCTTGCTCACCTGCACCTGGCCGGTCAGCTGGATGTTGGCCTCGGCCGACCGCAGCCAGACGTCGGAGCCCATCTCCATGGCCAGGTTCTCGATGGTGAGCGAGTCGAGGAACCGGTTCTGAAATTTGCCCCCCAGGTTCTCCCGCCGGAGCAACGTGGTGTCCACCAGGTCTGCGATCGTCGGATCTTCCAGGTCGATGATGCGCTTGCTGACCAGGTCCGCGAAATAGAGGACACCGCTGTTGGCGGTCAGTCCGCCGGTGAGCCGGGACTGGAAGAAGGGGCCGCGCAACTGAAGGTTGCCGGTGGCCGTGAGGCTCAGGAACCGGCGTACGTCGATCGCCTGAAACTCATTGGCCCGGAAACCGAGATCGAGCACGGGGCGGGCCAGATTCTCCAGCCGCACCGACCCGGTTATCCCCAGCGTGCCCCCTCCGCTCGTCAGCGTCATGTTGTTCAAGACCAGCGAGTCGCCCTGGAACCGCACGCCGCCATGGACGCTGCCATACCGCACGCCCAGACCGGGCAGCGACATGGCGCCGTTTCGGATGTCCACCAGCCCCGCGAGCCGGGGCGCGTCCCAGGTACCGCTGACGTTGACGTCGGCGGAAAACACCCCGCTCACGGCCCGTACGGCGGGCGAAAACGCCTCGATGATGCCAAGGTCCACACTGTCGCCCCGGGCATGCACCGAGAGCGGACCGTCCACCTGGCGCTTCTCCGCGCCCCGGATCGCGAGGTCGAGTGGGAGACTGGCCTCGATGTCGAGCACGTTCTCGCCGGTGCGCCAGAGGAGAAGTTCGGTGTCGAGCCGGCGGTCCGCGTAGTTCACCACCCCCTGAATGAACGGCGCCCGGAAGTCCCCGAAGCTCGCGCCCGCGAGCGTCCCGGTGCCGCGCAGCGTAGGCATCTCCGCCGTGCCACCCACCTGAGCTTCGAGGCCGATCTCACCGGCCACTCCGGTCGTGTCCCGCTGGAGCAGGCCGTAGGCATCGTGAAGGTCCAGCGCCAGGACGCGCATCACCAGCGATCCGGGTGCGGATCCCGGGACCCGGCCGGCAACCTGGACCAGACCGGAGCCGTCTTCCGCACGCAGGGTCACCGGACTGATGGCAGGAGCGGAGTCACTCACGGTGACGGCGAATGACTCGTCGAGCCGGTAGCGGTGCAGCGGCAATCCCAAGGTCAGGCTGTCGAAGAAGGCAACCCGGGTGGACCCGTTCTGCCACCAGCTCCCCGCCCCGTCGACCCTGACGCCTTCGCCCACCCCCGTCCCGGCGTTCCAGTCGAGCGAGTCGGCCCAGCCCCGCGCCTGGGCTCCCACCCGGTGGAACACCCATTGCTGAATTGCCAGCGTGTCGGCCCCTATGGACCCGGTGAGCTGCGGGCGTTTTCCGCCG
>DASVGF010000012.1:0-6940 GCA_036379675.1 Gemmatimonadales bacterium | reverse complement strand
CCCAGCCCATTTTCGTGAAGTTCCCCCGTCCGGCAGTCCTCAACAGCCGCGAAGGGATCGAGCGCTTTCCCCCGGCCACCGACCTGTCGTTCGTGGAGGCGGTCACGCGTCAGATGCGGCGGCTCGACCGGAGGGTCTCGGCGGAGGATGTGCGAGCGCTCGTCGAGGGCCGCCGCGAGGAGGATGTGCGCCGCGCTCTGGCCGCCACGAGGCGGGAGCGCCCCAAGGACGTCGTGGCGTTCTTCACCGCGTGCCTGGGACGCCGGGTCAACCCGGAAGTGATGGCAGGCCCACGGGGGATTCCCGCCCTCAAGCGCGCGGACGACTCCTACGGTGGCTGAGTCGGTAACTCCTTGCTCTTTACTGCTTTTGGGCCCATTCTCCACCCGTGAAACTGGCCCACATTGCGGACCCCCACCTGGGCATCCGGCAATACCATCGGCAAACCTCGGCAGGCATCAATCAGCGGGAGGCCGACATTGCCCAGGCCTTCCGCACCGCTATTGACGGCGTAATCGCCGCCCGTCCCGACGCTGTCGTCGTCGCCGGTGATCTTTTTCACTCCGTGCGGCCCACCAACACGGCCATCGTGTTTGCCTTTCGGCAGTTCCAGCGTCTGCGGGAGGCTCTCCCCCAGGCGCCGATCGTGCTGATCGCGGGAAACCACGATACGCCGCGCAGTGTGGAGACCGGTTCGATCCTGCGGTTGTTCGAGGAGCTCGGCGTCGCGGTCGCGACCGATGAGCCCCGGCGGCTGCTCTATCCCGAGCTCGACCTCAGCATCTTTGCCGTGCCCCGAGAGGCCATTCTGTCACCCGAGCCACCGGCCCTCGAGCCGGAGGGGCCTCAGCGGTACCAGGTGCTCCTGGCCCACTTCGAAGTGCAGGGGGAATACCCGCTTGGTCACGTGGCCACCGAGTATGGCGGGGCCGTCGTCACCCGTTCTCAATTGCACCTGGAGGATTGGACCTACGTCGCGCTCGGGCATTATCACACCCAGCATCAGGTGGCCAGGAATGCCTGGTATGCCGGAGCCCTCGACTACATCGGGCCCAACATCTGGGGCGAGGCCGATGACGAAGCCGACCACGGCTCGCACGGAAAAGGCTGGCTCCTCGTGGATCTCGACAAGGGGAAAGTAGAGCGCCATGCGGTGCCGGCCGCACGCAGGGTGCTGGATCTCGAGCCGGTGCGGGCGGAAGGGAAAACGGCCGAGGCGGTGGATGCGCTGATTGCCGCGCGCATCGCGGCTACGCCGGGAGGGATTGGCGACCAGATTGTGCGCCTCAGGGTGTTCGATATCTCGCGGCACATCGCCCGCGAGTTGAACCACGCCGCCATCCGCGCGTTCAAGGCGCAGGCGCTGCATTTCCGCCTGGACCTCCGGCATCCGGAGGTCCAGCGAACCATCGGGGTGGGGTCGCCCGGGCGACGGCAGACCCTGCCGGAGCTGGTAAGTGCGTATCTGGAGCGCAGGCCCTTGCCGGCTGAGATCGACCGCGAGTCGTTCGTCCGGCTGGGCCGGGATCTGATGAACAGTGTAGAGCGCGACCTGGCGGGGGGCTGATGCAGATCAATCGCCTGCGCCTGCAGAACTTCCGGCAGCATGAGAATACCGAGATCGAGTTTGGACCCGGTCTCACCGGCATCATTGGCCCCAATGGGTCAGGAAAGACCACCCTGCTCGAGGCGATCGCCTGGGCCATGTACGGCATGCCTGCCTCACGGGGGAGTCGGGAAACGCTGCGCCGTCGCGGAGCGCCGGCCAAGGCCAGGGTCGAAGTGGAGCTCGATTTCTCCCTCGGCCCCCATCGGTATCGCGTGGTCCGTTCACTCAACCACGCCGCGCTGTACCAGGACGGAGATCCGGCGGCAATCGCCAACAGCATAGGGACGGTGACCGAACGGGTCACCCGCCTCCTGGGGATGACCCGGGATGAGTTCTTCAACACGTATTTCACCGGCCAGAAGGACTTGGCCGTCATGGCGGCCATGAGCGCGCCCGAGCGTGCCCAGTTTCTGTCCCGGGTGCTGGGTTATGAGCGGCTTCGCGCTGCTCAGGAGCGACTCAGGGAAAAACGCTCCTCTCTCCGGGCCCGGCTCGAGGGCCTCCGCGCGGGCCTCCCCGACGGGGCGGAGCTGGAGGCTGCGCGTACCCAGGCCGACGTTCGCAGGGAGGCGGCCGCAAAGGCCGAGACCGCCGCCGCGGCCGCAAACGAAGCCGCGGAACAGCGGCTGGCGACCATCCGGCCGCAATGGGAGGAACAGCAGCGGCTGCGGGAAGCGGCGGCGGCCATTGAAGCGGAGCTGAAGCTCGCCCACCAGCGGGCTGCCGGGGTCGCCGAGCGTATCGCACGGCTCGAGCAGGAGGCGGGGGAAGCCGATGCGGCCCGGCAGAAGCTCGAGGAGATACGGCGCCGGCTGGCTCCCCTGGCCGGGCTTCGCGAAGAAGCCCAGAAGCTCGAGCGCCAGGCCGAGGCCTACGCCGCCCGCAAGAGTTACCAGGCCCAGCTGAACGAGGTCCGCTCCCACCTGGCCTCGGTGCAGGAGCGGATTTCCCGAGTTCCCTCCGCCCAGGTCCTCGAGGAGGCGCGGGCCCGCGTCACTGCCGCCCGGGCGTCACTCACCGCCGCAACCCTCGAGTCGGAAGAGCAGCGGACCGCGTGGGTACAAGACGCGCAGGATGCCAAGACCAAGCGGCAGGGCCTGCTCGATCACTACCACGAGCTCAAGGAGCAGCGGCAGCGGATCGTGAAAGCCGGCGCCGACGGCGTCTGTCCGACCTGCGCCCGGCCGCTCGAAGGGGAGTACGCCAAGGTACTCGAGCTGTTGGAGCGCCAGATCGAGGAGGTTCGCTCGAACGGCAACTACTACAAGCAGCGGATCGACCAGCTGCTGCAGGAGCCCGCCCTCCTGGTCGAGGTGGATCAGAGGAAGCTGGCGCTGGAGCGCGAGCTCTCCGAGGCCTCGGCCGAGCAGGGACGGCTGCAGGCCCAGGCCCACGAGGCGGGCTCCATGAGAGACGAGCAGAAGCGGCTGCTGCTTCGGGTGGGTGAGCTGGAAGGGGCGCTCGAGGGACTGGTGGACGCGTACGATCAGGCGCGGCACGAGGCCGTCATCCGCGAAGCCCGGGCCCTCGAACCCCTCGCCCTCCAGGCCGAGCGGTTCCGTGTGGTGGCCGAACGAAGCGAGGCCATCGCCGCCGAGCTGCACACCGTGCGGACCGCGGCCCGGGACGTTGTCGAAGGCATCGGCGGGCTTCAGGCCCGGCTGGCCGAGCTGGGCTACGATGAGACGCTCTATAAGAGTCTGCGGGACACCGAGCAGTCGGCCGAGCGCGGACGGCGCGAGGCGGAGCTGGCCCTGGTGCGCGCGAGGGCCGAGCGCGCCGCCGCGGCGGAGGCAGTGGACGCCGTGATGCGGCGGCAGGCGGAGCGGGAGGAGCGGGAGCGCGCGGCCACCGAGACGGCGGGCGAGCTGGCGCTGCATCAAGAGCTGGACCGGGCATTGACCGATCTGCGCGACGACCTGAACGCGAGCCTGCGTCCGGACCTCTCCGACCTCGCCTCCGGCTTCCTGAGTGACCTGACCCGCGGACGGTATGTCGAGCTCGAGCTCGATGAAGACTATGCCGCCACGGTCCTCGACGATGGCGATCCGCAGACCGTCATCTCGGGCGGGGAGGAGGATGTTGCCAATCTCGCGTTCCGGCTGGCGATCAGTCAGATGATCGCGGAGCTGGCCGGGCAGCCGCTGTCGCTGCTCATCCTGGATGAGATCTTCGGCTCGCTCGACGAAGACCGGCGCGGTGCCGTGCTCGATCTGCTCCGCAGCCTGGCCGACCGCTTCTCGCAGGTCATTCTTGTGACCCACGTCGAGTCGGTCAACGACGGGGTCGATCGCGTGGTCCGGGTGGGCTTTGATCAGGCAACCGGCGTCGCGACGGCGCGCGATGAGCCGCTGGGGGCTCGCGATGTGGCGGCCTGACCGGAGTGTGCGTGGCCCTCTCCGGGCAACGCTGCGGGATATCGACTCGTTGAACCGCGTCTTTGCGGAGGCCTTCACCGACCGCTACAGCCGCGACGGGCTGGTAGGAGTCAGGGTTCCCCAGCTCAACACACTGGTCTGGCGCTATGCCTTGGAGGATGCGGGTGAAGGGGCGATGGTGTGGCGCGATGCGGAGGGGCAGATGGTCGGGTTCAACATGGTGCACCGCTCGGGCAGCGAAGGGTGGATGGGTCCGCTGGCCGTGCGCCCCGACCGCCAGGGAGAAGGACTCGGCTCATCCATGGTTCGGACCGGGATTGACTGGCTGCGCACCCAGGGCGCCACCACCATCGGCCTCGAGACCATGCCGCGGACGGTGGACAATATCGGGTTTTACAGCCGGATCGGCCTGGTCCCGGGCCACCTGACGGTCACGCTGGTTCACGACGTGCCCCGCCGGCCGGTCGGATCTGTCGAGCTGCTCTCCACAACCGGCGCGCGCTTCGAGGAGCGGCTCGAGGAGTGCCGCCTGCTCACCGAGCGGATTCTCCCCGGCGTGGATTTCACCCGCGAGCTGGCGCTGACCCGGGACCTGGAGATCGGCGATACCACGCTGGTGCGGGAGGAAGGGGTCCTCGCCGCCTTTGCCCTCTGGCATTCGACACCACTGGCGGCCGGCCGCGGCAAGGACGAGCTGAGAGTGCTCAAGCTGGTGGCCACGAGCGCACCGGCGTTCGAGCGCCTGATACACGCCGTCCAGCTATCGGCGGCGCAGGAACGGGTGAACCGGGTGGCCATCCGGTGTCAGAGCGAGTTTACCCAGGCGTATCTGAAGCTGGTTGACCTGGGATACCGGGTCCATTGGACTGACTTGCGGATGCTGCTGCAGGACTTTCCGCAGCGGGCGCCGAGACAAGGGATGTTGATGTCGAATTGGGAGATCTAAGCTCCCCGCAGCTGCCCTTTCACCGCCGCAACGAGGTCGTCGTTGCGGAATGGCTTAGCCAGAAAGGGGAGATGGGGGCAGACCAGTCGCATGTCCATCAGCTGGGTGGTAAAACCGGACATGAAGACGATAGGCAGCGTCGGATGCAGACGGGCGAGGGCGGCGGCCAGCTGGCGCCCGTCCATGACCGGCATGCGCAAGTCGGTCAGCACCAGGCCCACATTCTGGTTGGCTGTTTGCAGCACCTCCAGCGCACTCGCCCCGTTGCCCGCTTCCAGAACCCCGTAGCCCTCCTCCTCGAGCAGCCGCCGGATCACGAGGCGGAGGTGCTCCTCGTCTTCCACCACGAGCACGGTCGGCGGATGCCGGGGCCCCACCGCGGTCGGGGTTCGCAACGAGGCGGACTTGCTCACCGGGATCCCTGGAGGGCCGTCTGACCCAGAGGCTTGCGGAGCTCGACAACCAGGGCGCATCGCAGCTGGCGGAGTGGGTCCCATCGGGCGATGGCCCGATGATATAGGTCGAAGATCTGGAACAGCAGCGGGAACCTCTCGAACCAGGTCGGCCCGTTCGTCACGAGATCGACAGCCACGACTTCGAGACCGCTGCGGCTGGCCTGGCGCCGGAACTCCGCCGCGGTGTTGCAGCGGTAGACCGTGGGGTACATGTCGGCCTCGTGTCCCCGGCCGTACCGGATGCGCCCCATCCAGAGGTGGAAGGCATGGGGTGTCACGGCGGCGGCTAAGACTTTGTAAGAAAACATGTTAGGCGTCAGAACCAGCAGTCGGCCTCCCGGCTTCAGCACCCGCTGCATCTCCCGGAAGGCACCGGTTGGGTCTTCCAGGTGCTCGACCACATACTCACAGAAGATCAGGTCGAAAGTCTCCGCCTCGAATGGCATCGAGGAGAGGGAGCCCAGGTGAAATTCACTGTGGAAGAGGGAGGCGACTCGGGGGTCGAGGTCCACGCCCACCACAGTGCAGGTGTCCTTGAAGGGACGGCTGACTTCCTTCTTGTCCCAACCGCAGCCCGCGTGAAGGATCTTCATGCCAGGCCGCACCAGCTGCGCCAGGCGGTTCTTGTAGTGTTGGGTGGCGGCATGGCCGTGGCCCCAGCGCTGGCTCATGACGCGGGAACGCGCCTGTTGCCCGGGCAAGCCAGAGGTCATGCGTCTGTTCTCAGAGAGAGAGGTCAAGACGGTAGGGGTGTGGGTTGAGGGGGCTGATCGGACCGATGGGTGAATGTTAGCGGCTCACGGGCCGCCGTCCAGACGGCCTGGGTTGCTGAGTGGAACGTCAACAGCGCCCCCACTGCAGCGATCGTTACATAGTGTCAGTTAAACGTACAGTATTTCGTTACAAATCAGATTTCCACAACACGGTAACATATTGGAGAGACGCGACATATAGTATTGCACTTGAGCAACAAAAATGGCCAATGTCAATGTTTTATGGGTTGAGACAAGTTCCGCCCATTCCTATACTGTTTTTAGCCCAAGGGCGGCGGCGGATCCAGGGGAACGGTTGGGACTCATGCAAGGAGAGCAATGAAAGGGTAGCGAACATGACGTACACCTTCAAGCTTGCGCGGAGACTGGCGGTCTCGCGAACATTCGGGATGCTGCCTGCCCTCCTCCTCTTCGCGGCGTGCAGTGGCGGCGACGCCACCGCCCCGGAGAGCCCCACGAGTCCCCTGGGCCCGCAACCCCGAGCAGCACGACCCGTGACGGTGAGCATCAATCCCGGGAACGTTACCGTCGAAACCAACCAGCTGATTCGCTTCCTGGCGTACGGCCGCAACCACGCCGGCGACAGTGTCTACGCGCCGATCACCTGGCGCGCGACGGGTGGCACCATCCTGCCGGACGGACGATTCTCGTCCTCGGCAGTCGGCAGTTTCATGGTGACCGGCGCGACGCAGGACGGCGGCGAGGAGCGGATCGACACCGCGGTAGTGAAGGTCGTGCGCCGTCAGCCATTCCTGCAAGCCATCGAGATCGCCCCCGGC
>DASVGF010000011.1:0-2180 GCA_036379675.1 Gemmatimonadales bacterium | reverse complement strand
CGTCACCCCACGCACCGCGTTTGTAACCCCGAGCGCAGCGAGGGGGCCGAAACTCAAAGGGTTCTGCCTACTCATCATTGATCCCTAACCAATTCGGCTTCGGCCCCCTCGCGGTGCTCGGGGTGACAACGCTACCGTCTTACCGCCTTACCGACATCACGGCTCGCGATACCCGTGCGCCCTGAGCTTGAGCCGCAGGCGACGAGGATCCTGTCTGAAGAAGAGTCCTCCGCGCTGCTCCCCCTCGGCGGGTACGTAGTCGATGGTGGTCTCCGAGGTCTCGACTTTCCCGGTGTCCGACTCCAGCTCGCCCTCCACCACCACCTCGGCCGCCGTGCTCCGTCCGGTGTTCCGGGCCCGGAACAGCACCAGGTACCCCGGCCCCGCGGCCTGGATCGAGTCTACCTCGACCGTGACCTCGGGTGCGGTCCTGGGAGACCGGATACCGTCGTAGAGCAGAAAGCCCAGCACGCCGAGCACCAGCGCCGCGCTCAGGATCGCCACGATCCATTCCGCCAGCGAGGTCGTGGGTGCGCCCGGAACTGGTGCGCTGTTCCCCTGGCCCTTCTTCGCCACGCGCTACACCACCAGCCGGGCGGCGGCCGCGCCGATGCTGGCCGGAAAGCCCAGCACCACGGCCTGCATGATCATCGCCGCCGCGGTGTGGCCCTCGTAGCGTCCAAAGGTCCAGAGCACGTAGGCGCTCACCAGCAGGGCGATGGCGTAGCCGGGAACGGTGTACCGGAGGAAGAGATGCCGGTGGGGGACGCCCTCGGGCGCTTCGGGCGACCCGCGAAAGTTGGCCGCGTACACAAAGGCATGCATGAGCAGAATGGAGGTGACGGCCAGGGCCAGCCCGTGCCAGTGGGTCATCCGGTAGGCGAGCAGGATCATCTCCTCGGTGGGAGCCACATTGAAGGCGAGAAACATGGCCCCCACCGCCATGAGGAAGAGGGTGCCCCAGAAGCCGGCCTCCCGCTGGTGGCGGCGCTCGGCCGCGCCCTGGCTTCCGAACTGCGAGCCGGAGAGCATGGCGCCGAAGCTCGCCGGGACCGCCTGCAGCGCCACCTTGCCGACGACCGACGGGAGCGGCTCATCCAGGCTGATGAGATTGAACAGCGACAGCACCAGCACCGACGCGACCAGTCCCACCCCGTAGGCCACCGCGGCGTCGGCCACCTCGTCCAGCAGGGTGCTCGACTCCTTGAAACCGGTGTAGTACTCGAGCCCGATGAGCACCGGGATCATGGCCACCATGAGAAGCGCCAGCGGCAGCCGGGCCATGGAGAAGCCGAGCTGCCACATCTCCATGGTCATGAGCAGCGGCAGGGAGAAGAAGATGGCTCCGCCGAACGCCCGGGCCAGGGCGCGGCCGAAGTGCGGGTTTATGGAGTCGCGAGTCACGAGTCGCGAGTCACGAGTCCGCCCTACTTCCGCCGGGCTCCGGCAATCAGGCTGTCGGCGCGGCGACTGGCCTCGTCGAGGATGCCCTTCGCCTTGTCGTCGGTCTCCTTCCGCAGCTGGTCCGCGGCCACCTCAGCGCCGGCCTTGAGCAGCGGATTGTCCCCCGCCTCAGCCGTCAACGCATCCGCCTGCTGGTACCCAGCCCGCTTCACGCTCGCGGCAAGCGACTCGGCCCGCTGCCGGATGGCCGCGGCCTGCGCCTCCGCCTCCTGCACCAGGCGCATCGCCGCGGAGTCGACTTTCTCGGTGACCGCCTGCTTCGCCGCCTGCTCGGCTCCCTTGGCCACTGAGGACGTGAGGCTCCCCACATCCACCTTGACCACCGGGTCGGTCACCTTGCCTGTGAGTTGAATCGCCAACGGGATCTCCGCCGCCCTACTCAAGTCTATCCCTCCCTTCCCGGCCCTGGAGATGAGGCCGGCGATGGCCTGGTTGGCGTCTGCGCCCAGGAGGGACCGCGGCACCTTGAGTCCCAGGGTGTACTCGAGCGACTGGTCGATCCCGTTCGAGCCGGCGACGTTCATCGTGAGCCCGCCCAGCTTCACATCGAACGGTTGCAGGATCAAACGGCCCTCCTTGATATGGAACGCCGTCCTGATCGCCTCCATGGTCGGATTCTTGAGGATCTGAAGCCTGGTCACGTCCACGATCTTGTTCATCCCCGGGAAGTCCTGCAGCGCCACGTTGTCGGTCTGGAGGGTGCCCCGGCCGCTCAG
>DASVGF010000010.1:0-25332 GCA_036379675.1 Gemmatimonadales bacterium | reverse complement strand
AGCCCATGGCCAGTGATGCGAACGCGGCTACGCCACTCTACGACAATCTCGGCAATCTGCATCACGTCATAACCACGGCCTCGCCGGTGGCGCAGCAGTATTTCGACCAGGGGCTCCGGCTGACCTACGCCTTTAACCACGACGAGGCCATCAAGTCGTTCAAGGAAGGGCTCAAGCACGACTCCACCTGCGCCATGTGCTACTGGGGTGTCGCCTACGCGCTGGGGCCCAACATCAACCTGCCGATGGACACTTCCCTGGTGGCGCCGGCCTATGAGGCGTCGCGGCAGGCTTTGAAGTACTCGGTCAATGTCACGCCCAAGGAGCAGGCGTACATCGATGCCCTCACCAAGCGCTACTCGGATGACAAGTCGGCCAATCGTGCTGCGCTCGACTCCGCCTGGGCCAGGGCCATCGGCGCGGTGTCCCGCCGCTTCCCCGACGATGACGACGCCGCCACGCTCTACGGCGAGGCACTCATGGATCTCCGGCCGTGGAACTACTGGACCAACGGCGGCAACCCCCGAGCCAAGTCCACGCTCGAGACGGTACGAGTCCTGGAACGAGTGGTGAACCGGAGCCCGAATCATCCCGGCGCGTGTCACATGTACATCCACGCGATCGAGGCCTCGAGCCAGGCGAGCAAGGCATTACCCTGCGCGAAGCGGCTTGCCGGCTTGATGCCGGGCGCCGGCCATCTGGTCCACATGCCAACCCACATCTACATCAAGCTGGGACAGTGGGATCTGGCCGCCGAGGGAAACAGGCACGCACTTCACAGCGACGAGCAGTTCATCAACGAGCGGCATCCTACCGGCGTGTACCCGCTGGGATACTATCCCCACAACTTCCACGTGATGTGGTATGCGCTGAACATGCTGGGGAGGAGCGGCGACGCGATCAAGGCAGCGAAAGACATCGAGAGGACCGTGCCGCATGCTGTGGTGAAGCAGGTGCCGCAGTTCGAGTACTTCTCGCCCACGCTCCTGTATACCCTGGCCCGCTTCTCGAAATGGGACGACATCCTGGCCCAGCCGGCGCCTCCGGCCGACCTGCGCTACACCACCGGCATCTGGCACTACACCCGTGGCCTGGCGTATACCGCCCGCGGCAAGCTGGACTCGGCGGCGGTAGAGCGCGACCGCTTGGTCGCTATCGAAGCGGCGACTCCGGCCGGACAGATGCTCAACCTGAATCCGGCCAAACCGGTGCTGGGCATTGCGGTTGCGCATCTCAAGGGGGAGATGGCGGCGAAAGAGGGTCGGACCGGGACCGCTGTCTCCCTGCTGAACCGGGCGATCGCAGCCGAGGACGAGCTGACCTATGCGGAGCCGCCGGAGTGGTACCTGCCGATCCGGCAACGGCTGGGGGCCGTCCTCCTGGCAGCGGGCAGGCCGGCGCAGGCCGAGAAGGCATTTCGGGCAGACCTGGCTCGCCGGCCGGAGAACGGCTGGTCGCTGCACGGCCTGACGCAGAGTCTTCGAGCGCAGCAGAAGATGAAGGAAGCGGACGCGGTCGAAGTCAGATTCAGGAAGGCGTGGAAGGCCGCGGACATCGAGCTGGCGGTGAGGTAAGCGGGGCAGCGGGGCGGCGGCGCAGAAGACTCTTGGAGGAGTTATGCATCCTTGGCATTGGCTACTTCCGGCCCTGATTCTGTTCTGGGTCCCGGCCCCGCTACCCCACAGTCCCGCTTACCATCCATCCGTCTCCGACCTGGGGTGGCTTGAAGGCACCTGGCGGGGACGGATCGGCGCCCGTGATTTCGAGACGCGGTACACCGGGCCCGAGGGCGGTGTAGTGCTCAGCGCCAGCAAATACAGTACAAACGGCAAGCCGGCAGGATTCGAGTTCGAGCGGTTCGAGGAAAAGGATGGGCACGTGGTACTGACACCCTATCCCGACGGCAAGGAATCTCCGGCCACTTTTCGTCTGACCGGCTTCGATCAGAAGGCTCGGCGCGCGGTGTTCGAGAACCCCACCCATGACTTCCCCACCAGGATCAGCTACCAGCGGGTGGCGGACGACAGCCTGACGATTCTGGTTTCAGGGCCGGGGAAAAGTGGGAAGGAGAGCGTGATCAGGTATGAATTGAAGGCGGTAAGGCGGTAAGGCGGTAAGGCGGTAGTAGAAAATACCTCATCCCGCCGCACTACCTACCGCCTTCTACTGATACTGGATGTACACCGGCTTGGGATACACCTCCAGCACTTCCTGCGGCGTCATCATCGGCTTGTCGTTCTTGTAGAACAGCTTCCACCCTGTAAACTGCACCGGAATCTGCACCACGAACCACTTGTACGCTGCCTTCTTGGATGAGGGCGGGCCCCAGCCGTCCATGTTGATCACCACCTGCACCCGCGGATCCAGTTTGATGAGGCGGGCGTTGGTCAGCATGTTCCGGGTGAAGCGGTGCACCACCAGCACCTTGGGGGGGAGCTGATAGTCGTCCACCACCTTGGCGAGCACGTCAATGGCGTGATTCACTTCGGCCGCATCCATCCGTCCCATCCAGTCGGTGCCCGGCACCTTGCCGTCCTTCATGGCGAATTCGGGATCGAGCGCGAGGTGCACGTACGGCCGCTTCAGATACTTCACCAGATGGTCCAGCTCCTTGTCGATCGTGCTGGTCCCCACCTGCACGTCGAGGAACAGGAGCCAGCCCCGCTCCTCGGCCCAGCTTGCCACCTTGTCGACAATGCTGTCCGGCATCTGCAGCCGGTACTTGCGCGCGGGTCCGGGATAGCCCTGCGCCACAGTCACTATCAGGTGCAGTGCCGGAAACACCTTCTTGTCGGGGTCGATCCTGGCCCACTCCCACGCCGTGGAGTCAAGACGCCTCAGCATCTCGTCACTCTCGATCTCGCCCAGAATGCCCATTCGCTTGGAGAGCGGGTTGCCGTAGAACGCGACGATGCGGTGCGAGGGGAGGATGGAGCCCGGCAGCTCCGGCGGCCCCGGCACCGGCCAGCGGGCGGAATCGCGCGCGGTGAGTGGGAAGGGGTCCCTCTTCGCCTTGGCGGCGGAACGTGCCGGCTGGGCCGCCTTGCGGCTGCCCGGCTTTGCCGTTGCGGAAGTGTCCGGCGGGGTAAAATCGGTAGCCAGCGAGTCCGTCCTGGAGGAGTCTGCGCCGGTCGAGTCCTTGACTCCGGAGTCGGCCACGACCGGCCGGGGAGCCTGGATCGGGCGCCCGACCCACCCGGGCGGTACCGTATCAACCGTCTGCTGAGGGGCCTGCCTGGCTCCAACCGGCGCGTTGCCGCAGCCCAGGAGGGCGACGGAGAGCAGGCAGATGAGAGCGAGGGACCGGACGGAGCGTAGGAAAAGCGAAAAACGATGCATTAGGCGGCACGTAAACGGTGGACGCGGGCGGTCATGAGCGAACATCGTAACCGATTGCAAGGTCAGGGCCAAGCCGGGCCAGCTGCCGGTCATGCCAGCGGGACAAAAGAAGCAGCGACGTGGTGGCCCCGATCAGCGCCAGCATCATGTCCCACTGGGTGTCCCACGGATCGCCCTGGGTGCCGAGAAATGCCTCCGCCCCCTCACCGGTGGCGAGCGCGGTCCAGAACTCGATCAGCTCGTAGAAGGCGCTGAATGCGAGACAGAAGCAGACCACCAGGAAGGCCAGCCATCTGCTGCCGGCGAGCGGCGAACGGCGAATCAGGATCTCCCGCGCCACGATGGCCGGCACGAACCCCTGAACGAAGTGGCCGATCCGGTCGTAGTGGTTCCGGGCCCACCCGAACGCCTCCTGCATCCAGAACCCGAACGGCACTTCCGCGTAGGTATACCGGCCGCCCACCATGAGGATGATGGCGTGGAAGGCCATGAGACCGTACGCCAGCGGGGTGAAGCGGAATCGCGGATAGACGTAGATCAGGATGGGAAAGCCCAGCAGGACCGGAAACACCTCGAGGAACCAGGTGAAGCGATCGTGCGGTCTGATACCGGACCATATCAGGACCGCAACCACGATCGCCAACGTCACCCACTCGTAGGCCGACGGCCGCCCGACCGTGCGGCTCATCTAGTCGGCATCCGCGTACGGCACGTCGACCGTCAACCCGTCCCGGGCGATGATCGTCTCGGGAAAGACCGCCCGCGCCTCGGCCAGGAGCTCGGGGGCATCCCGGTTGTAGCGCGGGCTGATGTGGGTGAGGACCAGCCGGCGCACGCCGGCCTCCAGGGCCACCCGGGCTGCCTCGGCCGCGGTGGAGTGTCCGGTCTCCCTGGCGCGCTCCATCTCATCGCCCCCGAAGGTGGCCTCGTGGACCAGCAGGTCTGCTCCCCGCGCGGCCTCGATCACCGAGAGGTGCGGTCGCGTGTCGCCGGAATAGACGAGGATTCGGCCCGGCCGGGGCGCCCCAACGAGGTCGGCCGGTCCGACGGTCCGACCATCGGGGAGCCGCACCGTCTTTCCTTTATGCAGCTGGCCCCAGAGCGGTCCCTCCGGGATTCCCAACTCCCGCGCCCGGTCGGGATTGAACCGTCCCAGGCGGATGTGCTCCGCCAGGGCCAACCCGACCGTATCCGCCCGGTGCTCCGTCTCGAACACCACGATTTCATACTCGTCTCGCGCCAGACGGTCACCCGGTCTGATCTCGATGATCTCGACCGGAAACTTGTTCTTCTCGATGCCGACGTTGATGGCGCCTCCCAGAATCTTGGCGGCGCCCTTGGGTCCGTAGAGCGTCACCGGGGCCTGGCGGTCCTGGAGCCCCATGGTGCGCAGGAGACCGGGTAGGCCGAGCAGGTGATCGGCATGATAGTGGGTGAAGAAGATTTCCTTGAAGGTGAACCCCACGCCGTAGCGCATCATCTGGCGTTGGTTGCCCTCGCCGCAGTCGAAGAGGATCGTCTCGCCCTCGCGCTGCACGGCGAGGCCGGTGACGTTGCGGTCGACCGTAGGCGTGGCGGCGCCGGTGCCGAGGAAGGTGACGCTGAGCATGGGGAGAAGATAGAGGGAGAAGCGTAAGCGGGACTAGGACAGGCATAAGCGGCAAACGGGAAATGGGACAGAATCGGTGGTCAGACCCCCCGCTCACCGCTCAGGTTCGTCCTGGTCCCGCTCACGCTTATCAAAAGAGCTTAACGGTTACGGGAACCTTCCCCGGATGCTTGGCCAGCTCGTCCAGCAGCTTCTTCATGCCCTGCGACAGCTCGCGCAAATCGTAGTACAGCCCGCTGTCGGTGACGAATTTGCCCAGGGTTCCCTGGCCCCGGTTCATCCCGGCAAGGAGGGTGTCGAGCCGGCTCGTCGTGGAAGTCAGCTGAGAGGTCATCGCCGTGAGATTGGCGCTGATGGTATCGGTGCGGAACGCGATCAGCGTGCTGTCGAGCCGGATGCTGAGCTGCCGGAACGTGGCCATGGTCTTGGTCAGCTCCGCGGTGGGCCCCACATCCGGGTTGCCGTAGATTTGCATGGTGCGCTCGGCCGCCTTCAAAGTTCCCTCCAGCGCCGTGAGCGTGGACTTGAGCTGCTTGGCCGTGGCCTCGTTCACGATGGCCTGGGCACCCACCATGATGCTTTCGGCCCGCTCACTCAGCTCCAGCGCGCGCCCGGTAAGTCCCGGATCCATCACCCCAAGGATGATCCGCCCCGGCGGCAGGGTTTCGCCGGCGCGGCCCGGGTCGAAATCCACCGCGTAATCCCCCACCAGGCTGACTGAAACGATCTGGGCCTCGGCATCCACCCGGGGGCGGATCTTGGGCGGCAGGCTCGCCGTCACCAGCACCTTGCCCACGTCCACGAACTCGATGCGCTCCACCTTGCCCACGGTGACGCCCGAGATCCGCACCGGCGAGGCGCGCTTGAGCCCGCTGACGTTGGCGAACTGGATTCGCACGACGTTGGAGGAGCCCACCGAGCGGCCGCTCAGCCACATGGTGCCGAAGATGAAGACCAGCACGGCGGCGATCACGATCGCTCCGACTATCACTTCCCGCGTGTAGCGCAGTTCCATGATGGGCTCAGGCCGCGAACGAGGGGTTGTCGAAGTCGCGCTCGAGGAACTCCCGGACCTTCGGGTTGGTCGAGGCGAGGAACTCCTGCGGGGTGCCCTGCATCACGATCACGCCCTCGCTCAGCAGGGCGAGCCGGTCGGCGACCCGGAAGGCGCCGCGCACGTCGTGGGTCACCATGACGCTGGTAACGCCGAGCTCGTCATCCAGCCGTTGCACCAGGCTGTCGATGATGTCGGCGTTCACCGGATCGAGACCGGACGTGGGCTCATCGTAGAGCAGGTATTTGGGGCTCCCCGCGATGGCGCGGGCGATGCCCACCCGCTTCCGCATTCCACCGGAGAGCTGTGCCGGAAACTTCTCGATCGTATCCGGCGGCAGGTTGACCAGGCGGATGCACTCGGCAATGCGCTCGCGGCAGTACTCGACATCGTTGTACTTGTCTTCGTCGGTGATGCCGAGCCGGACGTTCTCGAAGACGTTCATGGAGTCGAAGAGCGCCCCGTTCTGGAACACATAGCCGATCCGCGAACGGAGCTCCGACAGATCCTTGCGCTTGAGCACCGACACATCCTTGCCGTCCACGATGACGGTGCCGCTGTCGGGCCTGATCAGGCCGATGATGTGCTTGAGCAATACACTCTTGCCCGTGCCGGATGGGCCCAGCAGGGCGACGGTTTCCCCCTCCCGGACCTCGAAGTCCACCCGGTTCAGCACGACTTGTTTGCCGAAGGCCTTGTGCAGCGCGTGGATCTCGATCATTGGTTGAGCAGGAGCCGGGTGAGCACGGTATCCAGCACCAGGATGAGCACCGAGCTGGTGACCACCGCCGTGGTGGTGGACCGGCCGACGCCCTCGGCGCCCTGCTGGGTGTTGAATCCCATGTAGCAGGCAATGATCGTGATGGACGCGGCGAAGAAGAAGGCCTTGATGATCGAGTACCAGGCGTCCCAGGGGCGCCAGTAGTACTGCGCGCCGTAGATGAAATCGGCGTCCGTGACCGGCAATACCGCCTTCACCGAGACCCATCCCGAGACGATGCCGGACAGATTGGCCAGCACCGTCAACGCCGGGATCATGATCAGCCCGGCCAGCACCCGTGGAATCACCAGATGCGACGACGGGGACCGGCCCAGACTCTCCAGCGCGTCGATCTGCTCGGTGACCCGCATCGTCCCCAGCTCCGCCGCATAGCGGGCCCCGATCCGGCCCGCCAGGATGAGGGCGGTGAGCACGGGCCCCAGCTCGAGAATGATCGAGGAGACCACCAGCGTGCCGACCACGTAGTAGGGGATACTGCCGGTGAACTGGTAGCCGGTTTGGAGCGCGGTGACCGCGCCGGCAAACGCCGAAATCAGGAGCACGATGAAGAGGCTGCCCGCGCCGATGTTCCAGGCCTCCACCATCATCCGGGGCCACCAGATCCTCACCTCGCTCAGTCCGCGAAAGGCCTCCAGCATGAAGAACGCCAGGCGCCCGACGTGAGCCGCGCCGTCGAGTACCCAGCGTCCGATGGCGGCAAGCAGTTGCATGCCACAAGGTAATTAGGTTCGAAGCTTCCCGTCAGCGGATAGCGTTCACCCATGCCGACTTCGCTCGCACATGCGCCCGAGTTCCGCCGCCGCCTGCTCCGCTGGTTTCGCCGCCGTGGCCGGGACCTGCCCTGGCGCCGCACCCGGGACCCATATCGCGTGATCGTGTCGGAGTTCATGCTGCAGCAGACGCAGGTGTCACGGGTGGAGGCGTACTACCCGCGGTTCCTCCAGCGGTATCCCTCGCTGGAATCGCTGGCGGCAGCGGCGCCCGCCATGGTGCGGGAGAGCTGGGAGGGCCTGGGTTACTACCGGCGGGCGGCGAACCTGCATCGCCTGGCGCAAGAGGTGGTACGGAACCGGGCCGGCGTGATCCCGGCCGACCCGCGGGAGCTTCAGCGGCTCCCCGGGGTTGGCCGCTACACCGCAGGCGCCGTCGCCAGCTTCGCCTTCGAGCGGCCCGCCGCGGCGGTCGACACCAACGTGGCGCGAGTGATCCGGCGCGCCTTCCATCCCCGCGCCCCGCTCCCGGCACTCGGATCCCGCCTCTGGGCCACCGCCGAGCGGCTGGTCCCCCGCCGGGGCAAGAGCGCGTGGGCGTTCAATCAGGGAATCATGGAGCTGGGGGCCTTGATCTGTACGGCGCGGGTAGCGCGATGCGGCGAATGTCCGGTGCGGGCGGCCTGCGCCACCGGAAGGAAAAGCGTGAACGGGAAACAGTGAACGGTGAACGGGAAAAGCTTCGGGTGCGACCCTGCCGTCCACGCTTTTCTTACCCCAGCATCGCGCCCGCGAACAGGGCCATCAGCCCGAACGTCCCCGAGATCGATGCCACGATTCGCTGGCGCTGGCGGAGCTCGTCGAAATACCGGGCCGTCTCACCTAACGGATCGATCCGGCTGAGCTTGGTCGCGGTGGGCAGCGAGATGAGCAAGGTCAGCAAGGCAGCCACCAGCCCGGTACCCTGCATGATGACCAGCCAGATGTTGAAGCCCACCATCTCGTCGCCGCCGCTGATCTGGAAGGTCAGGATGAGCCCCGAAAGCACCGCCAGCAGCGCGCCCGGCGCAATGGCCTGCTTCATCAGCGCCGCCTGCGCCCGCACCACCGCGCCCAGCCCGTGCCGGTCCTCGCGCCTGGCCGCAATGCCCATGATCATTGAAGCGATGGCGCCGCCGAGCCACAGGGTGAAGCCCAGCAGGTGCAGGAACAGCCAGAGGCGGCTCACGCAGAGACGGAGGAGAGGATGGCCCCGTCAATAGGCTGCCGGCCGGAGAACCCGGTGTCGATCCCGTGCCAGTGGGTGATGCGCTCCTCCCCCAGTCGCCAGCAAAGAAAAACGGGGTTGTCGTCCCGCAGGGAATAGAAGTCCACCAGGCCGGCCTCGAACCCCTTGAAGACGCAGCCGATTGCTTCCAGCTCCTGGAGATACTCGTTGATGCGGTTGGCGTGGCGGGTGACGTCTTCCCGGGCGGCCACCAGCTCCTGGGTTTCGCCCCAGTCAGCCCGCGCCCCACCGGTGAGCAGCTCGAAACGCGCCACCGCCGCGCGCCAGGCGGGATACTCGACGGTGAGGTCGGCCACCACCCGCCGCACCAGCGGGAGGGTGCGCTCGGCTTCTTCGAGAGTGAACAGCTTGAAGTCTGGCATTATGACACCTCGGTTACGTCCACGGTCTGGCGGAGCATCCTCCGTGCCGCGTTGGCGAACCTGTGACCGCCGTCACCCCCGGACGATCTTCAGATCGGGTATCTGCTCCGGGTGGCTGATGAATCCCACCACCCGCCCGTCGTCATCCACTACCGTGATGGTGGCCCGGAGATGGGACTCGTTCGGGTCGTCGTCCATCCGGAGCTCGTAACCCTTCAGCTCCTGATTGGGGCGCACCACCGCGGAATTCTTCCGCATGAGCGAGTCGGCCCGGGTGTGCCAGGGATGCTTTCCCTCGGCCAGACAGCGGGTCACCAGGTCGCGGTCGCTCAGCGTGCCCAGAAACCGCCGCGTCCGGTGATCGTCCACCACCGGCACCACCGAGATGTTGCGGGTCTTGAGCATGATGGCGACCTCGCTCGCCATGGCACCGGCGACGGCGACGTGCGGGTCGGCTACCATCGCTTCTGAGGCTTTCATTGGCTCAATTTGCCCCGAAAGGGGGTGGGGTCAAGAGTCGGAGCCGAACCGCTCGAGCGCCTCGCGCGTCGCGCGGCGTCC
The DNA here is from genome assembly GCA_036379675.1 of Gemmatimonadales bacterium. Classification (GTDB taxonomy): domain Bacteria; phylum Gemmatimonadota; class Gemmatimonadetes; order Gemmatimonadales; family GWC2-71-9; genus CAVVWJ01. The sequence continues at coordinate 15,628 of DASVGF010000010.1, read as the reverse complement.
CTCGTTGGCGTACTCGCGGATACGGTCCACCCGGAAGGTGGTGTTGCGCTCAGTCCGGGGCCGCACGTACACCAGCGGAGGGCGACTGGGATCAGATCGCCAGAGGGCCAGCTGGCTCTCGGAATGGGCCGCCATGAGAATGCCCACCGCATCGTCGTGGGCCCGAACCATCGAGGGCACCCTGGCCGACTCCGCCGGTGGGGGAACGTCGAAGCCAGGCCCCACATCTACGGCCACCACCAGCTCCACATCCAGCCCGGCAGCCGGCTCCAACGGCAACACCCCGCGCAATCCCCCGTCACCATAGCGCCGGCCGCCCAACACCACCGGAGGGTAGTACACCGGAAGGGCGCAGCTGGCACAGAGCACGTCGATCAACGGCGCCGTCTGGGCCCCGGCTCCAAAGAGCACCAGGCTGCCGGTGTCGAGGTCCACAGCCGTGACGGTGAGCGGAACGGAAAGATCGGAGAACCGGCGGGCGGGAACCAGCTCTTCGATTGACCTGCGCAGGGGGCCGGGCTTCAGCAGCGAGCGGAGAAAGAGTCCCGCGATCGGGGCCATGGGGTCGCGGACGATACCGTGCGGACCGGCCTCCGCCATCCGCTCCAGCAGCTCGTCGCTCCCCACCCCGCTGGCCAGCCCCGCGGCGATGACCGCTCCCATGGAGGTGGCCACGTACCACACCGGCTCGAAGCCGGCCTCTTTCACCGCGCGGCAGGCGCCGAGGTGCGCCGCGGTTTTGGCGCCTCCTCCGCTCAGTACCATGGCCACCGGCCGGGCGGTCACGCCTTGCGTTTGCTTTGGTGGTGGGCTTCGGCCCGGCGGTAGCGCTCCCGCTGCTCCTCCGTCTCGGCGACGAGACGCGGCACCCGCTTCGGCTTTCCGTTCTCATCCAACGCAACAAAGACGACGTGCGCCGTGTGAGTGTGCCGGCGCTCGCCGCTGCTCACCCGTTCGGCGTAGACCTCGACCGTGATGTCCATCGAGGAGTTGCCCACGTAATCCACTGTGGCCTCGCAGGTCACCAGCGCCCCTACGGGAATCCGCTCCCGGAAGTCCACCCGCTCGATGCTCGCCGTGACCGCCGGGCCACCGGCGTGGCGGATCGCGGCCACCGCCGCGGCCTGGTCCACCAACGCCATGAGCTCACCGCCGAACAGGTCGCCCCGCACGTTCTGCATGTGCGGCATCACGAAAGTCGTGATCTGGCCGACGGAGAAGGACATGGGACGGGACTCGGGAGTGGTCATGGATCGCAACAAGAGTGAAAAGTGAACAGTAAACGGTGATCAGGTGGTTACCGACGGGTGCAGTCGTGACCGAACCCGCTTATCGCGCACCACTCAACGCGGTTAGTAGTCGACTGGTCTGAGGTAGTACTCTCCGATCGCGGTCCCGCTCAGCATGGCGACCGTCGGCAACCGGCGCTTCCAGTGGGTGGAGTCGAGGCGCTTGCGCACCAGCTCGATCTCATCCAGCTCGAAGCCGAGTGCCGCAATCTCGGGTGCCTTGTAGCCGAGGAGAATCCAGTGCAGGATGGCGTCCGCTCGCGGGTAGGAGATGCCGAAGTCGCCCTCGTCGGTCTGACCCTTGATGAGATCAGCGCTGGCCGGCTTGGCGACGATCACGTCGGGCACGCCCAGGTGCCGGGCGAGGGCCCAGACCTGGGTCTTGAATAGATCGCCGATGGGGTTCACCGGCGGCGAGTCATCGGCGTGCCAGGTGAAATAGCCGAACAGCCGCTCGGTCTTGTTGCCAGTTCCCAGAGGAAGCGCCCGCTGCGCGGCGGAGAGATCGAAGATCGTGATCATCCGGGTACGCGCCATGATGTTTCCCAGGCGCCCGGGTCCCACCTCCTCCCCGATCGCTTCGGCCAACGCATCCACCGCGGAGCTGATGTCGATCGTGCGACTCTCGATACCGAGCGCGTTGATCACCAGTTGCGCGTGCTCCAGGCTTTCCGGGCTGGAGGTGCGGTACGGCATCCGCACGCCGAGCACGCTCTTGGGGCCCAGCGCCTCGGCGGCGAGGAAGGCCACGAGTGCACTGTCCACCCCGCCGGAGATCCCGATGATGACCCGCTCGAACCTGCGGCGGCGTTGCACCTCATCGCGGATAAATTCGACCAGCCAGCGCTGGGTCAGATCTGGGTCGATCGCGAGCGGATCCTGCTGGGGGTTGAAGCGAGTCGGGAGCGGCGCAAGGGCCTCGCGCTTCGGCCTGGGACGCGGTGCTTTCCCCGGGCTGCTCGATGTTGCGCCGTCCTTCACTGCCGCACCGTCGACCCGGGTTCTGGGCCCCACCAGTTTTTCCCGGCGGGCGGCGTGCAGGGAACCGAGCAGGTGCGGGAGCCGCATCTCGAGATCGGCGAGCAAGGGCAGATCGGCCCGGGCCCGGGTGATCTCCTCGAAATCGAGGATGGCTGGTATGACCGCCTCCTGGAACACGGGCGCCTGCGCCAGCAGGTCGCCGCGCGGGCCTGCCAGGATCGAGCCGCCGGGGAAGGCCTTGCCTCCTTCGAACCCTACGAGCTGCGACAAGGCCACGTAGACCCCGTGCTCCCCGGCAATGTCCTGAACCAGCCGGCTCCACCGCGCCAGGCTCACGGGACGGCCGGCCGTATCATCGGTGGTGAGGACCCCGCGCGCCGGGCTGGCGCTCGGAACGATGATCAGCTGGGCCCCGTCCAGCGCCGCCAGCATCGGGGTGAACGAGTGCCAGGCATCCTCGCAGATGAGAATCGCCGCGCGGCCCCAGCGGGTGTCGAACGCCTGCACGCTCCGGCCGGCCTCGACGAATCGCTCTTCGTCGAAGACTCCGTAGGTGGGGAGGAAGATCTTCCGGTGAATGTGCCTGATGCCGGCATCGGGGCCGCCCAGCGTGGCGTAGAGCCCCGAGTTGTAGAGCCGGTTTCCGTGGATCTCGTAGAAGCCGAGTGCCACGTCGATCGAGGGCGCCCCGGCTTCGCGATGCTGGCGGCTCAGGTCGTCGAACAGCTGGTCGCCCGAGACAGCCAGTTCCCGGACGCCCCCTTCCAGGAAGTAGCCAGTGAGGGCGGTCTCGGGCGCGACCACCAGGTCGGCAGGATCCTGCCAGTTGCCGACCTCCCGCAGGAGGGCGCCAAACCGGCAGAGGTTCTCCTCATACGCCCCCTTCTGGGGCCGTACCTGGGCGATGGCGAGGCGGAGCACCTCTTAAAGGTAAGAGGTGAGAGGTGTAAACGGTGAGAGGCAAGAGGAACGCCCCTCTCACTTCTTACGTCCTATTCTTACCTTTCAGCATGACTTCTGCCTTTCAGGCGATCCGCGGGGTCGCCAACGCCTGTCAGTTACTTCCCACCGTGGTCACCGGCGGCCAACCAACCGCCGAGCAGCTCGAAGCACTGGGGCAGGTCCAGGGGTCGATCGTCCTCGATCTCCGGGACCCCATGGAACCCCGATCCGTGGATGAGGCCGAGCTCTCCCGGCAGCTCGGCCTGGAGTACGTGAACGTGCCGGTGCGCGCGGGGGCCCTGGACGATTCGCTGCTCGAGCGCATCCTGGGCATTCTTCGATCGGCCGGTGACCGGACGGTCTTCGTTCATTGCGGGAGCGGTAACCGGGTGGGCGGCGCGCTGCTCCCCTACCTGATCCTCGACCAGGGAATGGACGAGGAGGACGCGGTGGAGCAAGCCATGCGAGTGGGCCTGCGAAGCGCGGAAGTGCTGGAGTGGGGCCTCGACTACGCGCGCCGAAACCAGAAGCCGGTTCAGCCGTAGGGCATACGTATCCCGTTCCCGGCCAAGTCCGCAGCATCACGAACACCAAACAAGAGTCTCACGGCCCCATGCATCAACTCATCTCTTCCACCACGGCAGCGGTGCTCTGCGCTGTCGTGACGGGCGTCGTCGCCGCGCAGCAGGCCAAGCCGCTCGATCCGGCTAACCTGGACAGTACCTGCGCGCCCTGCCAGGACTTCTATCAGTACGCCAATGGCGGCTGGATCGCCCGCAGCACTATCCCAGACGATCAGCCGCGGTGGGGCAGCTTCAACGAGCTGCAAGAGGCAAACTACGCCGCGTTACAGGATGTGCTGACGGAGGCCGCCCAGAATGCATCGTCGACCAGGAACCCCGAGATCCGAAAGCTCGGCACCTTCTACGGCACCTGCATGGACTCCTCGGCGGTGGAATCCACCGGGATCAAGCCGCTCCGGACCCACCTGAGCCACATCGCGGCGATTCGTGATCGGAGGGGAATAGAGAAGGCGATTGCCGGGCTGCACGGCATCGGTATCCCTGCCGTGTTCGCCTTCCGGTCCACCCCCGACGCCAAGAAGAGCAGCCGTACTATCGCGGAGGTCTATCAGGCCGGACTGGGACTTCCGGACCGCGACTACTACCTGAAGACCGACACCGCGTCCGAGAAGCTGCGACAGCACTACCTCGATCATGTGGCCGGCATGCTGCGACTAGCCGGTGCCGATCAAGCCGCCGCGACGCGATCGGCCCAGGCGGTCATGCGGCTGGAGACCGAGTTGGCTAAAGCCGCCATGACCCGCGAAGCGCAGCGCGATCCGGAGGCCATCTACCACCTCACCAGCAGGGTTCAGCTCAAGAAGATGTCGCCCGGGTTTGGCTGGGATGCGTACCTGAGCAGCCGGGGATTAGGTGGACTCCGGGAAGTCAACGTGGGCCAGCCGGGGTTCGTCCGCGCCGTCGATTCGCTGCTGCGATCGGCACCCGTGGCCGCGTGGCGGGATTATCTGCGGTGGACGCTCATCGCCAACACTGCTCCCGCCCTGAGCTCACCGTTTGTGAAGGAAAGCTTTCGTTTCAACTCCACGGTGCTTCGCGGGGTCAAGGAGATGCGTCCCCGCTGGAAGCGCTGCCTCGCCCTGACGGACCAGGCCGTAGGGGAGATTCTAGGCCAGGCTTACGTACGCAAGAACTTCACCCCCGAAGCCAAGGCTCGGGCGCTGGAGATGGTGCAAAACATCCGGGCAGAGATGCGGCACCGGCTTGCCGGCCTGACGTGGATGAGTGAGGAGACCAAGACCAAAGCCTATGCCAAGCTCGACTCGATCACCAATAAGATTGGGTACCCCGACAAATGGCGGGATTACACCCGGCTCGAGGCTCGACCGGGGCCCTTCGTTGTCAATCTGCTGCTGGCCAACCGGTTCGAGACGCTGCGCGGGCTGCAGAAGATCGGCAAGCCGACCGACCGCACCGAGTGGGGCATGACCGCACCAACGGTGAATGCCTACTACAACGCACCGACCAACGAGATCACCTTCCCTGCCGGTATCATGCAGCCGCCGTTCTTCAATCCCAGAGCCGACGACGCGGTCAATTACGGCGGCATGGGCGGAGCCATAGGCCATGAAATCACTCATGGCTTCGATGACGAGGGACGCCAGTTCGATGCCCAGGGCAACCTGAGCGGCTGGTGGACGGAGGCGGATACCAAGGAGTTCAACCGGAGGGCAGAAGTGGTGCGGGCGCAGTTCGACAGCTACGTGGCCATTGATTCACTCCACGTCAACGGTAAGCTGACCCTGGGCGAAAACATTGGAGACCTGGGTGGCTTGATCATCGCGCACGGCGCCTACCGGCGGTCGCTGGATGGGGAGCCCGAACCGGCGCCGATTGACGGGCTAACCGGTGACCAGCGCTTCTTTCTGGCCTGGGCGCAGATCTGGCGGTCCAAGCAGAGACCTGAGTTTACCCGGCTGCTCGTGTTAACCGACCCCCACGCGCCGCCGAAGTTCCGCACCAACGGCCCCCTGTCCAACATGCCGGCCTTTGCCCGGGCGTTCGGCTGCAAGCCGGGCGATCCGATGGTGCGGCCCGACAGCGCGCGGGCTCAGATCTGGTAAACTAGTTCCGCCGGCGCCCCTCGCCACTGGACCCACGATCTGCCGAAGGGGCTTGCCGCGGCTGGGGAGCACGCTCGGCCCTGCGGGGCTCTTCCCTGCGGGGCTCCTCGCGGCGCTCGACTGCACGCGGCTGCTCCCGCCGCTCCACGGCGCGAGGCTGTTCGGCCGCACGAGGCTCCTCCCGGCGACGCTCCAGCCTCGGCTCCGCCCGTTCGTCGTGCCTGGGTGCGTCGGCCTCACGTCTGGGCGCCGGACGCGCTTCGTCCGGAGCACGCTCGCGTCCACGGACCTGGTCAGGGGTGGCGTCGCGGACCTGGGGATCCCGCGCACGGCGTGCCTCGACCTTGCCCGCGTCCAGCCGCTGCTCATGACCAATCACCCGCCTCGGGGCTGTCCGGCTGGGCAGCTCCGCGGCAGGTCCTTCGATTGCACGCCGCGCCGGCGCCACCGCGGCCGGCTCCCGCACCCGCGTGACCGGTGGGTTATAGACCGTATTGACGGACCGGCGCAGGTCGTAGCGGCGGTCGCGATAGCGCGTATCGATGCCGCCGGCGCCCCTGAACCGATAGGGAGTGTACGGGCGACTGTAGTACCGATCGCGGTCCCAGTAGTGATACCGGTCGTAGTAGCCGTAATAGCGCGGGTACGTGTAGCGCGGATAGTACCGCGGGTAGTAAGCCGGCGCGTAGTAGTACGGGTCGTAAAAGAATGGCGAGTACGGGTCGTAGGCGTAGTAGTAGGGATCGTAGTAGTACCGCCGGTACGGCCGGCCAAAGAACAGCCCGATGGAAATGCTGCCGGGCGAGCCGTAATAGCTCGAGCAGGAGAAGCGATAGCACCAGGGATCGTCGTATACCGACCCGTAATACCGGGGGTAGACCTCCGTGGCATACACGGAGCGGTCTACCACTTCATAGTTGATGAGATCGTAATCGAAGCTGCTCTGAGCCATGCGCTGGACCAGCTCATTGAGCTCGGGCTCGGGGTCGGCGGCCAGGCGCGATGGAGCGAGGGCCTTGTAGTCCCAGTGATCGCCCAGGACGTACCCGTCAAAGCGGAAGGGATCGCGCGAGACCGCAGCGTAGATCGAGCCCCGGCCCTTCCCGTCGGCTTCGTACGTCTCCCGCCCACCGCGGCCGCGCACCTCGTACTTCTTGCCGCCGCGGACGAAGTTGTCCTTGTCGGGATCTAGGGGGAACAACACCCGTAGGCGCCCCTCGGGATCGACGTGAAGGACCAGCAGGTATCCGTCGTCTTCCGTCCGGACCTGCACCTTGGCGCGGTCGCCGGGGAAGAACCGACGTTCATTGATCCAGAGACGAATGGGTGGATCGTCCGCGGACGCAGCTGCAACCGGCGCCGGCGCCGCGGCAATCAGCAGCGGAAGAAACAGTGAGGTGATCATGGCACCCCCCAAGGAGCGACTCGGAAACGCCTACAGGACACGGGTTTGGCTTTAACTGGCTTGTAGCGAACCCCGTGCCACCACCTATGATATTGCAAGACAAGCGCTTAGGAATCCACAGTAGGGTAGAATTGTCCTCTTTTTGGCACTTGACGATGGCGCGCGGGACAGCTCACGGCTTGCTGGTTTCGCGGCCCCCATTCCATCGGTGCCAGTACATCCGCATCTCTCTGATCCGTTCACCCTGAAGCTCGCAGAATATCGCGCCCCGGGCATCCACCCATTCACCGGTTCGGCGCCTGCGAAAAACGCATTTGAACTCGGTCGAAAACCAGGGGCCGGCCGAGTAGATCTCCCCGGAGCTGAAGGTGACCTCCGATTGATGGTAGGGGACATCGGCCCAGTACCCGCGAACTGCCTCGAGACCGCGCAGTGGCGCCGAGAAGGGTGTCTCGATGAAGACGGCTTCCGGCGTGAACACCGACAGGAGCAGATCCAGGTTGCCTTTGCTCCACCCCTTCCCGAAGGTGTCGATGAGGGAGCGGCCCAAGGCCGGAGTTCCACCTTGATCGAGCACCGGGCCCGTAGGACATTCCTCGGTATCCATGCCCCTCAACATACATGTCGCCCGCCGGGCCTGCGCGATCCTGATCGGTTTCACGCTCTCCGTGGAGGGCGTCCGCGCTCAGGCACCCTGTCCTGCCGCCACCGACAGCGTCCTCGAAAGCGGCTGGCGAGCCTATCGCACCGACTCACTTCCCGCCGCACTGACCCGGTTCAACCGGGCGCACGAGCTTTGTGCCGACAATCTGGATGCGAAGGTGGGCCTGGGGTTCACGCTGCTGCGCTCGGGCCAACCGGGCCGGGCCGACGCACTGTTCGGCGAGGTGTTGACTCAGAGCGCGACAAATTCGGACGCGTGGGAGGGCCGCGCCCGGGCCGCGCTGCGACTGGGGGACACGGCCAGGGCGGTGGCCGCCGGCGTCCGGGCAATGGAGCTGGCGCCGAAGAACCAGGAATTGCGTGGGCTCCTCGACCGGCTCGCACCGGATTGGAGCAGACCGGCCGCAGCCCGGCCGGGACGTCCGACCGCGCTGCAACTGGTCTCGCGAACCCAAGGCACCCGCTTCGAAGTCCGCACGGCTCAGGGGTGGCAGCCATTCTATATCCAGGGCGTCAACCTGGGAGTCGCGCTCCCTGGCCGCTATCCCTCGGACTTCCCGACCGACTCTTCGCTGTACGCCGGATGGCTGGACACGCTGGCCAGAATGCACGCCAACACGCTGCGGGTGTACACCATTCTCCCGCCCGCGTTCTACCGCGCCCTGAGAGCCTGGAACCTCGCCCACCCCAACCAGCTCCTCTGGCTGGTGCATGGGGTGTGGACTGAGCTGCCCCCCCGGCACGACTTCAACGACCCCAAATGGAAGAGTGGGTTTCAGGCGGAGATGCGGCGAGTGGTAGACCTGGTACATGGGGCCGCCAGCATTCCGGTCCGTCCCGGTCACGCAGCCGGCAGCTACGACGCCGACGTCGCGGACTGGGTGTTGGGCTACATCATCGGGCGGGAGTGGGAGCCCTTCGCGGTGAAGGCTTTCGACAAAGGAAAGCCGGCAGCGGCCTACCAGGGCCGCTTCCTTCGCGTCAACCATGGCCCGGCCATGGATGCATGGATGGCGCAGCAGTGCGACTTCATGCTCGCCTATGAGGCCGATACCTACAACGCGCTGCGTCCCATCGCCTACACCAACTGGCCCACACTCGATCCCCTGTCCCACCCGACGGAGGCAACCATCGCTGAGGAGGCGGCGGGGCGGCGGCGGTCCGGCCGGAAGTCGGAAGCCAGGAAGCTGGAATACGAGAACGACGTCATCGGGCTCGACGCGAACCTGGTGGAGCCGACCGCCGCCAATCCGGCCGGCTGGTTCGCCAGCTACCATGCCTACCCCTATTATCCGGATTTCATGATGCTCGATCCGGGCTACCGGACAGCCCGGTCGTCGGAGGGGCCGTCGAGCTACTTCGGCTACCTGCGGGACCTGGTGAAGCACCATTCCGGCATACCCACCGTGATTGCGGAGTACGGCGTGCCCTCCAGCCGAGGAACGGCCCACCTGCATCCGCAGGGCTGGAGCCACGGGGGACACGACGAGCGGGCCATGGCCTCGATCGATGCCCGTCTCACCCGAGAGATCCGGGAAGCGGGCGCCGCGGGAGCCATCCTGTTTGCCTGGCTGGACGAGTGGTTCAAGAAGAACTGGGCGGTCATGGAGTACGAGATCCCGCCGGACAACACCCGGCTGTGGCACAACGTGATGGATGCGGAGCAGAACTACGGGATCATGGGCATGTACGCGGGCTCGGCCGGTGCGTCGCCACGCCTGGGGGGCGACTCGCAGCGGTGGCGTTCGCTGACGGCGGTTCAGGGAGCCACCGATTCGTCTCGCTGGGGCCCGCGAGGGCTGAGGGCCGGGGCAGACGAGTCCTTCTATTATCTGGCGGTGGAGCTTCCCCCCGGGCGTTTCCCCTGGGACTCCCTCGGCATCCAGCTGGCGCTCGATACCCACCTTCCGAGAGTGGGCCAGCACCGCCTGCCCCGCAGCGGCGTGCGCAGTGAGGTCGGGTTCGAGTTCCTGGTGGATCTGGTGCGTCCCGATCTGGCAGCCATCAGGGTGACCCCCGACTACAACCGGCACGACTCGCGGGTGGACTCAGCTAGCGGCGATGACTTCGGTCGGTTCTCCCGGCGCCCGGTAGTCACCCGCACCCGGGGGGACGCGCGATTTGATTCACTGTATGTCATCACCAACCGCGCCCGCTTCGGGCGGAACGGGCAGTTCTACCCGGCCCGGGGCTATGACCGCGGGCGGCTGGTGCATGGCACCGAGAAGGCGTCCACCCTGGCCGACTGGTACCTGGATGAAAAAGCCGGACTGCTCGAGCTACGGATACCGTGGGACCTGCTCAATGTCACCGACCCCTCCAGTCGGACGCTGCTCGACGACCGAAGGACCACAGGCAGCTTTGGTACCGCGAGCGCTGTCGATTTTCGCGTGGGTGTGGTGATTTACAGGAAGGGAATGACGCCGGCGTTAGTGGGCACCGTGCCGGCAGTGAAGGACGGAGTGTGGCCGGCGGCGGCGTTCGCTCCGTGGCGCTGGAACGGCTGGACCACACCGCGGTACCACGCCAGGCTGAAACCGGTCTACGACACTCTCAGGCTGCTGTGGCGGGGGGCGGCGCCGGCGGATCCCGCCGGAGCGCAAGCTCGACCCGCGCGGCCAGCTCTTTCAAACTGAAGGGCTTTACCACGTAGTCGATGGCGCCACCGCTCAATCCGGTAAGCACATCGCGCTCGTGCCCCTTGGCGGTCACCATAATCACGCCGATGTCCTTCAGGGCCGGGTCGCGCTTGAGTCTTCGCAAGACCTCGAACCCGCTGATGCCTGGCATCATGGCATCGAGCAGGATCAGGTCGGGCTGCTCCTGCGTCGCCAGGGTAACCGCCTGCTCGCCGTCCTGGGCGCGGATGACCTGGTGTCCGGCATTGGTCAGCTTGAAGGCGATCATGTCGGCGATTTGCTTCTCGTCCTCCGCGATCAGGATTCTGGCCATACGCTCAGCCCGCCACCGGGATGGTGACCCGAAAGCGGCTACCCGCGCCGGGCCGGCTCTCCACATCGATCGCGCCGTTGTGCCGTTCCACAATCGTCTTGGCGATCACCAGGCCAAGACCGGTACCGCCAGCCTCGGCCACCACCGAGCTCCGCCCCCGGAAGAAGCGGGTAAAGAGCTGGGCATGTTCTTCCCGGCTCAGGCCGATGCCGCTGTCGTGGACGGTCACCTCGACCCCGGAGCCGCTCGATCTTGCCTCGATGCCCACCTCCCCGCGGGGTGTGTACTTGATGGCGTTGGAGACCAGGTTGCTGAACACCTGCACCAGGCGGGCGCTGTCGCCCAGCACCATCGGAAGGTCGCCGACGTCTTCCCGGAAAGTGAGGCCTTTGGTCTGTGCCATGGTGCGGAACGTGGCCGCAACCTCGCTCAGCACGGTGCGCAGATCCAGCGGCTGCAGCCGGACCTCGAACCGCTGCGACTCGATCAGATTCATGTCGATCAGGTCGTTGATGAGGACACCGAGTCTGTCGGAGTTCCGGGCCGCGACCTGGAGAAACTCGCGCTGAGTCTCACTGACCGGCCCCGCGTCTCCGTCGGCCACCAGCTCGATGAAGCCTTTGATCGCGGTAAGCGGCGTCCGCAGCTCGTGCGAGACGGTGCCGACGAAGTCGTCCTTCATCCGGTCGAGTAACTTCCGCTCGGTGATGTCGCGGGCGATGGTCGACGCGCTGATGATTCGGCCGCCCGGATCCACAATGGGCGACACGGTCAGGGATACATCGATCCGGCGTCCGTCCTTGGTCAGGTTGACGACTTCCAGCCGGTTGACGCGCCCTCCCTTGCCGATGCGCTGGAAGAGCTCGGCGCCCCGGTGGGTCCGATCGTGCAGCAGTGAGACGTGCTTTCCCACCACCTCGGAGCGGGTGTAACCGTACAGGCGCTCGGCTCCCGGGTTCCAGGTCATGATCCTGCCGTCGAGCGTCGTCGCCAGGATGGCGTCGTCGGACGACTCGACAATCGCGGCCAGCTGGTGCACGGCCGATTCCATCCGGGTACGGACCTCGATCTCCTGGTTGAGCACCTCGTTGGTGGCCGCCAGCGACCGGGCATGCCGCCGCGCGGTCTGGCCGGCCCGGACCGACCAACCCAGCAGCAGCGCGCTCAGGAGCCCGGCTGCGAGTGTGAGTTTGGGGAGGGTGGTTTCAGCCGGCGCGGCCCGTTGGGGTACGGGGATCGAGGAGCGTGGGGTGGTCGCGTTACGGGCACTGCCGACCCCGTACCACATGCAGAGTGTCACGGTGAGGACTGCAACGGTGGCCAGCTCCGGCAGCCAGGGAAGCGGGTCTTTCGCATCGCCCTGGGCCGCGTTCCACGCGAGCCCCACCACGCCCCCGCCGAGCAGCGGGAAAGCGAGCGCGCCGTGCACCGACATGGGCATGAAGTGAGCCCAGCTGTACGCTCCGGGTATTTCGGCGGCGTATCCCACCAGCGCGGCCGTGCCCAGGGCGATCACGATCGAGCCCAGGAGAGCGGGCCAGAAGTACCATGTCCGGGAAGCGTGTTTCCAGGCCAGTGCGATGAGGGCCAGGCCTACCAGGCTCAGGGCCAGCGCGCTGTTGGGCGCCATCCGCCCCGGGTGGGGAACGCCGGTGAACAGGTAAGTCTCGACCAGGAGCTGGTCGATGCCGAGGTCGCTGTGGAAGACGTACTGGAACAGGGTGGCGAGACCGATGACCGCGGTGAGCCCGCCCAGCAGCGCGGTGGGGCGGCGCAGGTCGAGCGCCGCGGCGAGCAGCGCGGCCCCGGCAACCATGAAGCCGAGCGCGGTATTGTACTGCATCGGCGGGAAGCCCGGCAGCACCTGAATCAGCGCCAGCGCCACCGTCAGCCAGCCGGCGACCACCAGACCACCGAGTACGGCCACGCTGGCCCCACACGCGGCGGCCAGCAGCGCGCCGACGCTACGAGGCGGCACCGGCTGAACCAGGAGGCTCATGAGGCTCGGACTCCCTGACGCTCCATGGTTCCCCAGGAGAGATCCCCGCGCAGGTACTCCCAGAACGCGCGGACCCGCCACCAGACAGTGAGCTGGCGGAAGCCGAAGTTCTCCATCATGGCACCCAGCAGCAGGCGGCCCAGATCCCGGGTTCGGGGGTAGCGCCGGAAGGCGATGTCCTCGAGCAGCACCGCCAGCGCCGAGACAAGGACGGTGTACATCAGGGCAAGCACGAAGAACACGAAGGCTCCCGATGGACTGAGGAGGCCCAGAGCCCACAGCACCGGCATCAGGACGTAACCCGATAATTCGACCAGTGGGCTCAGCATCTCGAACATGACGAAGCCCGGGAGGGAGACCATGCCCACTGTCCCGAACCGGGGCCGGCCGATCATGGCGCGATGACGAACCAGGGTGTCGATCAGGCCGCGCTGCCAACGGGTGCGCTGGCGCCGCAACACCCGGAAGGTGACCGGCACCTCGGTCCAGCAGATCGGATCGGGAACGAATCCGATGCGGTAGGGCTGGTGCATCTCGCGCCGCTTGCGGTGCATGCGGACCACCAGCTCCATGTCCTCACCCACGGAATCGGTCGCGTAGCCCCCGGCCTGCACGGCCGCGCGCTTCTCGAAGAGACCGAAGGCCCCCGAGATGACCAGCAGGCTGTTGCCGGTGCTCCAACCCATGCGGCCGAAGAGAAAGGCCCGGAGGTACTCCACGATCTGGATCAGCGGGAGGGCCTTGCGAGGGAGCTGCACCTGGTGCACCCGGCCGCCGTGGATCTCGCACCCGTTTGCGACCCTGACGACGCCGCCGGCAGCGATGGTGATACCCGGTGCATCCACGAACGGACGCACCAGCCGGAGCAGGGCGTCGGACTCGAGGATCGAGTCGGCATCGATGGCGCAGAAGAGCGGATAGAAGCTGAGGTTGAGCCCGGCGTTCAAGGCGTCCGCCTTCCCCCCGTTTTCCTTGTCCACCACCACCAGGTTGGGATAGACCGGGGAGTCGTAGATCCCGCGTATCGTCTTGCAGGGCAGCACGCGCTCGAAGCAGCGGGCGCTGCGTCTCAGGTCGAAGGCGTCTACCAGACGGCCGAGGGTGCGGTCCCGTGAGCCGTCGTTGATCAGAATCACCTCGAAGAGCGGGTAATCGAGCATCAACAGCGAGCGCACGTTCTCGACGACGTTGGCCTCTTCGTTGAACGCAGGCGCCAGCACGGAGATCGGTGGCGTGAGCGGCGAGCGCAGCAGCCGGCGCTGATCGGGCCGCCGCACCTCCCGGGCCACACGGATCGTCCGCCAGAAGCCGGCGATGGTCAGGACGAGATAGTAGGTGTTGATGGCAAAGAAGAACACGAGAATGAATGCCGCGTACCCTGCCAGAGCCGCCTCGACCTGAGGAGGGATCATGGCAGGGCCGGGACCGCCCCGCCCCGCTCCAACAGGTAGCGAGCCATGTCCTGAACCGAGGGGTCCTCGTCCCGCAGGGCCATTGAAAGGGCTTCCTCACCGCTCTCCCCCACCTCGGCCAAGGCCGTGGCCGCGTAGAAGCGGACCCACCACTGCCGGTCTCTCAGTGCGGCAGTAAGCCGGGGAACCGAGCTGGGACTTCCGAAAACACTCAGCCCCTTGGCCGCCTGGCAGCGCACTTCCCAGCGATGGTCCTCGAGCAGGGCATGGAACGGCTCCAGGAATCTGGGATTACCGATCGCGGCGGCGGCCTTGACGCTCTTCACCCTTATCTCCGGATCGAGATCGCCCATGCAGACGAGCAGCAGATCGGACGCCGTCGTGATCCTGAGCCAGCCGATCAGCTCGATGGCGGCCAGGCGGCCCCTTCGGCTGGAGCTCCCGGTGGCGTAACTCAAGATGGCGTTGGCCACTTCGCGGCCCCGCTCCGCGAGGACTTCCTGGACCCGGTGCGAGACGACGAGGCTGGGATCCCCCAGCAACCGAACCAGACCAGTGAGCGCCGACGCGGTGCCCACCTGCCCAACCGCCCATACGGCGGCCTGGCGCACGCGGACATCGCGATCGTTCAGCGCATGCACGAGCATCGGTATGGAATCCGGGAGGTGAATGAGTCCGAGATCGGCGGCCGCCGCTGCGCGTACGGCTGCCCGCCAGGAACGAAGCCGTTTGAGATCTTTGCGAACGAACCCCAGCGCACGGTACAGCTCGGCAATGGTCTCGCCGATATCACCCCGCAGATCGAGCGCCAGGCCCAGGAGGATGGAGCGAACCAGTCGCCGATCGAACCGGCTCAAGCGGCGAAAGGCGCTGGCGTCTACGGGTGAGGTCTGCACGACCCCATAGACCAGCCGGCTCAGGGCCGGCTCTCGCCGGTTCCTCCGCGCCGTGCTGATCGCGGCCCAGGTTCTCTGGAGCAGTAGAAAATGCGCCAGCAGAATAACCACTCCTGCCAGCACGAGGACGCTATTTCTCAGTGGCTCCAGTGCGACCACGGGTGCCATCGGTATCCTGGAACGTGATTGGGGCGGGGCGCTAAACTTGCAAGGCAACTTCCGTTCCCCACAGAGGCCCCACGAGGCAGACGGACAACTTGTTGAACCAGACCCAATTAGACCGCCGGTGGCGAGCCCGGAATGAGGCTCGTGCGAGGACGCCGTGCAAAACGCGCACGAATGGCACGAGACGCGGTTTTCTCGTGCTCGGTCTGCTGTTTCTCGTTTCCAGCGGGGTCGCCGCTCAGCAGAAAGAAGCCGATGAGGCCTGGACGCAGGGGCG
>DASVGF010000009.1:0-10620 GCA_036379675.1 Gemmatimonadales bacterium | reverse complement strand
AGATCCCGGGCGTTTTTTTGTCTCACACCTCTGTTCCGGAGCCGACGTTCAATGCCCTGGATCGGCCTCGAGCGGCTTGAAATCACCCCAGGGCACGATGTAGCCAGGCGGATCGCTCTGGACGTTGATCCGCAGGACCGTGGTGTCCGTGGGGTCGGCCACCCCCTCGACCACCGCACCTTGTCCGATCGTAATGCATTGTCCGTAGACCACCTGAGTAAACAGGAGCTTCTGGAAGGCTTCCGGGTCGGCGCGAATTTGCTGCAATTCGATGACCTCAGCGTTAGAGCTGCAGCCATAACTCGAGACCTGAGCCTGGTAGAGCATCTGCGAGAGCGAAATGAGAACGGCAAGGATCGTATACATGAGCGTTAGCGTGTCTTCCGTCCAACGTGCTCGTCGATCCACTGGATGATAATGTCGGCCACCTGCAGGTTGTTATTGTCCTGCATGAACATGTGGCTGTTGCCGTAGATCCCGGCTGCCGGCAGATGGATGTAGGTGATGTCGCCGCCGGCCGCTCTCAGCTGCTCGAACTGAGTGGGGCAAGGCGCGGCCGGTCGGGTATTCGCGTAGTGATCGCCTTCCATAATCAGGATCGGGATGTTCTTCAGGACGGCGATGTGTGCTGGGGTCAGGTTCCCGAAGCACCCCGTCTCCAACTGGATGATGCCCTTCACGGCAGCCGGGTTCCGCAGTGCTGCACGAGTCGGGAAGGAGCTCGACTGGGAGTGACCCACCAGAATCGCCCCGCCCAGCCCGTCAGCCAGTTCGGCCATGGCAGCCGGCGTGTGCCAGAAACCGTCCGGTGCCGCCGGACCGCAATTCCCTCCCGCGCATCCCGGGACGGCCGCCGTCAGGGTGGACGTCATGTCGGGAATCACCTGCTTGTAGAACGTCAGCGTGGATCCCGGGCCAACCCCCACGGTATGCATCGGGAATCGCTCGTCCGGCCAGGGGGTGAGGGTGGCATAGTTTCCGAACCGGAACACGTCCCAGGCAAACTTGTCGGTGGCGATCAGCACCCGCGGGTTGCTGCTGGCCGGGGCGGCCCCAGCCTGAACCTTGTTGTACTGCAGCGCGTCGAAGCCAGAGCGGGCACGGCCGACCTGATCGGCCATGTAGGTGTCGAAGCCCTTGCGGGTGAAGTACTCATACCAGCCCATACGGCCATCGGGCGTGGTCTCCCACGTCTTTGAGCTCAAGCAACAGCCGTGCACGAATACGACTGGATAATGGTTGTTGTTTTTCGCCGGCTTCTGAAACTGCACGTACATCTGGTTGATCATCGAGTTACCCAGCCGCCCGGGAGCGGACCCGGTGAAGGCGTCTTCGACGAAGTGGGTGTTTCCGCCCACGTAAAAGCTGCCCTGCTGCTTGAGCGTGAGGACCTGTGAAGATTTGACGTCGGCGAGTTCCTGCGCTTCGGCGCTCCCGGGCAGCAGCGCACCTGCCAATAGCGCGGCACTCAGCAAGATTCTGTTCATGGGTAGCCCTAGTTGGGGGAAAAGCATGGCTTCCCTCTTGAGGGTGAGAAGCCGGTCAGATGTCCGCAGGGGTGACCTGAGCGTTACAAACGCACGTGAGGGCCGTCTTGGCGCGGAAACGAAGCTAAGCCTCCGGCGAGGACTGTCAACAAAAATGGCTGCAAAATGTCCCATGCAAATGCAGGGGTCACCTCCAGCGGAACAACTTGAGCGCGAGGACAAAGCTCCCCACCAGCCACGCCAGAATAATGCTGAGCTCGGTGGCCAGCCCCTCGAGACCGGCACCCCGGAGCATGTTGGCCCGCAGCGCGTCCACCACGGCGGTGAGGGGCAGGACCTGGATGAACGGCTGGATGGTGTCCGGAAAACGGGAGGCCGAAAAGAAGACCCCCGAGAAGATCCACATGGGGAGCATCACCAGATTCATCAGCCCGGAGGCACCTTCGATGGTCTGGACCCGGGAGGCGATGAGAAGCCCGAGCGAGGTGAACGCCAGCGAGGAGGCCAGGCAGATGAGCCCCAGGGACAGCAGTGGTCCCCGCAGCGGCACCCCGAACGCCAGGATACCGAAGCCCAACAGCACCCCCACCTCGATCACCAGCAGGGTGAGCCGCGAGAGCACGAACGACGCGAGAAACTGGGGGCGGGACATGGGGGTCGCGATCAGCCGCTTCAGCAGCCGCTTCTTCCGGGCATCCACGATGGCAAAGCCCAATCCCCAGATCCCGCTTCCCATCAGATTCATTCCCACCAGGCCCGGCACCAGGAAATCGATGTAGCGGGAGCCCCGCTCGCGAACCAGAGCGTCGCGCACGGCTACCACGTCCCGCCGCCCGCCCGCGCGCTGCAGGGCGTCATTTACATGCAGCCGGGCGGTGCGACTCTCGGGCCGGGTATCGTCGTAGCGGTACTCCACCTCCCGGCTGGAGGGGATCATCACGACGGCGACGTCGCCGGTGCGGAGGGCCTCGTTGGCAGCGGAGTCGGTGAGCAGCCGCACGTCCAGCTCGTTCGTTTGGCGGAGCGCGTGGGCCAGGGTCTCGGCGCTGCTATCCGCCGCCGCCACGGCCACCGCGATCCGCTCGGGCGGGCGGTTGCGGAACGCCAGGCCCAGCCCCGCGGCTAGCAGCACCGGGAAGATGAAGACCCAGAAAACCGCCTCGGGCTCCCGGAAGAACTCCCGGTACCGGACCTGGGTCAGCTGAACCAGCGGATGATCCACCCCGCGTCGCTCACTCATCGCGCAGGTGCCTCCCGGTGAGCGAGACGAATACGTCCTCCAGGGTAGCGGAGTGGGTGCGGAGCTCGGCCAACTGAGCTCCCTGGCGCCGGAGCTCGCCCAGCAGGGCGGGCACGGTCCGGTGCAGCTCCTCCACCTGAAGGCGATATGTGCCATTGGTATGGCTGGCGGCGCAGACCCCTTCGATCTGGCGGAAGGCGGCGGCATCACCGGCGTCGTCGCCCGCCAGGGCAAACTCCAGCACGTGCTCGGCGCGCAGGTTCGCGATGAGCTCCCGGGGCGTTCCCAGCGCGATCATCCTGCCGTGATCCACGATGGCCACGCGGTCACACAACCGCTCGGCCTCTTCCATATAGTGCGTGGTGAGCAGGATGGTGCGGCCCGCCGACCGGAAGCCTTCGATCAATCCCCAGAGCTGGCGGCGTGATTGAGGGTCGAGGCCCGTGGTGGGCTCGTCCAGGAAGAGCAGCTGCGGATCTCCAACCAGCGCGCAGGCGAGCGCGAGCCGTTGCTTCTGCCCGCCCGACAGTCCGCCCACCCGCGATCGGGCCTTCTCCTGCAGCTGCACCATCTCGATGATTGCTTGGGGCGGGGAACCGCGGGGGTAAAAGCTGCGAAAGAGCCGCACCGTCTCCTCGACGGTCAGCTTCTCCGCGAACTGGGTCTCCTGAAGCGAGATGCCCAGCAGCTCGCGCAGCTCACGGTCGTCGCGTCCCCAGCGACGGCCCAGGACCACCACATCCCCCGCATCGGGTGGGGTGAGCCCTTCACAGATCTCGATGGTCGTGGTCTTGCCGGCACCGTTGGGTCCCAGCAGGCCGAAGCACTCGCCCGAAAACACCTCCAGGTCGAGGCCGTCCACTGCGACCACATCTGCGTAGGTCTTCCTGAGACTGCGAACCTGGAGCGCGACCCCGCCGGCCGGCGAATTCATGGGAGGAATCATAACGCCGCCCCGTTCGGGGTGGCGCGATTCCCCGGGTCAGTCTTCGGAGCGCCTGAACCAGGTGCTGCGGATTGTTTCCCAGGCGCTCTGCCATTCGTCCGGCCGCACCAGGAGGACGTATCCCACCAGGACACCGGCCATGTAGACCGCGGTCTGCACCAGCGGGGAGGGGTCGGAGGAGGCGATCAGGAGCATGTGACGGTTACCTTGCCGTTCCGGCGGTTTGGATCATCTGTGCATTGAGGGCCTGGGTGATCCGCTCCCGCGAGTCCGCCAGGTGGGCCTTGGTGTAGGAGTCGAGCTCGATTCCGCGGCGAGCCAGCGAACGGTCCAGCTCGGCACCTAGATCTGCCAGCGTGAAACGTGCCAGCGTCCTGGCGTCTTCGGGCATGTCTGCCTGCGGGCTCACTACCATCCGGATCAGGCTGTTCAGGTAGACCCGTTGCAGATCACGGCGAACCGACGTGATGTTGCGGGGCGACGCTGCTGCCGTGTCGGGGTACGCCGCTTCGGCCCAGATGGCGCGGGTCAACGTGCCCAGCAGCTCGGGAATGGTGACGGTCGGTTCGCCCGCTGGGGCGCGCAACTCGGCGTCGCGAATGCGGGAAAGCACCACCGGATCGAGCAGCTGCCCCAGCAGGGCCGACTGCTGAGTGGTGGCCCAGCTGTGCATCGGAAAGTCGATCCGGCCGCTGGCCGACGGGTTCGATCCCCAGTGCCGCCAGCGGTCCGGCCCCAGCTTGTTCAACAGCTCGGGCTTGAAGCGATACGCCTGCTCGCCGAAGGCCGCCTCGGTGAGAAAAGCCAGCGCCTGACGCTGGCGAGCAGCCGGAACCGTGGAGAGCGCCGGCCGGGCAGACGGGTCGCCGCGATGGTCTCGCGCCGTCGTCGCGCCGCCGAGATACTTGGTCGTCACCAGCATGGCGTACCAGCGGTCGGTGAGCAGATCGGTAAAGGCGCTGCGGAGCCGGGCGTAGCTCTGGCCCGGTGCCACCATGCGGGTGTCGAGCGAATCGAACAACCGGTTGATCAGCACCACCCGGTCGCGGGCCCATCCCAGCGGGTCGTCGGTCTGGTCGTACCGCGAGACAGTGGGATCCAGTCCGTACCCG
This sequence comes from Gemmatimonadales bacterium, assembly GCA_036379675.1. Lineage (GTDB taxonomy): Bacteria > Gemmatimonadota > Gemmatimonadetes > Gemmatimonadales > GWC2-71-9 > CAVVWJ01. The sequence continues at coordinate 5,835 of DASVGF010000009.1, read as the reverse complement.
CCGAATCCCGCATCCTCGTCCGTCCCGTACAGGTGAGACGGGTCGGCAGCCTCAGAGGCCACCTGCCGAAGCGCATTGACCTCCCCGTCCGGACTCCAGGCTGGCGTCGCACCGGCGGAGCCTTTGCCGGCAGCCGGCTCCGGCGATCCCAGTCCGGTGTATCCGTATCGGATAGCCCAACGGTCGTACGAACCGATAGTGCCGGCGTAGAAATCGCCCTGCTGCTTCGGGTCGAGCGACAGCGCCGGCGGGCTGTAATCCATGACTGACACGCCCACACCATGCGCCTTCGTGTAAGACTTGTCGGCGAGCTGAGCCTTGGTGACCCCGGCGGAGCCTCGAAAGTTGTGGCGGAGACCCAGCGTGTGCCCGATCTCGTGCATGATGAGGGCTTTCAGCGCCTGTCCGATGTATCGCCGGGTGAGGGCCGCGCCATCCGGGCCGTTGCCGGCACCGGCGAGCAGTGCCCGAGCCACCGTGCTCTGCCGCCGGAGCCCCTCGCCCAGGCTACAGAGGCGGATCTCGCTCTCCGCCCCCGCCGCCACCGAGTCCTCGAGGAAGGCCGAGCGGACCGCGGCCAGCGGGCTCACGTATTCGCCCGACTCGCCCCGCCACGTCTGGATCCAGCTGGCCGACACCAGCACATCGGCATTGAGAATCTCGCCGGTGCGGGGATCCACATTGCTCGGTCCGATCGCGTAGACGCTGCGATTGGTGGCGGTCCAGCGCACGGTGGAATACCGGGCGTCTTCCGCGCTCCAGAGCGTGTCCTCCGGCGCGTCGAGCACCTGGATCGCATTGCGGAAGCCGGCGTCCTCGAACGCGCGGTTCCACTCCAGAATGCCGGCCCTGACCCAGGGCCTCCACTCGTTCGGCACGGTGCGGTCGATGTAATACACGATCGGCTTCACCGGCTCGCTCACGGCGGCGTCCGGGTCCCGCTTTTCCAGGCGCCAACGGTTCACGAAGCGAACGAAGAAGCTCTCCGCCGTGTCACGCGAAAAGTCCTTGATCGCCGAGACGAAGTAGCCTACCCGCTCATCGGCGTAGCGGGGGCGCATTGGTGTGGATGGCAGTTCGAGGAGCGAATAGTGCACACCCAGTGGGATCCAGCGGTAGTCCGCCACCGTCTCCAGCCCGAGGTTCCGATTGGACTGGTACGTCAGCCGGACTTCGGCTTCGAAATTCCCGGGGTAGAGGCGGAGCTGCTCGACGCTCGAGCGATCGCGGTCCAGCATGATCGAGCCGGTCAGCTTCCGCTGGGTCGCGATTCCCTGGAGAAACGCGCCCAGATCGGCCCAATCGGAGGTGAGGAACGGGGCGATGTCGAGCAGCACCTCGCCGTTGTCGCGGACGGTAGAAATGGGAAACGAGTGAGCCACCGAATGGCCGAACGAACTCTCCACCGCTCGGGCCATCGGCGTGCCCGGTGTGGCCGCGAAGCGGGGATTCACTACCCAGAGCTCGATCCGATCGGCGGCCCGATGGAAACGGATCAGATCGGAGCGGATGGACGTGCCGCCGTCCAGCCCGACTTCACCGATGCCCTGGGAAAGCTGGGTAACCAGGAGGTAGTCACGGTCCAGCTGAGCCGGGGTGAGTGAGAGGTAGGCGGCATCGCGCTTCCGGTAGAGCGTGAAGAGGCCCGACTGAACCTGCGCGTTCTTGGTGACTTCGGAGAACGACTTCCAGGGGCCGTCCTTCCGATCGTTGTCGCCCAGCGTGCGCGGTTCCCGGACCGGCCCGTGCAGCACCAGCGAGTCGGCCTCCGTGGCCGATCTCGCCGGGCTGGGAGAATCCGGCGATTGCTGCGCGTGGGCGCTGATGGCCCCGCACCCGGCGAGAAGCACGCCGAGGAACCATCGAGCTGAGTGGGACAACGGCAACTCCGCTGCTGCTGGCTATGGGTTATTCGCTGCTGGCCATGGGCTACTGTGTAGCACGAGCTGCGGGCGAATCACGGGCTTTGTTTGGTTCGCTGCAATCGTCCTCCTCAGGGGCAAGTTGGGGGCCGTCGTCAGAAGTGACTGTAAACCGAGGATTTCAGCGGGGTTGCGAGGGCCCGGCCTTTCAAAAAGCCAGCCCCGGGGGCAAAAAGCGGCGGGTGAGGCATAGGACGGCAAGGGGGCAAGCCGTGAAACCGAAACCGAGCTAGCTGCAGCGATGGACGGGCCCGGGGGTTGCCGGCTTACTGTCCTACCTGTTGCTATTCGAATGTTGACCTAAGCATGCGGCGCAACTACATTTGCAGGTCTGTCCCGGATTGGGGCAGACCTATTTTTTTCCTAAGCCCAGAGTTATGCCGACTATCAATCAGCTCATCCGGCGCGGCCGGAAAATCGTCGAGGCCAAGGACAAGGCGCCGGCCCTCAAGTCGAATCCGCAGAAGCGGGGCGTCTGCACCCGCGTTTACACCACCACGCCGAAGAAGCCCAACTCGGCCCTCCGGAAAGTGGCGCGTGTTCGTCTGACCAACGGCTTCGAGGTCACCGCCTACATTCCCGGCGAAGGGCATAACCTGCAGGAGCACTCGATCGTGTTGATTCGCGGCGGCCGGGTGAAGGACCTGCCGGGTGTGCGCTACCATATTGTGCGCGGCACCCTGGACTCGGCCGGCGTGAACGACCGGCGCCAGAGCCGGTCCAAGTACGGCGCCAAGCGGCCCAAGGCCGGCGGCGGCGCAGCTGCGGCCAAGGGGGCCAAGAAATGAGCCGGAGAAACAAGGCGGTCAAGCGGCCCGTTCCGCCGGATCCTCGCTACGACAGCCAGACCATGTCGAAGTTCGTGAACAATCTGATGTTCGAGGGCAAGAAGAGCGTGGCCGAGGGCATCTTCTACACGGCCATGGACCTGATCGAGGAGCGCACCAGCCAGCCCGGGGTGTCGGTCTTCAAGCAGGCCATCAACAACGCCAAGCCCACCCTCGAGGTGAAGAGCCGCCGGGTCGGTGGCGCATCCCTTCAGGTGCCGGTCGAGGTCCGTCCCGACCGCCGGACCGCGCTGGCCATGCGCTGGATCATCTCGTTTTCCCGTGCCCGCACCGAGAAGACCATGGCCGAGCGGCTGGCGGCGGAGCTGATCCTGGCGTCGAAGGGCGAGGGGAACACCATCAAGAAGAAGGAAGACACGCACCGGATGGCGGAAGCGAACCGCGCGTTTGCGCACTACAGGTGGTAGGCAGAAGATAGAGGTGCAGGAGGGCGGAACGCCGCGGGGCGCTTCGGAAGGGGCGCCCCGTTGCTTTGCGGGTCGGGTGCCTGGGCACGGCGCGACTCAACTCGCTCTGGCTGGTAGGGTTGACACTCCTCTGCAACCCACTATTTTCCTCGGGCTTGGCAGTTTTTGCGCGCCCGGCGAACATCGGATTACGTGACCCGCCCCCTTGGCGCAGTCAAGGTCAGGGCCACCTCTGGTCTTCTAATGAACAACGCGTGGGACCCTTCTGGGGTCCTCATCCAGGGGCAGACGGCCCGGATGTGCGCGGAGCGATACCACGGGATCTCCCGGTCGGTCGCCCCGCTTTTTCGTTAGGGGTAAGCATGGCCCGACAGACGACCCTCGATCGCTACCGGAATATCGGCATCATGGCCCACATCGATGCCGGGAAAACGACTACGACCGAGCGGATCCTCTATTACACCGGGAAGAACTACAAGATCGGTGAGGTCCATGAGGGCGCCGCCACCATGGACTGGATGGAGCAGGAACAGGAGCGAGGGATCACCATCACCTCCGCTGCCACCACCTGCTTCTGGACCCGAAACGGCACGCCCTACCGGATCAACATCATCGACACTCCCGGCCACGTGGACTTCACCGTCGAGGTGGAGCGGTCGCTCCGCGTCCTGGACGGGGCCGTCACCCTGCTCGACTCGGTGGCCGGCGTCGAGCCCCAGACCGAGACTGTCTGGCGCCAGGCCGACCGCTACGGTGTCCCCCGGCTCATCTTCGCCAACAAGATGGACCGCGTCGGCGCCGATTTCGATCGCTGTATGGCGATGATCCGGGACCGGCTCACCAAGAAGGCGTACCCAATTCAGCTGCCGGTCGGCTCCGGCGAGATGTTCACCGGGCACATCGACGTGCTCAAGCGGGTCGAGGTGGTCTTCGACGAGGAGACGCTGGGCAAGACGTTCACCGAGTTCCCGGTGCCGGACGCTTATAAGGAGAGAGTCGAGGCGGCCCGCCACGAGGTCATCGAGGCCGCGGTGGAGCACGATGACGAGCTGATGCAGAAGTACCTGGACGGCGCCGAGCTGAGCTACGAGGAGATTCAGCGCGCCATCCGGAAGGCCACCACCTCGGGCTCGATCGTGCCGGTGCTGTGCGGCGCCTCCTTCAAGAACAAGGGCGTGCAGGCACTGCTCGATGCGGTCATCGACTACCTCCCCAGCCCGGAGGATGTCCCGCCGATCGTGGGTCACCTGCCGCTGCACGACGAGACCCGCGTCGAGCGCTGCGCCTCCGATGGTGAACCGTTCTCGGCCCTGGCGTTCAAGGTGGCCACCGACCCGTACGTGGGCCGGCTGACCTTCTTCCGGGTGTACTCGGGATCGCTCAAGTCCGGCAGCTACGTCTACAACAGCACCAAGGACAAGCGGGAGCGCATCGGCCGGCTGCTCCAGATGCACGCCAACAAGCGGGACGAGATCGAAGAGGTGCTCGCCGGCGACATCGCCGCGGCCATCGGCCTCAAGGACACCCGCACCGGTGACACGCTGTCCGACGAGGACAAGCCGATCATCCTCGAGGCCATGAAGTTCCCCAACCCGGTCATCGACGTCGCCATCGAGCCCAAGACCAAGGCCGACCAGGACAAGCTGGCCACCGCGCTGCAGAAGCTGCAGGAAGAGGACCCGACGTTCCGGGTTCGCTCGGATGCCGAAACCGGCCAGACCATCATCGCCGGCATGGGCGAGCTGCACCTGGAGATCCTGGTCGACCGGATGAAGCGGGAGTTCAAGGTCGAGGCCAACGTCGGCAAACCGCAGGTGGCGTTCCGGGAGACGGTCAAGAAAGCCGTGACCAACGTCGAGGGCAAGTTCATCCGCCAGTCGGGCGGCAAGGGCCAGTACGGCCACGTGGTCATCAACTTCGAGCCGACTCCGCCGGGCGGCGGGTTCGTCTTCGAGGACAAGATCGTGGGCGGCGTCATTCCCCGGGAGTTCATCAAGCCGGTGGAGGCGGGTATCCGCGAGGCGCTGGAAAACGGGGTGCTGGCCGGCTACCCCATGGTGGACGTGAAGGCCACCCTCGTCTTTGGCAGCTACCACGACGTGGACAGCTCCGAAATGGCGTTCAAGATCGCGGGCTCCATGGCGGTCAAGGAGGCGGCACGGGCGGCCCACCCGATCCTGCTGGAGCCGGTGATGGAGGTGGAGGTGGTGAGCCCCTCCGACTTCCTGGGCGACGTCATCGGCGACCTGTCCAGCCGCCGGGGCAAGATTGGCGGCATGACCCAGCGGGGTGACGCGCAGGTGGTGGCGGCCGACGTGCCGCTGGCGGAGATGTTCGGGTATTCGACCACCCTCCGGAGCATGACCCAGGGGCGGGCGGTCTACACGATGCAGTTCGATCACTATGAGGAAGTTCCCAAGAACATCGCGGAGCAGATCATCACGAAGGCCCAGAAGTAGGCCGTCGTAACCAGGAACTCTCAGGCACCGGGATCAAACCAGCATGGCCAAAGCCAAATTCGAGCGGACGAAGCCGCATGTGAACGTGGGGACGATCGGGCACGTGGACCACGGGAAGACGACGTTGACGGCGGCGATCACGGCGATCCAGGCGAAGAAGGGGCTGGCGCAGTTTACGGCGTACGACCAGATCGACAAG
>DASVGF010000008.1:0-18274 GCA_036379675.1 Gemmatimonadales bacterium | reverse complement strand
CGGTCTCGGCCAGGCGGTCCAGGAGGTCTTCGTCCAGGTTGCCGCAACCCGGCACAAAGGCACAGCGTCCGCCGGTGTTCTCGTCCTCCAGCATCAGGCCGACAGTGTGGCCCTCGGCATTCTCGCGGGCAAAGCGTGGCGGGCCGGCCGGCACCCGGAAGGGCTGCACCCGGATACCGCTGGTTTCCCCGTCCCGGTAGTGGAGCATCACGGTCCGCTCCGGCACCATCTCGGTTACCTCAACCCGGGCAAAGGCCTGGGTAACCGGGAGGATGCGGGAGTCCTGCTCGAGAATCGTTCTGACCGCCGCGGTGGCGTAGAGCTGAAGGAAGCGGGCCTCCCGAAGCAGCAGGATGCCGAGCGTGTGATCCAGTTCGGCATCGGTGACCACAATGCCTTCAACCGGGGCATGGCGGACACCCACGGGTATGGGGCCCGGCAGGCAATCGAGCTGATCACGCACGTCAGGCGAGGCGTTCAGGAGGAACCAGCGTTCCCCATCTGCGCTGATCGCGGCGGAGGATTGGCTCCGGCGGCTGGCGCGGACAGGAGTCAGGCGGGCGGCACGGCAGGTGGGGCACCAGCAATTCCATTGCGGAAAGCCCCCGCCCGCCGCAGTACCGAGGAGAACGACATGCACTGGGATAGGCTGAGGGCCCGCTTTCGCGAGCCCCCGAACTCAGCTCTGCTTAGAGCGTAGCGACGTAGGCAGTGACTTCCATGGTGACGGCCACGACTTCAGCTTCGGGCTTGGTCCAGGACATGATGTACGCTCCGAAAGAATGGTAAGGAAAGGATTCTTACTGGGTGCTATGACCCAGTCGGACCGTCGCGGGGCCCGACCGCACCCCTGATAAGGCAGGCGCCGTGCCACTCGGCCCTACAGTCGTGGAAGCTTGATCAAATCCTTCTGGACCAGAGGCTTTGGGCGGACTTAGCTGGTTTGGAACCGGCCTTGGGGAGTTGGGGCAAACCCACCTATTGGGTGTTTTCACCCACCCTGTATTCCAAATTTCTTGAGCCGGTAGCGGAGGGTATCTCGTGAGATGCCCAGGCGCTGGGCGGCCCGGGTCTGATTACCGCCTGATTCCCGCATGGCCCGTTCGATGAGGATGCGCTCCTGCTGGGTCAGGTCCATCCCATCCACGCCGGATCCAGACGTTCCGCCGTCCGAGGTCAGGGGCGCCGGGAGGGTAGAGGAGGCGGGTGTCGTCTGGGCAGACTGGTCGAACGACTCGCCGCTCACCCGGGTGGGTGATGCGATGGAGAGGTGATCCACGTTCAGGGTGGCGTCGCGGCTCCATAACACGGCTCGCTCAATCACATGACTCAACTCGCGGACATTCCCCGGCCAGGGATAGGACCGCAGGATCTCCCGCGCCCCGGCATCGATGCGGCGAATATCCTTGCCGTACTTGGCGCTGAACCGGCGCAGGAAGTGATCGGCCAGCAGGAGGATGTCGTCGCCGCGCTCCCGGAGCGGTGGCAGGTGGAGCAGGATCACCGCCAGCCGAAAGTATAGATCGCGCCGGAATCGATTCCGCTGGACCTCATCCTCGAGGTCGCGGTTGGTGGCAGCCAGGATCCGCACGTCGATCTTGCGGTCGCGGATGCCTCCGACTCGCCGCACCATCCGCTCCTCGATGGCCCGGAGCAGCTTCCCCTGCAGGCTCTGCTCGAGATCACCGACTTCATCCAGAAAAAGAAACCCGCCCTCGGCGGCCTCGAAGAGGCCGATCTTGGACTCCTTGGCGTCGGTGAAGGCCCCGCGCTCGTAGCCGAACAGCTCGGCTTCCATCAGGTTGGCCGGAAGCGCCGTGCAGTTGACATCGATGAACGGCTTTGCCGAGCGGGGTCCGGAGCTGTGCAGGCTCCGGGCTACCAGTCCCTTGCCGGTCCCCGTCTCTCCGGTTATCAGCACGGGCGGTGTCTCGTCCAGCGCTGCGATCTGCCGGACCTGATCGAGCACCCCGCGCATGGCCGGTGAGCTGCCGAGAATGCCGGCGAAGGACTCCTGGCTGGCGGCGCGCCGGCGATAGTAGGAGAGCTCCTGCTTCAGCAGAGCATTTTCGCGCGCCCGGTCGGCGAGGAGCTTGAGTTCCTCGAGGTCGACCGGCTTCTTCATGTAATCGAAAGCCCCGAGCTTCACGGCCTCGACCGCGCCCTCGATGGTCCCATGGGCGGTCATGATGATCACAGGGATGGCGGGGTCGAACTCTCGAATCTTTTTGAGCAGCTCGATGCCGCTCATTCCAGGGAGCCGGACGTCGGCAAAAATGACGTCGGGCCGGAGGCTCTCCACCAGTTCCAGTGCCTTTTCCGCATCACCGGCCACTTCCGCCTCGTAGCCCGCCTCGCTGAGAAAGGCCTTTACCGCCCGGGCCAGGGTGCGCTCGTCGTCGACGATCAGCACGGTGGAGCCGCTCATGCCGGCGCCTCCGCCGGGATGGAGGCCGCGGTCGGGAGCCAAAGGCGCACCACGGTGGCTCCGGGCCGGCTCGAAATCTCCAGCCGGCCCCGGTTCTGCTCCACGTACCGTTTGGCGATGGCGAGGCCGAGCCCCGTGCCTTCGGGACGGGTGGTAAAGAACGGCTCGCAGACGGAAGGCAGGACGCTCTCCGGAATGCCGGGACCCGTGTCGGTAATCTCGATCGCCACCTCGTTCTTTCCGTTCCGTGCAGCGCCGATCCGGAGCTGGCCGCCGTCGGGCATGGCATCGATGGCGTTCGACACGATCTCCACAACGGCTTGCTCCAGCTGCATCGGGTCCACCCGCACCTCGGGTAGATCGGCCGGCAGCTCCAGCCTGAGATCTACCCGGCGTTCCCGCAGGGGCTCGGAGAATGCCGGAAGGAGGCCTTCGACCAGGTGCGCAACACTCTCGTTGAGCGGGTGAAAGGGTGCCGGACGCGAGAAGCTCAGCAGGTGGCTGATCCGGCGGTCGAGCCGGTCCACCTCCTCGATGATGGCGTCGAGGTACTCGCCCGAGGATGGTGACGAGGGGTGGTGGCGGACGACCTGAGCCGCGGCGCGAAGGCTGGCCAGCGGGTTCCGGAGGCCATGGGCAACCGCGGCCGACATCTCGCCAATGGAGGCCAGCTTCTCCGATTGAACCAGCTGTGACTGGGTATGCTCCAGCTGGATGATCTTTTCTCGGAGACTCGCGGTCATCCCCGCGAAGGCACGAGCCAGCTCGCCGATCTCATCGTCGGAGTGGGGAGTGATCGGGTGGTCGAGGTTGCCGGTTCCCACTACCGCCATGGCGCCGGTGAGCTCCCTGAGTGGCCGGGCCAGGCTGCGGGCGATGAGCCAGGAGGCCAGCAGCCCCGCGCCCAGCGCCAGAACCAGGATCCCCAGGAGCGCCCGCTCCTGGCCGGCGAGGATTTCCTCCAGGCGGGTATACGCCCCCCGCACGCTGGACTCCCGAGCCTTGCGGTAAATGTTCCGGTTCAGCTGGGTGAGCGCCGGCTGCAGGCGGCCCTTGAGCTCCTGTTGAGCGAGCGTATATGCGGCCTGGCGCTGACCCAGGTCGTACAGCTCGAAGATTCGGCTGGCTGCGGTCTGGATCTGACCCTGGAGGTCCCGCACGCTCTCCGCCAGCCCCATCTCCTCCGGCTTCAACTCGGCCGACCAGCGCCGCTGCCAGTAGTCCACCACCTGTCCGGACAGTCGAAACTCTTCCCGGGCTGTCGGATCCATTCCGCTGAGATATCGCCAGATGGCCTCGCCCTGGTCGAACATGGCCGTCTCCAGCTCGGCATAGGTCCGGGTTCGGGCCATGCTCTCCCCCAGCGCCTGCAGGGCGCGGCGCTCCAGGACGTTGCTCCGGATGGCCTCGACCCCGACCAGCAGGGCAGGGAGCACCATGAGCGAAAAGCCAAGCAGCAGTTTGCGCTGGAAGGTCACGTTTCTAAGCTAACGGGTACAAACGAAGTCGGTCAGACTGTCTAGGGTGTGACCGTGAGGGAGATGGAGCCCCGGATGAACGCCGGAATACAATTGAAACACCAGGCCCTGACCGGCCGAGTAATTGGTGTGTTTCTCGAAGTTTACAATGAACTCGGGGCTGGGTTTCTGGAGTCGGTCTATGTCAATGCCCTTGCAATGGCTTTATCACAGGCGGGGCTATCGGTTCAGAGAGAAATGCCTTTAGCCGTGCGTTTTCGCGGCAGCACAGTCGGGGATTTCCGGGCTGATCTCGTGGTAGGGGGAAAGGTTCTCGTGGAAACCAAGGCTTGTCCCTCTCTCATTTCAGCCCATAGTGCACAGGTGTTGAATTACCTTCGCGCCACCATCCTAGAGGTAGGGTTGCTTCTGAACTTTGGGCCTAAGCCAAGCATCAAACGTTTTGTCTTCGACAACTGTAGAAAGAGACCTCTTCGGTGCGATCCATCCTCTTCCTGCGCTCATCCGCGGCCCTTCACAGCTTCTCTTGCTCCACGAGACTGAATTTCATACCTTAGCGATAACCCGCCCGGGAGGTTCTGCCGATGTCGGAAGCATTCCTCAGCTCCGACGACTTCGACGAACAAGCCCATCACCTCTACAATGAAGGCCGCTACGATGAAGCCCTGACCGTCCTCAGAGAAGGCATCTTACTCTACCCCCACGCCGTTGAGCTGCACATCGGAAGAGCCTATGCCCACCTCGCCCGCGAGGAGTACGCCTGGGCGCGGCGGAGCTTCGAGCACGCGCTGGCCCTCGACCCCGATCACGAGGACGGGCTGGCCGGCCTGGGCGAGACGCTGCTCAAGCTGGGAGACCGCGAGGGAGCCATGCGGACGGTAGAGCGAATTCTCCAGCTGGGCTTTCAGGACGATCATGAGCTGATGCTGCAGATCGGGCGGGCGCTGTTTCGCGAGGGACTGGTGGCACCGGCGCATCGGTTCTTCGATCTGGCCGTGTCCGCTCATCCGGACTCGCCCGATGCCTCGGCCTGCCTCGGGTACGCGTCTCACCGGCTGGGCAACGATGCCGGTTCGCTCTACTGGCTCCGTCGGGCCCTGGAGATCGACGCCGGCTACAGCGAGGCTCGGATCTACCTGGCCAACCTCCTGTACGACCGGGGCGAGACGGAGGCGGCCCTCCATCAGCTGGAGCGAACCCAGCCGGAGGACCACTACGACGAGCTGGGCATCTGGCGCCACATCGAGCTCAAGAAGTCCATCTACCGCCTCCCCGACGAGGACCCGGAGCTTGCCCCATGGCTCATCCGGCTGGGAGAGGTTATCGGCGAGCCCGACTCGATCGACATGCTGCTGGCCGAAGTGGAGGCCCAACAGGCCGACGGCGGCGTGCGCGACCCCTATCAGCTCGAGCTGTTTGGTACACTCCTCACCGAGCTGCATGCCATGCAGAAGAAGCCCGGCCACACTGAGTCGCACCTCATCATGACTCTCGGCGGTCAGACCATCCGGGGCAACTGGGACGAGATCCTGCTCCAAATGAAAGCGGCCGACCGCGAATGGGCCCAGGGGTCGCTGAGCGATTTCATGGCCAGCCTGGCCCGGCGGGGCCAGACCGAAACCGGCGTCATCATCCCCACCACCGATGCGGAGGCCTTCATCCGGGGGAGTGCCGAAGCAGGAGTGCTGCGGATAGTCCAATAGGTGAGAAGTGAGAAGTGAGAAGTGAGAAGTGAGAGGTAAGAGGTGAGAGGTGAGCGGTAAGCAGGGGGGTCCGGTTAAACTTTGGACTCCCCGTTTGTTTTCCGAGACTCATGGATTGACCGCAAAATGACCGCTTCCGGCGCCCGCTCACCGCTCACCGCTCACCGCTCACCAGTCTGGACCGTTGGGGTAAGACGAGAGGTCCTTCCCAATGGCTTGACCCTGCTGATCCAGCCTGACCATTCGGCGCCGGTCGTCTCAGTCGTCACTCACGTGAAAGCGGGGTTCTTCGACGAGCCCGACCGCTGGACCGGCATCTCTCATGTGCTGGAGCACATGTTTTTCAAGGGAACTCTCCGCCGGGGCGTGGGCGCCATTGCGCGAGAGACCAAGGCGGCCGGCGGATACCTGAATGCCGGCACCGGGTACGACCACACCAGCTACTTCACGGTCCTCCCCGCGGGCGGACTCGCCGCCGCGCTGGACATCCAGTCGGACGCCCTCCGCAACTCGATCATTGATCCGGCCGAGCTGGCCCGCGAGCTCCAGGTGATCATTCAGGAGGCCAAGCGGAAGCGGGACACGCCGTCTGCGGTAGCGCACGAAACCCTGCACGAACTGATGTACGACCGCCACCGCATCCGACGCTGGCGGATCGGAACCGAGGAGCAGCTCGCGCGGCTCACCCGCGACGATCTTTGGGCCTATTACAGCTCCCGCTACGTACCGGAGCGCACCATCGTGGCCATCACGGGGGCAATTGATGCGGAACGGGCTCTCGACCTGGGTCGGGCCGCGTACGCCGACTGGCCGGCCCGGCCGGGCGCCGTGGATTCGTCGCCCGAGGAGCCACCCCGCCGGGAAGTGCGCGCCCGTACCCTGAGGGGCGACATCACCACCGCCGAGCTGGTGCTCGGTTGGAGGGCGGTGCCGCCGCTGCACGAGGACTCGGCCGCGCTCGATGTGGCGGCGGCGGTCCTGTCCGCCGGACGCGGCAGCTGGCTGTACCGATCCCTGCGTGAAGAGGGACTGGTGACCTCGGTGGCGGCTCACAACTATGCCCCGACCGAGCTGGGAGTCTTCAGCATCAGCGCCGACCTTTCGGCCGAGAGAATGCCGCAGGCAGTCGAGAAGATCGCCGAGTCGGTCTCCCGTCTGGCTTTGCTGGGCCCCAGCGCGGACGAGCTCCAACGGGCCAAGACGCTGCTGCGGTCGAGATGGGCGCGGCGCATGGAGCCTATGGAGGGCAAGGGCTCCGCCCTGGCCGCGGCCGAGGCGCTGGACGAGGTTTCCTTCCTGGACCGCGAGTACGCGGCCCTGTCTGCCGTGGAGCCCGACGAGGTGCGTGCGGTGACGTCCCGGTATCTCCAGCCCGATAATGTGTCGGCAGTGGCCTACTTGCCGGAGGAGGAAGGGCCGGAGCTCTCCGCCGAGTTGCTGGAGCGCGCGTTCGCCGTAACCGCAATTCGGCGGGGCGCCTCCAGGCCGGTGGCGCGTCCCACGGTCCCCGGCGCAGACCCGGTCTCCGGGAGGTGGGAGGCCGATGTGCTCCACACGCCGCTGCCGGGGGCTGACCTGCTGGTTCGGCGGAAGGCCGGGGTGCCGCTCGTAACCCTGGGCATCTATGTCCCGCGAGTCGAGTTCGAGCTCCCAGGCCAGGCTGGGCTCGGCGCTCTGGCTGTTCGAAGCTGCGTCCGGGGAGCGGGTGAGCTGGATGCCGGGCAGCTGGCCTTTGCCTTCGAGCAGCTCGGCGGCACCCTCAGCGCGACCGCCGCATCCGACTGGTTTGGATTCGGCACCACGGTGCTCGCCGAGCATCTAGGCGAAGCCGCTACCCTGCTCGACCTGGTGTTCTCGTCGCCCAGCCTGGAGGACACGGAAGTGGGCACCGAGCGCGGGCTCATGGTGGTGGAGGCCGAGCAGGTCGCCGACGACATGTTTCGGTACCCGTTTCAGCTGGCCTTCGCGGAGGCATTTGACGACGCCGGGTATGGATTGCCGGTAGGAGGACTGCCCGACACGCTGATCACGATTCAGACCGAAGACGTGCGTGCGTGGCACCGTCGAGCCTTGCTGGGGGTCAAGCCGGTAGTGGTCGCGGTGGGTGACGTGGATTCGGAGGAGGCCAGCGCCGTCCTCGCGGGAGTGTTCCGAAGGCGGCCCCCGGGTCAGGATCAGCGGAGCACGGCGCCTCTGGCGTGGGCCGGCAGCTCCGAGACGGGTGGAACGCGGGTGGTGGAACGGGAGAAGGCGCAGGCGGCCCTGGCGATGGCGTTTCCCGGTCCGAGCCGGCGTGACCCCGACCGCTTTGCCGCCGAGGTGTGGGCGGCCGTCGCGAGCGGGCTGGGGGGCCGGATGTTCGAGGCTCTACGCGATCGACGCTCTCTGGCGTACACGGTGCTCGCTTCCAGCTGGCAGCGCGGGCGGGCCGGCGCGCTCGTGAGCTACATCGCCACCTCGCCCGAACGAGAGGATGAAGCACGGGCTGCCATGCTCGAGGAGCTGGCTCGCTTTGCGCGGGAGCCAGTCAGTGCGGTCGAGCTGGACCAGGCCGTGAATTACCTGGCGGGACAGGCCGAGGTGGGACGCCAGAGCGGTCAGGCGCTGGCTGCCGAGATTCTGGAAGCCTGGCTGATCGGCAATGGGCTGGGTGACCTGGAAGATCTGGCTGCGGCATACCGGGGTGTGACCGCCGCCGATGTCCGGCGAGTCGCTGATCGCTGCTTGCGGGTGGACCGCAAAGTCGAGGGCGTGGTACGCGGAACCGGAGTCAGCTCCCCAGTCGGCGGTTGATCACGTCAATTCCCTTGCCGACATCAGCGGGGGCGCGGGCCACAATATCGACCAAACAGGTGCCCTGATCGGGGGCGCTGTGAAGCACGATATGTCCTTCGAGGCATAACAAGGCCACCGCAATGTCCCCGGCCCCCTGGCGCACTACGGGCAGGCCAAGCGCCGGCATCCCTACCGCGCCAGCGGCCGCAATGACGAGCGAGGAGAGACCGTCGGGATCCCGCAGTCTGGAGTTGTCACCCGCCACGATCTCGACGATGTGATGATTGAACGTGGCGTTCATGGTGAGCGGCTGGCCGGGTCAGACTCGGGCGGGAGAGGCGGCGACTGCCTCCCGGTAGCCTTCCGGCACACCGACATCGAAGAAGCGGGCTGGACTGATCACGCCGGCCAGCGCATCACGCGCAGCCAGCCGCTGGAGTACCGGCACGTCGTCGAGCTCAGCCCCGGGAGGCAAGTCGCGCCCCACTTCCTCGAACTCCGCCAGCGCCTGACCGGAGAATGCCATCCGGCCAATCGGTGTTACCGCCACCTCGCTCCCCGCGGTATCGAATCGGCCGGCGCCACCCTTGTCCGCTACACCGACCACCCGGAGCGTACCGTCAGGGGCGGTGCGCACGGTGGCTCGGCCGGTCGCACCCTTGGAGCCGGCGTTCTTGCGCTCTATTTCGGCCAACAGCACGGTGTCGAGCCCGGTGGCGCGAGCTGTGGCCAGGACCAGCGCACTGGCATTGGGCCCATGGAAGAGGTTGTCGGGCAGCACCGCCAGGAAGGGCGAGCCCCCAAGGTTGTCCCGGGCCCGGAGCAGGGCATCGCCCAGGCCCCGCGGGTGATCCTGGGGGACAAACTCCAGCTCCAGCGGACCGGAATAGTTGCGGGCCGCCGCCTCGAGCATCGGCTTGTGCGGATTGGTGATGATGATCGCGCGGAGCAGTCCGGCGCCGGCCACCTCATCGAGGGTCCAGTAGAGCACCGGCTTCAAACCCACCGGAAGCAGCTCCTTCGGAAGCCAGCGTGTGATCGGATGAAGCCGGGTGCCGAGTCCCCCGCATGGGATCACCGCGGTATCGAGCGTCATGGTGCCGAGGTCACGAATGTGGGAGGGGACGGGAGCCGGACCAGGGTATCTTGTACGCTCACGTTATGGGGGAGGGAGTAGCGTGTCCGAAGCTAGTCCTGGTCCTGGGAGCGAGCAAGGCCGCGAACCCTGGACGGCGGCCGATCTGCTCAGCTCTTTCCGGATCCCACTGGCTATCGCGTTCGTGCTGGTTCCGGATACCCGGTGGCGGCTCGCGATCGTGGCGGCCGCGGCCCTCACCGACCTGCTGGACGGACCTCTCGCCCGCCGACTCGGCAGCTCGCCCTATGGTCCTCTCATCGATCCGATTGCCGATAAAGTGTTCATGGCCGCCGCGGTTGGTGTTGTTGCGTTATCGGGGCGGCTGGCGTGGTATGAGATCGTAGGAGTGCTGCTCCGGGACATCGTCGCTACCGTCGCGTTCGCGGCTACTTTCCTCTCCCGCCAGCCCAGAGCCATCCCGGCCCGTCTGAGCGGCAAGCTCGTCACCAGCGCCCAGGTCCTGACCCTCATCGCCTTTCTGTTGAATTCGCCCTATCTCAGGCCCATCGCCTGGGCTACCACCCTGATCGCCGTCTTTGCCATCTGGGATTATCAGCACGTCGCTCCTCGCGCCCAGCGGCGAGTGGGGTCCTGACGTGGGTGAGACCAAGCAGATCAGCCTCGCCTGGAAAGAGGGTCTGCAATTCGTGGGGGGCGCTCCGGGGGGCCCCACCACGTCCATTGACGGCGACAACGGCGCCGCCCCTGGCCCCATGGTCACGCTGTTGCTTGCCGCCGCCTCGTGCACCGGGTCGGACGTGGTCGTCATCCTGGAGAAAATGCGGGTGAAGCTGCGGGAGCTCCGCATCGACGTAGAGGGGAAGCGCCGGGAGCAGGAGCCGCGCCGCTACGTGTCGATCCACTTCGCCTACCACCTCGCTGGGGAAGGGATCGACCAAGCCAAGGCCCGTCGGGCCATCGAGCTTTCGCTGGAGAAATACTGTTCGGTGATCCACACGCTGGCGCCCGACATCCGGATCACCCATGCCCTCACGCTGGGCTAGGCTGGCACTCGCCGGCGCTTGTGCAGGGGCTACGCCAGCCTCGGCGCAGCTCGGAAGCGAGCTGGGACTGCAGGCCACATTCGCCGGCTCCGATCCAGCGATCGTGGTGGCCGGCGGATATGGCGCGCTCCGGACCTCGGGGCGCACCCGGGTCTCGGCCACCCTGGGGGCGGGCGTCTCGGATGGAGAGATCGCGGTCCGGGGAGAGGCTCTGGGACATTTTCTCCTGAGCCCGGGGCAGCCGAGAGGCGCGGGCTTCTACCTGGCCGGAGGGGTGGCCGTTGTGGATGGACCGTTTTCCCGGGGATACCTGGTGCTGACCGTAGGCCTGGAGGACCGGCCGGCTGCGACCTCCGGCTGGTCCGCCGAGCTGGGCGTGGGGGGTGGGGTGAGAGTGGCGCTGGGCTACCGCTGGCGCAGGTTTCGACCTGCCAGGGGCCCCTGAAACAAGACGCCCCGGAAGTCGATTCCGGGGCGTTTTCTTCAGATCCTCAGCGGGTCTACGCCGCGCCCGATTCCACTGTATCGACTCGGCGAACCGGCTGACAGTAGCGCTCACCCAGCACCCGCAACTGCGACAGCTCTTCCTCGCTCAGGTTCTCGTACCGGTCGGCAATGTACCCGAGGGTATCGTCGAACCAGTCCTTCTGATGCTCCGGCAGGGCCTCGATCACCCCACAGCGGAGGATGTGACTGAACAACTCGTCACGGGCCTGGGCGAACGCCGCTGCCTCAGGAGCACTCTGGATCTTCTTCTTGTTCATGCACCGTCCTTGGTCAACAGATTACAGAGCATAGTCTTGCTCCCTCAAGATAACCGATTGCACCTTTTGGTGCAATCGAGCTGAGAGCTGGGCGCCTGGAGCCCCGGCCCTCCAGCGGGCAGCTCCGGGCTCCTAGCTCCCAGCTCGACACGACTCATTATCTTTATGGGCCGGAATCACTTGAACTCGACCGAGGGTGAGGTTCATCCTCGAGGTGGCCATGGCAGAGCATGACGAGGTGTACGGGAAGGAGCGGGCCGAGCGACTCGCTGCCTTGTTGCGGTCGTTGGCGGCCAGGATTCAGGAGCTGGATCAGAAGGGACAGCTCCTGCGGAGCGGTCCCGAACTGATGCGGCTCATGGGTGATGCCCGCAGCGAGCTGTTCCACTATGAGGTGAGGGTGACCTACGATACGCCTGAGGTGGCGGACAACCGGCGGATCGTGGAGGAGGCGCAACGGCCCGACTCCTTCTTACCAGACGAACCGGAGGACGACGAACCATGGCGGGGACGAACGCCGGAGTGAAGCGATTTTATCTACTTCTTGCGCTGGTTGCCGTGGTCGGGCTGGGCGCGATCATCTATCTGGTGACCCGTCCCACCAGTGTCAGCATCCCCGCCAACGTCACCGTTCAGGCGTCGGACACCGCCGGATTCCGGGGTTACATCAAGGGCTCCCCCACCGCGCCGGTGGAGATCACCGAGTTCGCCGACTACCAGTGCCCCTTTTGTCAGACGTTTGCGACGCTCCAGATGCCTACTATCCAGGAGCGGCTCATCGATACCGGCCGGCTCCGCTGGCGCTACCGGGATTTCCCGCTGCAGCAGCACTCGTTTGCCCGCCTGGCGGCCCACTCGGCCGCCTGCGCCGATGAGCAGGGTAAATACTGGCAGCAGCACGATCGCATCTACGAGGGCCAGCAGGACTGGGCCGTCGGCAACGCCGCTTCCCTCTTTCGGGATTACGCCAAGGGGGTGGGGCTGGACCTCGGCCGCTATGATGCCTGCATGAAGGCGGGAAAGTACGCCGGCCGGATTCAGGCGAGCTACAACGAAGGAGTCCAGCTGGGCGTGAGCTCGACCCCGACGTTGCTGGTGGGCAACCGGTTGTATCGCGGGCGGGTTGATTCCGATGCCATCACCAAACTGGTGGACTCACTGGCGCGTTCTTCGTCGCGATGATCTACCGGATGAGCGCGGCATTGCTGAGCCTGGTCGGGCTCTTCATTTCCGCGTACCTCTATCTTTACAAGATCGGGAAAATCGGCAGCTTGGCCTGCGGGACGGGTGGGTGTGAGACGGTGCAGCTGAGTCAGTGGAGCCGGTTTGCCGGGGTGGATGTCGCGCTCATCGGGGCCCTGGGGTACGCGGCGCTCCTCGCCCTGAGCCTTGCCTCTCTCCAGCCCGCACTGGCTGGCCGGCGCTGGCCCGTAACCCTCCTGGCCGCCGGGTCCGGGCTGGGGGTCCTGTTCACCGCCTATCTCACCTACCTCGAACTCTTCGTCATTTACGCCATCTGCCGGTGGTGCGTGGCCTCGGGATTCATCATCGTGGCCATCCTGCTGGCGGCGCTGCTCGACCTGCGCCGTCCGGCTTCGCGCGGGATTGCCTGAGTGAGCCATGACCTGAAGGACGGCCATCCCAAGCATTCGCTCGCCTTCTTGGCGCTGGCCGCCCTGGGCGTGGTCTACGGCGACATCGGTACCAGCCCGCTCTATGCCCTGAAAGAGTGCTTTATCGGTCCCCACGGCGTACCCGTGACCAAGGAAAACGTGCTTGGGGTCCTGTCGCTGATTTTCTGGTCGCTCAATTTCGTGGTCACCTTCAAATACCTCAGCGTCGTCATGCGGGCGGACAACCGGGGCGAAGGCGGTATCCTGGCTCTGCTCGCGCTGGTGCGACCCCATGGAGAGGGACGCCCCCAACGGCGGTACCGCTGGCTCATCGCGGTGGGATTGTTCGGGGCCGCACTGCTTTATGGGGACGGCATCATCACGCCTGCGATCTCCGTGCTGGGGGCGGTGGAGGGGCTCAGCGTTGCCACTCCGGCCCTGACCCCCTGGGTGGTCCCGATTGCCGTCGTGATCATCTCGGCGGTGTTCGCAGTGCAACGGCACGGTACTACCGGCGTGGGAAGGATCTTTGGTCCGGTCACGGCCATCTGGTTCATCTGCATTGCAATCCTTGGCGTGCGCGGTATCCTCCAGCACCCATCGGTCCTGGCGGGGCTCAATCCCTGGTATGCCGCCAGCTTCCTGTGGCGACAGGGCTTCGAGGGGATGATGGTTCTCGCGGCTGTGGTGCTGGTCGTCACCGGTGGCGAGGCCCTGTATGCCGACATGGGCCATTTCGGCAAGCGCCCTATCCGGGTGGCCTGGTATATCGCGGTATTGCCGGCTCTGGCTCTCAACTACTTCGGGCAGGGCGCCATTCTCCTCGCCGACTCAAGGGCTGCCACCAATCCCTTCTATTCCCTGGTGCCTTCCTGGGCACTGTACCCCATGGTGGGAATCGCGACCGCTGCCGCCATCGTGGCATCACAGGCGTTGATATCGGGGGCTTTCTCGCTCACCCGCCAGGCGGTTCAGCTGGGCTACTGTCCCCGGGTCAACATTGTGCATACGTCCAGCCGCGCCATCGGCCAGATCTACATTCCCCAGGTCAACAACCTGCTCTGGATCGCGTGTGTGGGGCTGGTGGTCGCGTTCCAGTCGTCCAGCAATCTTGCCGCCACTTACGGCGTGGCGGTGACCGGCACGATGACGGCCACGACGATTCTCTTGCTGGTCGTGGCGCGGACGCGGTGGCACTGGCCCATCTGGCAGGTCGTTCTGCTGGGCGGATTGTTCCTGGTGGTCGATCTGGCCTTCCTCGGCACCAATCTCTTCAAGATCCCGGACGGGGGATGGTTCCCGCTTCTCGTTGCCGCGGGCGTTTACCTGCTCATGTCCACCTGGAAGAAGGGCCGGGTCCGGCTCTCCGAGATCGTGCTGGAAAACACCCTGCCGCTCGATCTCTTCCTGAGCGACATCGCCAAGCGGAAGCCGGTGCGGGTGCCGGGAATTGCCGTCTTTCTTACCTCAGTGAGAGGCGGCGCTCCGCCGGTCCTGCTGCATCACCTCAAGCACAACAAGGTGCTGCACGAGAAGGTTCTCCTTCTCTCCGTCATGAGCGAGGAGATCCCGCAGGTGGATGAGGCCGAGCGGGTGGTCTACCGTGAGCTGGGGGAAGGATTTTGCGAGGTGGTGGCCTACTTCGGCTTCATGGAGACGCCGGACGTCCCCTCCGTGCTGCGATCCCTCCAATTGGAGCACGACGATGGCCGGAAGCTTCGGGTAGAGCCGATGGCGACAACGTTCTACCTGGGCCGAGAGACGCTCATTCCCACCGACGGCAAGCGGCCAACGGCTGCCGCGCGGGTGGTGCCGAGCGGCAAGCTGCCTAAGGCCGCCCGGTCCAGCATGGCTCGGTGGCGGAAGAAGCTGTTCATCTTCATGACCCGGAACGCCCAGTCGGCTACGGCATTCTTCGGGCTCCCGCCGAATCGGGTGGTGGAGCTGGGCGCGCAGATTCAGTTCTAGCCGCTACCCCTCCTTGTCCTCATATAGGTCCTTCAGCCGGCTCACTACTGCCGGGTCGGCCAGCGTCGTCGTGTCGCCCAGGGTACGGCCTTCGGCAATATCCTTGAGCAGGCGGCGCATGATCTTTCCGCTCCGGGTCTTCGGGAGATCGGCGGAGAAGAGGATGTCGTCCGGCCGGGCGATGGCGCCGATCTTCTTCACCACGTGCTCCTTCAGGTCATCCTTGAGCGAGGCACTGGCCTGGTGTCCCTCCTTCAGGGTGACAAAGGCGGCGAGCGCCTGCCCCTTCAGCTCGTGCGACCGGCCCACCACGGCGGCTTCGGCCACCGCGGGGTGATCCACCAGCGCACTTTCCACCTCCATCGTTCCGATCCGGTGCCCCGCGACATTGAGGACGTCGTCCACCCGGCCCAGAATCCACCAGTACCCCTCATCGTCGAGCTTCGCGCCATCCCCCGCGAAGTAGCGGCCGGGGAAACGGCTCCAGTACGTCTGCTGGTAGCGCTCATCATCGCCGTAAATCGTTCGCAGCATCCCGGGCCAGGGCTGCGTGAGCGTCAGGAAGCCGCCCCCCACCGGCAGTGACTTGCCCGACGCGTCCACCAGCTCCGCGCTGATGCCGGGGAACGGCACCGTGGCGGAGCCTGGCTTGGTGGTGGTCACTCCCGGCAGCGGGGTGATCATGATCCCGCCGGTCTCCGTCTGCCACCAGGTGTCCACGATGGGGCAGCGGTTCCCGCCGATGTGCTCCCGGTACCACATCCAGGCCTCAGGGTTGATGGGCTCACCCACGGAACCGAGGAGGCGCAGGGTGGACAGGTCGTGGCGGGCCGGATGCTCGGTACCCCACTTCATGAAGGCGCGGATGGCGGTTGGCGCCGTGTACAGCACCGTCACTCCGTAGGTCTCCACGATGCTCCAGAAGCGATCACGCTGGGGCCAATCGGGCGCGCCCTCGTACATTACCACGGTGGCGCCGTTCGCGAGCGGCCCGTACACGACGTAGGAATGGCCCGTGACCCATCCGACATCGGCGGTGCACCAGAAAACATCCTCCTCCTTCAGGTCGAACACGTACCGGGTGGTGGCCGCCACGTGGGTGAGATAGCCGCCGGTGGTGTGCACGATGCCTTTGGGCTTACCGGTGGTACCCGAGGTATACAGGATGAACAGCAGATCCTCCGCATCCATGGTCTCGGGCTCGCACTTGGGCGAGGCCGACTCGAGCAGGCGGTGCCACCAATGGTCCCGCCCCTCCTCGATGGAAGCGAACGCTTCGTCCCCCAGCCGCCGCACCACCACACAGTGCTTGACGGACGGGCACTGCTCGATAGCCTCGTCGGCAGAGCGCTTCAGCGGCAGCACCTGGCCCCGGCGGTAGGCGCCGTCCGCAGTGATGACCGCTACCGCCTTGGCATCGTTGATCCGGTCCCGGAGCGACTCCGAGGAGAAGCCGCCAAAGACGACCGAGTGGATGGCCCCGATGCGGGCACACGCCAGCATGGCGATGGCGGCCTCGGGAATCATGGGGAGATAGATCGCCACCCGGTCACCGCGTTTGATGCCGAGCCCTTTCAGGGCGTTGGCGCAGCGCCCCACCTCCCGGGCCAGATCCCAGTAGGTGAGCACCCGTCTCTCTCCCGGCTCCCCCTCCCAGATGAGGGCCGCCTTGTTCCGGCGGGGCCCATGCAGGTGGCGGTCGAGGCAGTTGGCGGAAGCGTTGAGCTTCCCATCCACGAACCAGCGCGCGTGCGGCACCTGCCAGTCGAGTACCCGCTTCCAGGGTGCCATCCACTCGAGGGCGCGCGCCTGCTCTTCCCAGAAGCGCTTCCAGTCGCGACCGGCCGTATAGAGGGCGTCAGTGGCAGCTGCGGCCGAACTGAACTCGGGCGGCGGCGGGAAGCGACGCCGCTCGGAGAGGAGAGTATCGAGCTGTTCGTTCATGGTTTCCATTTGTGGTAAGAGCGCAAGTAGACGCATTCGCTAATTTTGCAGTACTCGCCGCGGAGTGCGGCGGGAAGCGGCGCTGCAATTGTTGGTAAGGGGTCTCGCAACAGATTGAGAACTACTGCGTTGTCCTCACTGGCACCAGTCTCGCCATTTTTCCGGGCGAGGCTACGAGGACGTTTGAGCCACAACGTCAATCCGCCCGATAAGAGCACACCCGGAGCGATTCGGGGCCGCAAAACTAGAGGTCTCACCTGGCCGATCGTGCCAGGAACGAGATAGCTCGGTGCCGAAGGAGGATTCGATGAAGTCCGCACACGATGCAGAACGTGGCATGGCCGCTCCCGAGACGCTGGGGCTGGACAGCCGGGTCGAGATCCGCAAGGCGGCGATCAAGCTCCTCGAGGAGATGCCTGAGGGTGTCGGCCGCCTGATCATCGACCTCGGCCGTACGCGGCACGTCGATTCCGCGGGCCTCGGCGCGCTCATGCTCATCCAGCGTCGTGCCGCTGAGCGCCGCCAATCCGTGGTGCTCCGAAACACCAGCGATGAGATCCGCTTCCTGCTGGTGCTCACCAAGCTGGACGACCTCTTCCAGATGGAGTCGGCCGTAGCCTGAGCCTGCAAGGGGGCGGCCTTCATATCTGCCGTTCCGCCAGGGATGGACGGCCCTGCACTTATAGGTTAGAGTACCCCGAGCCGAGATTCCACCTGTCCCGGTGCCGTGGGCATCACGTGTGGGTGACTGCATGAAAAAGGCAATGCGCCGCCGGCGCGTCTTGATCGTCGAGGACGAGCCGGCGCTTCGATTGAGTTATGAACGCGCCTTCAATCCACGTTACGATCTGGCGTTCGCGTCCAACGGGGCCGAGGCGTTGGAGCAGCTGGAACAGCACAAACCCGACGTTGCCGTGCTGGACATGCGGCTCCCCGACACCGACGGGGTGGACCTCCTGCGGCGTATCCGGCTGAGCCAGCCGGAGCTCCCGGTCATCATTACTACGGCGTACATGAGCATTGAGCCTCAGCTCAAGGTGCTCGATCTGCCCCATTCCGGTTACATCGTCAAACCCTTCCGCC
The DNA here is from genome assembly GCA_036379675.1 of Gemmatimonadales bacterium. Lineage (GTDB taxonomy): Bacteria > Gemmatimonadota > Gemmatimonadetes > Gemmatimonadales > GWC2-71-9 > CAVVWJ01. Next base: position 376 of record DASVGF010000008.1, on the reverse strand, counting down.
TCGACGAGCTCGGCGCGCGGATCGATGCCGTCTCATGACGGCTCGCCGCTCATCGAGGCTCGCGGACTCCAGCGCTCGTTCGGGCGGGTCCGCATTCTCCAAGGCGTAGACCTCTCGATCCAGCCGGGCCAGGCCCTGGCCGTCGTAGGACCGAACGGAGCCGGTAAGACCACGCTTCTCCGTCTGCTGGCCGGACTGATGCGTCCCACCGCGGGCGAGATCCGCGTTCGGGGCCGGCCGCTGGGGCCGGGCGACGCCGGGCTACGGCGATCCATCGGCCTGCTCTCCCATCAGTCCCTCCTCTACGACGATTTGACCCTGCTCGAGAACCTGACCTTTACCGCCCGATTGTATGGCCTGGCCAATCCAGCCGGGG
>DASVGF010000007.1:0-5698 GCA_036379675.1 Gemmatimonadales bacterium | reverse complement strand
CTGGCCCAGGCCGTTCACCGGCGGCGGCGGGAAGACGGCCACGAAGGCCTCCTGAATGCCGGCAAATTTCCCGTTGAGCGCGCCGGCGATGTTCAAGCCGTACTCATCCTGCCCATGCCGCTCGTCGAACGGCTTCAGGGTGAAGAAGACGATGCCCGCGTTCGGAGCATTCACAAAGCCGTTGATCGAGAGGCCGGGGAACTGCACGGCGTTCTCTACACCCGGCTGTTGGCTGCCGATCTCCGCCATCCGCCGAATGACCTTCTCGGTGCGATCGAGCGTCGCCGCGTCGGGCAACTGGGCAAAGGCGACGAGGTACTGCTTGTCCTGGGTCGGCACGAAGCCGCTCGGCACCCGGTTGAAGCCGAGCCAGGTGAGCGCGAGCAGGCCGGCATACACCGCCAGCGCAATACCGCTCTTCCGTATCACCCGGTTCACCGCCGAGCCATAACTGGCCGAGCCGCGGGCAAAGGCCCGGTTGAACGGGCGGAAGAGCCAACCCAGCCCGCGATCCAGCCAGCGGGTGAGGCGGTCGGGCGCTGCGCCGTGGGGCTGGAGCAGGATGGCGCTCAGCGCCGGCGACAGGGTGAGCGAGTTGATCGCGGAGATCACGGTGGAAAACGCGATCGTCAGCGCGAACTGGCGGTAGAACTCGCCGGTCAGCCCGCTCAGGAACGCCACCGGTACGAATACGGCGCACAGCACCAGGCTGATGGCGACGATGGGCCGGCTCACTTCGTCCATCGCCTTGTGGGCGGCGTCACGCGGCGAGAGACCGGCCTCGATGTTACGCTCCACGTTCTCCACCACCACGATGGCGTCGTCGACCACGATCCCGATGGCGAGCACCAGCCCGAACAACGAGAGGGTATTGATCGAGAACCCGAAGGCCAGCAGGATGGCGAACGTCCCCACGATCGACACCGGCACCGCCACCAGCGGAATGATCGACGCGCGCCAGGTCTGGAGGAACAGCACCACCACCAGCACGACCAGGAGGATTGCCTCGAAGAGGGTGATCACCACCTCCCGGATGCCGTCTCGCACGTTCACCGTGGGGTCGTACACAATCCGGTACTCGACACCCTCGGGGAAGTTGGCTTTCAGCTCCTCCATGGTGGCGCGAACCGTACTCGAGAGCTGCAGCGCATTCGAGCCCGGCGCCTGGAAGATGCCGATGCCCACGGCCTCCTTCCCGTCCAGCAGGGAGCGCAGCGCGTAATCGCCGGCGGCCAGCTCGAGCCGCGCGACGTCGCGGAGCCGGGTGATCTCGCCGTCCGCGCCGGTCTTGAGGATGATGTTGCCGAACTCCTCCTCATTGGTGAGCCGACCCCGGGCGTTGATGGTGAGCTGGTAGTCCACCGGCACCGGCATCGGCGGAGCACCCACGACCCCGGCCGCCACCTGGACGTTCTGCTCCCGTATGGCGCTCACCACGTCGCTCGCCGCCAGACCCCGGGCCGCCACCTTGCCCGGGTCGAGCCATACCCGCATGGAATAGTCGCCGCCCCCGAAGACCTGGACCTGGCCGATCCCGGGGATTCGGGCTACCACGTCCTTCACCTGCAGCAGGCCGTAATTGCGGAGGTAGGTGATGTCGTACCGGTTGTCCGGGGAAAGGAGGTGCACGACCATAATGAAGTTGGGCGAGCTCTTGACCGTCGTGACCCCGAGCTGGCGGACCTCCTCGGGCAGACGCGGCAGGGCCTGAGCCACCCGGTTCTGCACTTGCACCTGGGCCAGGTCGACGTCGGTGCCGACCCGGAAGGTGACCGTGAGCGTCAGGACGCCGTCCGAGGTCGACTGCGAGGACATATAGAGCATGTTCTCGACCCCGTTGATCTGCTCCTCCAGCGGGGTGGCCACGGCCTCGGAGAGCACCCGTGGGTTCGCTCCGGGATACACGGCCTGCACTACGACTGAAGGGGGAACTACCTCCGGGTATTCGCTGATGGGCAGCGCGAACATTGCGATGCCACCGGCAAGAAAGATCACGATCGAGAGTACCGCCGCGAAAATCGGCCGGTCGATGAAAAAGCGGGAGAATTGCATCGGCTAGCGCTCCGCGGCCGGCGTAACGGAATCAGGCGCCATTGCTTCAAGCGTCGGAGTCACCTTCATGCCGGGCCGGACCCGCATCAAGCCATTCACCACGACCCGCTCCCCGGGCTCGAGACCGGAGGTGACAATCCGAAGGCCATCGGCCAGACGCCCGGGCACGATCGGCCGGTAGGCCAGCGTATCGCCCGGTCCAACGACCAGCACGAACTTGCGGTCCTGGTCGGTGCCGATGGCGGCGTCGCGGACAAGCGGAACGCGCTTTTTCTCGGTCCCCACCAGCTTCACGCGGGCGAAGAGACCCGGGGTCAGGGCCCGGGAGCGGTTGGAGAAGACCGCGCGGGTCCGGATCGTCCCGGTCTGGGGATCGACCTGGTTGTCCACGAAGTCGAGGCGGCCCTGGTGGGGAAAGCCGGACTCGTTCGCGAGGCCGAGATAGACGGGCAGCCGGGCCGTTCGCCAATTGGTTCCACCCGAGTCCCTCGCCCGGCCGGCATAGCGGAGATACGTCTGCTCGTCGCTGTCGAAGTACAGATACATGGAGTCGACCGACACCACTGTAGTGAGGACCGCACCGGTGGATGACCCCGCCTCCACCAGGTTGCCCTCCGTCACCTGCGCATTGCTGACCCGACCGGCGATGGGAGAGCGGACCTTGGTCCACTCCAGATTGAGCCGGGCGGTCTCCACCGCGGCCTTCGCCGCGCGGACCTGGGCCTCTCCCTGAACTTCGGCGCTGGTCCGGCTGTCGTACTCCTCCCGCGAGATCGCCTGCATATCCACCAGGGTGCCGGCTCGCTGCTTTTCACTCCGGGCCAGCGCGGCCGCCGAACGGGCGCTCTCCAGCTCCGCCTCCACCCGTGCCAGCTCGGCCTGATACGGGCGAGGATCGATCTCGAACAGGACCTCGCCCTTCTTCACTTCGGCCCCTTCAGCGAAAGCCACCCGCCTGATGTAGCCGGAGACACGGGGACGGATCTCCACCTGATCCACGGCCTCGAGCCGGCCGGTGAACTCGTCCCACTCGGTGATCTCACGCTCCGGGACCGCGGCCACCGTCACCGCCTGAAGTGGGGGAACCTCAGCGGGGGGCTTGGTCGTGCCGCCCAGGGTGAGACCGCCGAGCAAGAGGGCACCGGAAACTGCAACCACGATGATGGCGGAGCGCATGAGAGCTGTCCTCGACTTCATTAAGACCACGTTCGGTCGGCCCTTGTTGACCTTCCGGTAGGTAGCTAGTATATACCTACCCGTAGGTATGTCAATAGTTACTGTCGCAACGATACAATTTTGTGATATATTCCGGCCGTTCGATCGGCCGCATATCAAGAAGGGACAAATGGATACATCCCCGGATCAGAGTCTGGCAGGGCTCGAGGCCCGACCCTCCCGGCAGCGACAGCGCCCCGAGGAGCGCAGGGAAGCCATCCTCGATGCCGCCCTCCGCACCTTCTCGGAGCTGGGCTATACCCAGGCGACCTTGAATGACGTGGCGGACCGGCTCGGCGTTACCAAGGGGTGTCTCTACCACTATTTCGAGTCGAAGGAAAAGCTCCTGGTCGACCTCATCCGCGATCGAATGGGCTCGGCGGCCGTGGCCGATGGGGGAGACGAAGCGGTGGTGAAGGCCGGTGGCACCCGGGAAGAGGTGTTGCGAGGATTGCTCGAGCGGATCTGGCAGCGCCTCCATCAACCGGGCCAGGCCGACGTTGCCATCCTGGCGATGACGGAGCTACCGAAAGTGCCGGAGGGCGGCCGGCTGGTATTTGATGAAGTGGTGTGTCGCAGCCGCGAGAGTCTGCATCAGCTGCTGGGGGAAGGTCGGTATTGCGAAAACATCACGGATGAGGACATCGAGCGGGCCGCCCGGGTGATTCCGCTCATGATCATGGGCGTCGCGCTGGGAACCCGGATGTTCCGCTCGCTGGATCCGGTTCAGCTCTCGGTCGATCAGGTGGGCAAGACCGTGACCGACATCCTCATGTATGGTCTCCTGGGCACTTGCCCCCAAGCCGACGAGGCCGACTCCGGGAGCTAGTCGTCCCGCCGCTCACTCCAGGGTCAGCACGACGAAGCGCAGCTGACCCTGGCGACCCACCTGCAGTACCGCGGGACTGGCGGCCGGAATCTGCCCCACCGCCGTACGGAGATCGGACAAACTGCTCACTGCAGTACCGTTGACCCCATAGATGACATCGCCCGGCATCAGGCCGGGAGACCCGTCCGGCGCCGCAGTCACGCCCGCCACCACCACTCCATTCGAATTCCGAACCGCGGGAAGCATGCGGGCCAGCTCCGGGGTGAGATCCAGTCCCAGCATTCCGAGCCGGGGGATGAGATTCTGTTCCGGGGTTACCAGCTCGCGAAACAGGTCGGATTCATCGCGCCGCTCGACCAGCGGGACCCGGATGGTCATCCGCTGAAGCCCTCGTCCCACCTCCAGGGCCACCGGGCGATCGAGCCGCCGCTGGTACAGGGTCACGTCGAACTGGCGGCCGTTCTCCATCGGCTTTCCATCCACCGACAGGATGACGTCGCCGATGCGAAGCCCCGCGCGCGCGGCCGGACTGTTGGGATACACGTCGCCCAGCACCACGCCCCACTCCCGCGCCAGGCGGAGTCCGCCGGCGAGCGCCGGAGTGATGGTCTGGGCAAAGACGCCGATCTCGCCGCGCCGCACCCGCTGGTTGGTGCGGATCTGATCGAACACGAATCGCACGATGTTGGCCGGTGCCGCAAAGCCGATTCCTTCACTGCCGCCCGACTGGCTGTAAATCAGCGTATTGATACCGATGACCGCGCCGTCCGAGCTCACCAGAGGGCCGCCGCTGTTGCCCGGATTGATCGGCGTGTCGGTCTGGATGTAGATCATCCGGTCTTCATCCCGGAGCTGGCGGCTCACCGCGCTGATCACGCCCATGGTCACGCTGCTGGCCAACCCCCGCGGGCTGCCCATCGCGAGGACCACCTGTCCCGGCGCGAGCGAGTCCGAATCGCCGAGGCGGGCATACGGCAGATCGGTGAGCTCCACCTTCAGCACCGCGAGATCGGTCTCACTGTCGGTGCCCACCAGTGTGGCGGGGACCTCCTGCGACACGGGCGCGAGCGCCGACCTGGCCGGGACCCCGGCGACGGCAGGACGGGGAAGGATCACCAGGAACCGGCGCCCGCCTTCGATCACGTGCGCGTTGGTGACGATGTATCCATCGGGGCTCAGAATCACCCCCGAGCCGACGCTCCTCTGGGTGCCCAGCATGGCGCCGGCGGTCGTGGCGGTCCCGGTCACCGGTCCGTACGCGGTCACCCGGATCTGCACCACTGCCGGGCCGACTTTGCCCACCACGTCCTGCAGCGAATGGCTCAGCTTCCCGAGATCGGCTGAGCGCACGGGCGCCTGACCCGCCGCCGAGCCCGCCCCCATCAGGGCCAGCGAGGCTATCCCGATCGAAGTCAGGAGATTCATGGTCCAGAGTATGGCGCCGCCGGACCAGAGGGGGCAAGCGAGCGTGCCTCGCGACCCGCTGGATCCGGAGGTACCTTATCGAGCCCCTCACCTACCCCCATACTCTGAGGTCCTATGGTATCCCTCAGCTCGTTATGGCTGCCGATCCTGGTCGCGTCGGTGCTGGTCTTTGCCGTC
>DASVGF010000006.1:0-4297 GCA_036379675.1 Gemmatimonadales bacterium | reverse complement strand
CCTCACCTTGTGACCCGCCATCGGCTTTCGCCAGCGGGTTTCGTCCGCCATTCGGCGAATTACATCGGGCGGGGTACGAGCGTCACCACCCGGATCTCAAAAACTGTCCCGCTTACCGCTCACTGCTTACCGCTTACCCTTGTTAGACCTCCATCCCCAGCTCCGACATCACGTCGCCGACAGTGTGGAAGGACCCGGTGACGAGGATCGTCCCGGCACCTTCCTGGACCTTCGCAATCGCCTCCTTGAAGTCCGGCACCAGTGTCCACCCGGCATGCGGCGGAGGCCGGGAAGGATCCCGCAGCCATCGCCCCAGCCATTCGATGTCCCAGCCGCGCGCGGCCGCGGTGGGAGCGATGGTCAGCACCCCGCGATCGATCGCCTGGTCCAGCTGCACCAGCATGTCAGGCCAATCCTTGTCGCCCAGGATCGAGACCAGCGCATGGAGTGGCCGCGGGGGGCGCATCACCTTGAGCGCGGTTACCAGCGCGCGCATGCCATCGGGGTTGTGCGCCACATCGAAGAGCCACCGCCCCCGGCGGTCGAGCCGTCCCGTCACCCTGGCGGTGCCGAACGCCCGTTCGATCTGGTCTAGCGTAGGCCGGTAGGGCTGCGGGAGCGCCGCCAGGATACCGTGCGCAACGGCGGCATTCCGGCGCTGGTGCGGCCCAGCCAGGCTCAGCGGGCCGCACCACAGATAGTCGGCCGGAAGCACCCGGATATCGGCCGCAGTCCGTCCGCCCGTCCGCCCCACGGCCCGCCGGGCTTCCCGCCGCAGCACCTCCACCAGCCCGGGATCGGTCTCACCGATCACGAACGGCACCCCCGGCTTGGCGATACCGGCCTTTTCGCATGCGATCAGCTCGAGCGTGTCGCCCAGATACTTCATGTGATCGCGCTCGATCTTGGTCACCCCGCTCACCAGGGGCCGCACCACGTTGGTGCTGTCGAGTCTTCCACCCAGGCCTACCTCGACCACCGCCACCTCGGCGCCACGGGCCGCGAAATCGGCAAAGGCCAGCGCGGTGGTAGCCTCGAAGAAGGTGGCCTTCCGCTCCAGGATGGGAGAGAGCAGGCGCGCGGTCCACATCGCCACGGCGTCCTCCGAGATCGGGACGCCATCGACCTGGATGCGCTCACGGAAGGACACCAGGTGGGGCGAGGTGTAGAGGCCCACGCGCCACCCCGCCTCGCGGAGGGCAGCGGCCACCAGCGTAGAGCAACTCCCCTTGCCGTTGGTGCCGCCGATATGGACCGAAGCCATGACCTCGTGGGGATTGCCCAGGGCCTTGAGGAGGGCGCGGGTGTTCCCCAGGCCGAACTTGATCGTAGTAGTCCGGGGGAAGAGAAACTCGAGGGCCTCGTCGTAGGTCAGGGACATACGGTCTCGCGCAGGGGCTCCACCAATGCCAGCGCCCCACCCAAGCTGGCCGTGGATGGGGCGCGGAAAACGGGCTATGCGCCAGGCCTCAGCTCAGCTCGGCCATCTCGACATGGGGCCGCTGCCCCTGCATGTGGCGTACGAGTCGGGCTGTCGTGTCGCGGAGCGAGGCTCGGGGAACCACGTCGTCGATCTGGCCGTGCTCCAGCAGAAACTCGGCGGTCTGAAAACCATCGGGAAGGTCCTGCCCGATGGTCTGCTTGATGACCCGCTGGCCGGCAAAGCCGATGACGGCTCCGGGCTCGGCGAGCACCACGTCGCCCTGCATGGCGAAGGAGGCGGAGACCCCGCCGGTCGTGGGATCGGTCAGAATCGAGATATACGGAATGCACGCGGCGTGCAGTTGGGCGATGGCGGCGGATGTCTTGGCCATCTGCATCAGGGAAAGCACACCCTCCTGCATCCGGGCGCCCCCGGAGGTGGAGACGATGACGAGCGGGATCTTCTTCTCGAGTGAGCGGCGCGCCAGCCGGGCGATCTTTTCCCCTACCACCGAGCCCATCGAGCCGCCCATGAACGCAAAGTTCATCACCGCCAGGTTGAACGGCAGCCCGTCCAGCTTGCCGGTGCCGGTGTAGACCGCATCGGCTTCACCGCCCTTGACGCGGGCCGACTTGAGGCGCTCAGGGTAGTGCTCGAAATGGAGCGGATCGACCGACCGCAGACCGGCGTACAGCTCGCGCCACGTTCCGGGGTCGGTGAGCAGCTGGATGTAGTCCTCCGCAGGAATGCGGCGGTGCCGGCCGCACTCCGGACACACGCTCAACGCCTTCTCGAACTTCTCCCGGATATCGATGTGCCCGCACGCATCGCACTTCTCCCACGCGTCGGCCGGGATCTCCAGCCGCTCGCGCTGTGAAGTACGGGGTTTGCGCTCCTTCTTAAACCATGCCATCACAGCCATAAGTGTAAGTAGCGTGGAGGTTAGGGGGCAAACCGGTGCTGGAAAACCCACTGAATTTCACGACTCACCGCGTTCTACGCCAGACCCCTTCAGATAACTCCCTGTCAGCTATCGTGATAGCCCGAGAGCCTGGCGTCCCACGCCACCCGGAGGGCCAGTCCCAGGCAAAGCAGACAGATAATGAAGAAGGAGCCTCCGTAGGAGAACAGCGGCAGCGGAATGCCGGTGATCGGCATCAGGTTCACGGTCATGCCCACGTTCTCAAACACATGGGTGAAGAAGAGCCCGATGATGCCGAAGACCGCGAGACTGCTGAACGCATCGGTGGCGCGCCGGGCAATCCGGAGCAGGATGAGAAACAGCGCCAGAAACAGCGACAGCGCCACGACCACGCCCACGAACCCCAGCTCCTCTCCCACCACCGAGAAGACGAAGTCGGTGTGCTGCTCCGGCAGAAAGGCCAGCCGCTTCTGGGGACCCTCGGTATAGCCGGTGCCGAACCATCCGCCCGAGCCGATCGCCACCCGCGACTGGATCGCGTGGTAGCCGGCGGCGCGTGGATCCACTTCGGGATTGAGAAACGTGAGCAGCCGGTTCTGCTGATACGGCGCGAGGCGCTGCCAGAGCGGCATCGCGATAGCGCCCATGGCCACGTTGGCTATGAGGAAGATGGTCCAGTCCCAGACGTACGGCCGCCAGGCGATCAGGATGGCCACGAACACGATGATCCAGGCGCTCCACATCATCGTATTGAACGCCAGCAGCAGGCTTATCCCCGGTGTGGCCATGAGGAACAGCAGCCGCGGCCGTACACCCGACCAGAACAGCATCGCGAACAGGATGCCGATGAAGACGAGCGCGCTACCCAGGTCCGGCTGCTTGAGCACCAGCAGGCATGGCACTCCCACAATCAGAGCGGGTCCGATCAGATCGCGAAGACCGCGCGGCGGCTCTTTGCGACTGGAAAGCCACCGGGCGAGCATGAGCACCGTTGCCACCTTGGCGAGCTCGGACGGCTGGCCGATCTGGTGCCCGCCGATGGAGAGCCAGCTGTGGCTGCTCTGGGCGGTGCCGGCGCCGGTCCCCACCATCAGGACGATGCCGAGCAGCAGGATGCTGAAGGCGTACAGCGCCGGCGCCAGCCACTCGAGCACGCGCAGTGATACGTGGTACATGATGAACGCGCCCACGATACCGACGCCGAACCACACGAACTGCCGGTGCCACACCCCTGCGGCGCGGGTCGGGACATCCGTCTGCCCGGCGGAGTAGAGCGTGGCCAGCCCGAACAGCATCAGGAGCAGGCTGACCGTGATCAGCGACCGATCGACGCCGGTGTTCCTCATGGCCGGGGCTCCACGGCCGGAACCGTATCGGCAGGGACCGGCGCCGCTGCCGAATCAGGATCGCCCTCTGCTGTCGGAGCCGACTGGTCACGGGAAGTGGATTCGTCGATCAGAACGCCGATCTTCACCGGTCCGGAGACATCGGGTCCCAGGATGTAGCGCCGGAGGGTCTGAACCACGTACGGCGCCACCGTAGTGCCATGCTCCGCAAACTCCATGATCCCACCCACGATGAGCTCCGGCTTGTCCGCCGGCGCAAAACCAATGAACCAGCCGTGGTCATCGCCATGCGGGTTCTGGGCAGTGCCGGTCTTCCCCGCCACCGCCAGGTCGGCGTGACGGCTGGCGGCGGCAGTTCCCCGCTCGACCACGGCGATGAGGGCGTGCCGCAGCCCATCCAGCTCCTTGGCGGAGAGCCCGAGAGAGCGGGCCCGGGTCGAGGTGGGCTTCACGATGTAGGGCGTCACCGCCATACCGGTGCCGGCAAGCCCCTGGTAGAACTTGACCATGTTGATCAACGTCTGGGTGTTTTCACCCTGCCCGATCGAGAAATTGAGGGTGGTGCCGGGGGGGCTCCAGTAACGGGGACCGTAGAGGCGGTCGAAG
>DASVGF010000005.1:0-6810 GCA_036379675.1 Gemmatimonadales bacterium | reverse complement strand
CCGCCTTACCGCCCGACCGCCTTTCACTCGGCAGCCTCACCGGCCAGATCCTCGACCAGCGCTATCGGATCAACAAGAAGCTGGGCGAAGGCGGGATGTCGTACGTCTATCAGGCGGAGGAGATCGGCACCGGCAAGTCCGTGGCGGTGAAGATTCTCATCCCCCGCCTTTCCCGCGACCCTTCGTCGGTCGAGCGGCTCCGGCGCGAAGCCACCATCGCCACCCGCCTGAACCACCCCAACGCCTGCCCCATCCTCAGGATGGGCGAAACCGCCGACAAGCTCATTTACCTTGTCATGCCGTACCTCGAGGGAGAGCCGTTGAGCGAGCACGAGACCCGCCGCGGCCCGTTTCCCGTGGCGGAGGGAATCCCGCTGCTGATTCAGGTCTGTCAGGGGCTGGGCCACGCCCACGAGCTGCAGATCATCCATCGGGATCTCAAGCCGGAGAACGTGATGCTGGTGCCCGACCCCGGAGCGGGCACAGGCTACCGCGCGGTGGTCATGGACTTCGGCCTGGCCAAGGAGCGCCGGGCAGGCCCCGACGTGGTCAAACTCACCGCCACGGGCATCGTGCTGGGCACCCCCGAATTCATGAGCCCGGAGCAGATCCGGGGAAAGCCGCTCGACGGTCGGAGCGACATCTACGCCCTGGCGATCCTCGCCTTCGAGCTGTTCACCGGCCAGCTCCCATTCGTGGGGAAAAGCGCCCAGGAAACCATGATTGCCCGGCTTCGCGGCGCGCCAATGCCGCTCAGGCAGGTCAAGCCGGACTTGCCGGCCAAGCTCGAGGCGGTCATCACGAAGGCGTTGTCGGTCAACCCGGCCGACCGCTACGGCTCCATGGCGGAGCTGGCACAGGCGTTCGAAACGGCGGCGAGTCCCGGAATGCTGGGTCGGTGGTTCCGGAGGTGACCTCCAGCACAGTCACCCCTCCGCCGGGTGGGCGATTATAGGGCAGCGGCCTCCACTACGAAGCCCGAGGACCTCATGCGATATCTCCTTCTTTCTGTCCTTGTCATCGGCTTGCCCGCTTGCCGCAATACCCCGGAAACCGGTTCCCGCGGACCAGCCTCCGCCTCGCCCTATACTGCCGACGCGGAGGCCGACACAGCTGAGCGCGAGGATGCGCTCGAGGGCACCAACGCCGGCACCGAGTTGGAAGCGCCTCGACTGATTCCGGCGCTCAAGAACCAGCTCGGCCTGATGAGCCGGGGCTCCGCGGTAAACGAGGACAATCTGTTGGCCTACAAGAATCTCGCTCAGGACGTCATCAATTCGATGGTGGCGGACATGCATCGCGCCGGCTATTCCGACACCGGTAGCTTCCGGGCCCTGAAGGACTCGGCCTTGGATGACATCGGGGGAGGCGCGGCATCGGGCCCCGACCTCGACCGCTCGGGACTGCCGGATCACGTACAGCGGATGCAGCGTCTCATAGGCCTGTACCAGAGCTCCATCCGAAGTGCGGCCGGAAGGCTGTAGGCCGCGTCTGCCACCTGGCAAACTCCGCTGTCAAAATGACCGACTCCGGGCCCCCTAAGCTGGCATGCAGCCTGCTTTTAGGCGCTACGCAGCCCGGACCTACCGGGCGGGTTAAACACTCATTGTCCACTCCTTGAGGAGTGCAGCTTCAGGAGGAGCGTATGGTGGGAGTTACTGGCTATCGCGACCCGGCGGGTCTCTTTGGACTCCAGCGTCTTAACCGGTTCCTGGACGAGGCGCTTGCGGGGATGCCTACGGCCGAGAACGGCAGTGTCATCACCTCCAGCTGGTTTGCCCCAACCGATGTGTCGGAGGATGCCAACGGCATTCAGATCAGCATGGAGCTGCCGGGGGTCGATCCCGACGATGTGCGGCTCTCGCTGGAGAACAACACGCTGACGATCCGCGGCGAGAAGAAGGCGTCGCACACCGAGCAGAGCAACGAGCGCGTGCACCGGTTTGAGCGCACCTACGGCCGGTTCGAGCGGGCCTTTGTCCTGCCCAACACGGTCGATCCCGAGCGGGTCGATGCCAGGTACGAAAACGGTGTCCTCTTCGTGACCGTGCCCAAGTCGGAGCGGGCCAAGCCACGGGAGATCCGGGTCAAGGCTTCAGCGGGATCCTCGAAGATCAACGGAGGGGCTTAAGCCCCTCCGTAGTTTTACGGGGGGAGGGGTCCGGGGAACCTCGGATTGTCAGGCCGGATGGCGGGGCCTAGCCTTGGTACCGTGCCCTCCCCCGAACCCTCCTTCCATGTCGTTGGCATCAGCCACCATATGGCCAGCGTGGAAGAGCGCGAGCGATTCGCGTTCTCACCATCCGACATAGAGGCGCTGCTCGACGGGCAGCGGCGGGCTCGCCAACCCTCCCTCCTGCTCTCTACCTGCAACCGTTGCGAGCTCTACTGGGCCGGCGACGTTGATCTGGAGCCCTGGTTTCGCGAGCTGGCCCGGGCGCGTGGTCCAGTGTCCGAGTCGCTTCTCGTGCGGCACGATGGTCTCGGGGCGGTGCGCCACTTGTTCATTGTCACGGCCGGACTCGATTCGCAGATCCTGGGCGAGACCGAGATTCTGGGTCAGGTGCGGCGGGCCTATGACGCGGCGCGCGCGGCCGGCACCACTACCAGAGAGATGGATCTCATCCTGTCGGCCGCGCTTTCGACCGGCCGCCGGGTCAGGGCCGAGACGATGCTGGGCCGCCACCCCGCCTCGGTGAGCTTCGCCGCCGTCGACCTGATAGCGGACCGCTGGGGCGCAATCGGCTCCAAGGCGGTGGTGGTACTGGGCGCGGGCGAGGCCGCCGAGGGCGTGCTGCGGGCGCTCAACGCACGGGGCGCGTCGAATGTCACCTTGCTCAATCGGCGTCCCGCGCGCGCGCGCGCCCTGGCCGAGGCGTGGGGAGCGAGCGTGGCCGGGTGGGAGGAGCTCGACCAGCGGGTGGAGCAGGCCGATCTGGTGCTGGTGGGTACCGCGAGCGCCCGGCCGGTGCTGTCCCGGACGCAGCTGGCCCGAGCGACCTCAGCCCGGGCGACGCCGTTGGTGGTGATGGACCTCGCCGTTCCCCGCAACGTCGAGCCCACTGCCCGGTCCATCGCCGGGATCCATCTTTTCGATCTCGATGACCTGCAACGACTCTGCTGCCCTGGGGCCGGGGTGCCTTCCGCAGCGCTGGATGAGGCGGAACGGGTGATGGACGACGAGCTGGTGCGGCTGGGGTTGAGTCTCAGGAGCTGCCACGTCGCTCCCAGGCTGGCAGAGCTGCACCGGCTGGGCGTGGAGCTGGCGGAGCAGGAGTCGAGCTGGGCGCTGAAGCAGTTGGGCGAGCTGTGCGAGGCGGATCGCGATGTCGTGCGTCAGATGGCGGACCGGCTGGTGCGGCGGGTGCTCTACCCGGTGAGCCGGAATCTTCGGGAGAATGAATCAGGAGCTGGGAGCCGGGAGTCGGGAGCAGACCGCGCGACTCGGGGATAGTCGTGTGGCCGGGTTCCCGGCTCCTAGCTCCTGGCTCCCAGCTCCCGACCAACCGGATTCAGAATGTTGCGGCACTGGGGATTGGTGCACCCCGCGCAGCGCGTAGTGTACTGACTGCTGTAGACTGCGCCCGCCTCGAGGTGGTCCTTGACGATCCGGGCCAGCCCGTCGAGGAAGAGCGGACGGTCGTTCAGCGCCGGCGCCCGCTTGTAATGGGTGATTCCCGCCTCGTGCGCCACCTCGCCATACTCCCGATCCAGCTCCGATAGCGTCTCGATGTGATCGCTGGTGAAGGCGATCGGAACCACCAGCACATGCTTCTGGCCCCGGGCCCCCAGCCGCCGGAGCACCTGCTCGGTGCTGGGGCCCAGCCAGCGCACCGGCCCCACGTCGGACTGGTAGGCCAGGATGTAGGGGTTCGAGACCGCCAACTGCTCCACCACCCGCTGTACACTCGCGCCGACCTCCTGGGGGTAGGCATCGCCCCGGTCGATCACAGCCAGCGGCAGCGAGTGGGCGCTGAAGAGGAGCAGCACCTTGTCGCGATCCGCCGGAGCGAACTGCGAGAGGCCCTCCCGTACCGTCTCGGTCATGGCATCGATGAAGCCGGGATGCACGGGCCAGCGGTCGATGAGGCTCCAGTGAAACGCGCTCCGCAGCCCGGTGCGCGAGGCCGCCCGCCAGAGCTCGTTCAGGCTCGAGCCGGTCGTGCTGCAGGAAAACTGCGGGTACTGGGTAAAGGCGATGGCCCGCTCTACTCCATCGGCCTTCATGGCCCGCAAGGCATCCTCGCTGGTGGGGCGGGTGTAGCGGAAGGCGACGTAGAACTTGTGGGGCGCCGTCTCGGGCGACATGCGATCCAGCCGGGCCACCAAGCCGCGGCCCTGCGCCTCGGTATATCTCAGGATGGGGGAACCGCCGCCGATGTTGGCGTAGAGGCCCCGCACCTTGGGCGTACGCCGCCGGGCGATGAACGGCCCCAGCCAGCGTTGCAGCGGCAGCTGGATGATCTCGCGGTCGGCAAACAGCTCGAGCAGAAACGGCTCGACGTCGTCGAGCGTAGCCGGCCCGCCGAGATTCATCATGACGATGCCGGTCTGGATTCTGGAAGTCATGCCGGAAGCTAATCCTTCATGATTCCCGCTGCGAGCGCGAAGCGGGTCAGCTCCGCAATGGTCCGGATCTGGAGCTTCTTCATCAGGCTTTCCCGGTGGGTTTCGACTGTCCGGTGGCTGATCCCCAGGTCTGTTGCGATCTCCTTGTTGGTCTTCCCCTGGGCCACGCCCAGAAGCACCTCCCGCTCGCGGCCGGTGAGATGATCCAGCGACGCCGCGGGAGTGGGGTGCTCGCCGCGCAGCGCCTCCCGGAGCCGGCCGGCAATGGGGGGACTGAAATAGGACTCCCCCCGGCATACCGCCCGAATGGCGTTGCGTAGTTCGGTGGCCGCGGTGTCCTTGAGCAGGTACCCATTTGCGCCGGCCCGCACGCTCTCCAGCACGTATTCGGGGTTGTCATGCATGCTGAGGATGAGCACCCGGCGATCGGTGGGGCCGGCTCGAAGCTGTGCGGCCAGCTTCAGGCCGGACTCCCCCGGCATCGAAATGTCGAGCACCACCACGTCAGGCTTGAGCTGGGCTGCCAGCGTGAGGGTCTCGGCCCCGTTCGCCGCCTCGCCCACGACCTCGAATCCGCTGTCGCTTTCCAGCACGTGCCGGATCCCGGTTCGCACGATCATGTGGTCATCAGCCACCAGCACCCGGATCGGAGCGCTCACGGACGTCCGGCCGGTGGGGGAACCAGGACCTCCAGCAGCGCGCCGGCGCCGGTCTGGCCCCGGAGGCGGACGGTACCACCCAGCGCGGTAATCCGTTCGCGCATGCCGGCCAGGCCCATATGACCCCCGACTTCGAGGTTCTCCTGGGTGGCATCGGTGGGGAGACCGCGCCCGTCGTCACTGACCTGGAGCAGCACGCCGTCCGCGCTGATCGAGATCCCCACGTCCACCGAGCGCGCGTTGGCATGCCGCAGCACGTTCGACAATGCTTCCTGGAGGGCGCGGAAGAGCGCCAGCTCGGCCTCCCGCGAGAGCGGCGGAAGCGTGCTGGGCGCCGCCAGACCGGTCCGAATACCGCTGCGGGCCCCGAAGTCGGCGACGAGCGAGCGAAGCGCGGGCAGCAGGCCCAGGTCGTCCAACAGGGAGGGGCGGAGATCGTTGGTCACGCTGCGGATGCTGCGAATGCCGGTGTCGATGAGCGCCTGAACCTGGTCCAGCCGCGCCGCCTGCGCTGGTTGCACCACCCCGCGGAGTACGCCCAGCTCCATCTTGACGGCGGAGAACACCTGGGCGGTCTCGTCGTGCAGCTCGCGCGACAGCCGGCGGCGCTCCTCCTCGTGCTGCTCGATCATGCGCGCCGAGAGCCGCGCCAATTCAACGGTGCGCGTCTCCAGCCGGCTATACAGATCGGCGTTCTCCAGCGCCGCTCCCACCTGGTGGCCCAGGGCCAGCAGGAAGCTCTCATCGAGGGCCGTGAACGGGTCCCTGGCGTTACCAACCAGCACCAGCGCGGCAACGACACCCCGCTCCCGCAGGATGGGGAGAACGGCGGCGTAGGCGTGAGCCGCGCTCCCTGGGCCACCCTCAGTCCATTCGCCGGTAAACTGGGGTCGCCCGGTGGCCAACACCCGCTGCAAAGCTCCCGCTCCTGCGGGGGGAAGGGACACCTCGGTCCAGCCGGCACAGACGCCCGCACCGCGGACGAAGCGGAAGTCATCCTCGTCCACCAGGTACAGCGCCGTCCCGCGAACGCCTGCGAGCGTGAGCGGCCGGGCCAGCAACGCGTCGAGGACGTCCTCTTCCCGGCCCGCCCGCTGCAGGTCGCCCGACAGAGCGGACAGCGCCCCTAATCCACGCCGAAGGTCGTCCAGCACCAACAGGAGGATGCCCGTTCCCACGGCCAGAGCCAGCAGAATATCGAGGTAGTAGCCCCAGGGCGCCCAGGCCCCCCGCGCCCGCAGGAACGGATAGTCGAGGTGATGCAGTCCCCAGAGTCCGAAGGCCACGGCGAGCAGGGTTGCGCCGCTCGACGGCACTCGCCGCCGGTACCGGAAGAAGACCCAGCTGGTCCACATCGTGGCGAGGCTGAGGAAAAGCACCGCGGGCCCGGCGGCGAGCAGGAAGTGATCCAGCCGGTAGATTGCGATGTACGACCAGACCGGCGGAAACAACACCAGCCCCAGGTACCACCCGCGCCAGCGGACCTGCTGCGAGAACACGAGCGCGGCGTACAACAGCGCCAGGGCCGTCCAGCCGGTGACGACCTGATGCCAATACAGCCAGGTCCTGTCGGATGAGACCA
>DASVGF010000004.1:0-3914 GCA_036379675.1 Gemmatimonadales bacterium | reverse complement strand
ACGCTGAAGGGCGAATCCGCCGCGGGACTTGAAAGCGCGCTGCAGGGCCGCCGAAGCCACCGAGCCCCCGAGATCGCCCAGGGTCGCGGCTGCCTGCACCCGCACATTCGGATGAGGATCGTCCAGCCTGGCCACTACCCGCGGCACCAGGGCGGAATCCTGGTACGTGCCGAGGGAACGGAGTGCATTGATCCTGATGCCGGGGTCCCTGCTGTCCACCGACCGAGCCACTTCCGCAGCCAGAGACGCCGGCGCCACTTTGGCGGCCTCGGCATAGCTCCGCGTGAGCGCCCGGGCTGCCGCTGCCCGGGTGAGTGGGTCTTCGGCGCGGAGTGCAGCGATCAACTGGGTCGACGCGCCCGGAGCTCGCAACCGGGCCAGCGAATAGATCGCGCGCCAGCGGACGTCCTGGGCCGTGTCGTCTGCGAACGGCAAGAGCGCGGGGGCGGGGGCGTCGGCCCCCAGCCGCCAGGCCTCGAACAGGATCTGCTGCCTGGCCGGCTCAGGGTCGGCGGGGGTGATTACCACCTTCCGCTGCAGGGCGGCCGAGAAAAAATCGGCGACACTACGCCCGCCGATCTTGGAAAGCGCCGTCACGGCCTCGACGGCCGTGGGTGTGTCGAGAGCCGGAAGGCCGGTGAGCCGCGCGATCAGCGGCTGCGCGGCCGCCGGGTCCCGGAGCAACCCCAGGGCGAAGGCCGCGGCCGGACGTACTGTTGTATCCGGCTCATCGAGGGCCCGGAGCAGCAGTGGCGTCGCACGAAAATCTCCAATCCGACCGGCGGCCAGCGCCGCAGTCCGGCGGACGATCGAGTCGGGCGCGAGCAGACTCTGCTCGAACAGCTGCGGCTGCCACTCGCGAGCATCCTCGGCGGCGAGGATCCGCGCCAGCTGTTCGACGCCGGCCTGATCCTGCGCCCGACCAGGGCCGGGCAGCGCCACCAGGGCGCCGAGACTGAGGCAGAGACAAAAGAGACGCATGCTCACAGCTTGATGGGATCGGGGATCGCCTGGAGCGCTTTTCGAACCTCGTCGGGGAGCCGGGCCAGCCGCATGTCGGTGTCGAGGGTCAACAGGCTGGTGGACGCGGTCGCAAGCAGCCGGCCGTCGCCGGCGTGCTCGATGGCGTAGCCGAATTCAACGCGGCGCGATGCGAGGTCGCGCACCCAGCAACGGATCCGGATTGGATCATCGTACCGCGCCGGCTGCCGGTACTTGACCGCTACGTCGCTCACTGCCAGGCGCAGCCCCGCCAGCTCGAGATCCCGATAACTCATTCCGCTCCGGCGAAGGTGCTCCGTACGGGCGATGTCCAGCCAAACGAGATAGCGGGCATGGTACACCACACCCATCTGGTCCGTCTCGGAATAGTTAACTCGAACCAGGGTTTCCGAGATCGGCGGTACCACGGCCATGGAGACCTCATGCTGGTTGCGGCCGGCGCAGCGGCGGACCATCTTTGGCGCCGTGCTGGGCCACACCCTCGTTGTCGTTTCCGATGCCCACCTCGGCGTGGCGCCGCCTGCGATTGAGGAGGCGCTCCTCGAGTTCCTCGACGCCGTTCCCACCCTGGGTGACTGCCTGCTGGTCAACGGCGATCTCTTCGATTTCTGGTTCACGTATGCCCGGGTAATCCCGCGCCGCGGCTTTCACGTCGCCGCCGCCCTTGCCCGGCTACGCCGCCGGATGCCGATCGTAATGGTTGGTGGAAACCACGATCGATGGGACAATCACTTCTGGGAGCGGGACCTGGGTCTCGACTTTCATCCGCATCGGGCCACCTTCGAGGTGGGCCGGCGCAGGGTCATGGCCACCCACGGCGACGGCCTGACGGAAACCAGGTGGCCGGCGCGGCTGCTGCATGGCATCATCCAGCATCCGGCCACGGCGGGAATCTACCGCATCCTCCACCCTGAGATCGGCTTCCGCCTGGTGGACCTCCTGAGCCCCGCCCTGGGTGACCACACCATGGACCCTGCCACGCTGGAGCGGGCTTCTGCCAGGCAGCGCGTGTGGGCGGAGCGCTACGTGACCGAGGATCCATCGGTGGGGCTGGTCATCATGGGCCACACCCACCGGGCCGTGGTGTCCGAGGCTGGGGGCGGGAAACTGTATCTCAATCCGGGTGCCTGGTTCGACGGGTTTCGCTATGCCATTGCAACCGAGTCCGGGGCGGAGCTGTGTCAATTCAAGGGTGAGTGAACAGCTGTTCACGCTGCCTAACCCAGCGCCACCACCTCGGCCTTACCCAGCCGCTCACCGAGAAAGCGCGATCCCACCTGGCGGAATCGTGCTTCTTCGTCACTGACCACGAACCGGTGATCGGCCTTGCTGTCCGGAGAGGCTGCCAGGCCCTTGTCGGCCAGAATGGTCTCGAGGGCGGCGGCGGTGGCTTGTCCACTGTCAATGAGCCGAACCTCAGGCCCCATCACGCGCTGGAGCAGCGGCTTCAAGAGGGGGTAGTGGGTACAACCCAGCACCAGAGAGCGCACGCAGGCCTCGCGGAGCTCCCGGAGATATTCTGCAGCTACCAGCTCGGTGGCGGGGTGGTCGAACCATCCTTCCTCGACCAAAGGGACAAAGAGGGGGCAGGCACGCTGGATCACGGGCAGGCCCGGGGCGAGCGCCTGGATGGCGCGGTTGTAGGCGTCGCTGGCGATGGTGCCGGCCGTGCCGATCACTCCGATAGGTCCGTCGCCCCCTGACTCGATTGCCGCTCGGGCACCAGGCTTGATCACGCCCAGCACCGGTACCGCCGTCGCTTCCTGCAGCGCACGCAACGCATGGGCGGTGCTGGTGTTGCAGGCCACGACAACGGCCTTGACCTCCTGACTCAGAAGCCAGTGCAGAATTTCGAGGCTGTACCGCTTGACCGTGTCTGGAGACTTGGGACCGTACGGCACTCGGGCCGTATCGCCGAAATAAATGGTGGATTCGTGCGGCAACCGCTCGTAAATGGCGCGGGCGACGGTAAGGCCGCCGATGCCGGAGTCGAAGATGCCGATGGGAGCCTGATTCATCGCACCCGGATCGGGATGCTGACCGCGGCGCCCACCCCTCCCGGGACAGCCTCGATGCGGAGATCGCCCGGGAAATCCGCGAGGTGGGCCGACACGTAGGCCTCGAGCCCTGCGAGCAGGTGGTTGAACCCGAGGAGCACGAGCCAGTCCTCGTGCTCCTGGCGCTTGCTGTCACCCCGTTCCGAGTTCGTGCGCCGGAAATACGCCAGCTCGCGCCGGGTCTTGATGCTCATCGCCAGCGTGACCCCTTCCCAAGCCACAAAGAGGCCTCCGGTCAGCTTGCGGTTGAGGCGGGCCTGACCCCATCCCGGGATCAGGAACGAGCGCCAAAACGCATTGAGCGGGCTGATGGGCTGGCGGCTGAGCGTGTCGGCGGTAACCCTGGGGCCGCGGGGCCGCGGGGCCGCCTGGGCGGCGACCTCAATGACCGGGGAGAAGAGGAGGGCCAGGATCAGGCCGAGGACCGGAACCACGAGTGTCGAGCGGGGGTGGCGGGAGCGTGTGGGAATCGAACCCACCGGAGCCGCCGGAGGCGCCTCCATCGCGGTTTTGAAGACCGGCCGAACCACCAGGCCCGATCCGCTCCCGTCTTTAAGGTAAGCGGTGCGCGGCGAGCGGTGAGCGGGTTGCTCCGCGGTACACCCAGGCCCCGCTGACCGCTTACCGCTCACCGCTCACCGTTGCGATCAGCTCGATCTCCACCCGAGCCCCCCGCGGCAGCGCAGCAACCGCGACCGTGGAGCGCGCGGGGCGGTGGCTGCCGAACGCCCGGCCGTAGACCTCGTTCATATCGGCAAAATCCGCCATGTCGACGAGAAACACCGTGGTCTTGATGACCTGGGAGAGGTCGCTTCCCGCCGCGGTGAGGACTGCCTTCAGGTTCTGGAGGGCCCG
>DASVGF010000003.1:0-23228 GCA_036379675.1 Gemmatimonadales bacterium | reverse complement strand
GGGCCCGCGTTGCTGCAGGTGAGCCGCAGCTACCACCGGTCCTGGGAGGCGGAGATCGACGGGGTCTCGGTGCCCGTGTTGCGTGCCAATCACGCGCTGATGGCAATTCCCCTCACGAAGAGCGGGGATCAGCGGGTCCTTCTGCGATACCGGCCGGCCATCGTCAGTCTCGCCGCGCGGATCACCGTCGCCACCTGGGCCCTGGTCCTGCTCCTCACCCTTGCTGGGCTCCTCGTTGCCCGACGGCGTGGGGCCCGTGGCTGAGCGGCTCCTCGTCGTCGTGCCGACCTATAACGAGCGGGTGAATCTCCCGCTGGTTGTGCCAGCCATCCTGCAGCAGGATCCTCGATTCGAGGTCCTGGTCGTGGATGACAACTCGCCGGATGGCACCGGCACGCTGGCGGACGAGCTCGCGGCCTCCACTCCCCGGGTGCACGTGTTGCACCGGCCCAATAAGTCGGGCCTGGGGAAGGCATACCTGGCCGGATTCCGGTGGGCCCTGGAGCAGGGCTACGATCTGATCTTCGAGATGGATGCGGACTTCTCTCACGATCCCAGATTTCTGGGCGACTTCGTGCGGGCCGCCAACGACGCCGACGTGGTCATCGGCTCACGCTATCGCACCGGGGTCAACGTCATCAACTGGCCCATCTCGCGGCTGCTGCTTTCGATTGGTGCGAACGAGTACGCCCGCTGGATCACCGGACTCCCGTTGGCGGATTCCACCGGTGGGTTCAAGTGCTTTCGGCGAGAGGTGCTCGAGGCCATCGATTTCGAGAAAGTCCGATCCAACGGATACTCCTTCCAGATCGAGATGAGCTTTCGGGCCTGGAAGAAGGGGTTCCGGCTGGTCGAGATTCCGATCGTGTTCACCGACCGGGTGGAAGGGCAGAGCAAGATGAACAAGCGGATCGTCCGCGAGGCCATCTGGATGGTCTGGTGGCTGCGGCTCCAGGCCCTCATGGGGCGACTGTGAGAGGAACCCTCTTCTACAAGATGACGGGGTCGGGCAATGATTTCGTGGTGCTCGACGGACGCTTCACGTCGCCCGACCGCTGGCCGGCCGAGCGCATCCGCGCCATCTGCGACCGGCGGACGGGTGTAGGTGCCGACGGGTTCGTCATCCTGACGCCCGCCACCGCTGAAGGGGTGCGCATGGCTTACTGGAACTCCGATGGCTCGCACGGGGCCATGTGCGGCAACGCGGCGCTGTGCAGCGGCCGGATCTCGGTGGATCTCGAGCTGGTCCCGCCCGGCGAGTTCTGCCTGCTGACCGACGCCGGCCTGGTCCAGGTCCGCTCCCGAGCCCAGGGCGACGAAGCGGAGATCAAGCTCCCCGATTGTCAGGCCCCGGCGGAGGTGGCTGAGCTGGTAGCTGGGCCGGGCGAGCAGTGGATCGCGTTCGGGACCGTCGGTGTACCGCACCTGGTGGTGAGGGTATCGGACGTGAACCAGGTAGATGTCCTGGATCGGGGCCGGACCCTCCGGTCGGACGTCACGCTGGGGCCGGCTGGGGCCAACGTGAACTTCGTCAGCCGGCCGGCGGGTCCTGACAGTCCCTGGCTTATTCGCACCTTTGAGCGCGGGGTGGAGGGCGAAACCCTGGCGTGCGGCACGGGAACGGTGGCGGCAGGCTTGGCGCTGGCCCGTCGGGGTGAGACGCCCCTGCCCGCCACCTTCCGCAGCAGGGGAGGGCCCCATCTGGTCGTAAAGGCCACCTTGAAGGGTACTAGTGCCACCGACGTGTGGCTGGGTGGCCAAGGGCGGCTGTTATTCCGGGGAGTGTGGGAAGCGAGATAGCGTCCGTCAGAATCCCATCCATATCTGCTTCACTCACAAGAACATAGCAGACTCACATGGGCAGAGTCCACACTTCTCCACAGTTTTCCCCAGGCTCACTTAACATAACATATCTTATACGACCTTTATTTCAGCCCTACAAGAAAGGGGGCTCGCTCCGGGAGCCCCCCGCACTCTGCTGTCTCCCCAAACTACATCTTGCCGTCGGTCAGTTCCGCCAGCCGCACCTGGGCTTCCGTATAGCTGGGCGAGTTGGGGTATTTCTCCACGACCGTGCGGTACGCGCGGACGGCTTCGTCTGTCTTAGCCCCCTCGCGGTATGCCCGCCCGGCGTCCACCAGGTACTGAGCTTTGAGATACTCGATGTCCGCCGAGTTGGAGGCTTCGGTATAAGCCTGACCCGCCTCGGCATAGCGCTTGGAATTCTCCAGCGACGCTCCCAACAGGCCCCGTGCCGGTGTGGCGTATTGCGCCGGCGGGTTGGCCGCAAGGAACTCCCGCAGACCTGCCGCAGCCAGCTCGTTCTGGCCGTTGATCAGCCGGATCTGGTTGAGCGTTATCACCGCTTCATGGGCGGCGTCGGTGCCCCTGTAGGCGGTGATCAGCTTCTGAAGCTCGCTCGAGGCCAAAGGCAAGTTGCCGGCTTCCGCTGCCGCTCTGGCCTGATTCAGGCTCCTCGAGGCGAATTCCTCCTTGCGCTTCCCGCTCGCCATGATGAACCAGACCACCAGGATCGTCGACGCCAGCAGGACGATCCCGGCGAGGAGGAGCCGGGCTCGATCCCGGTACCACCGCGCAGGAGCTACCGGCGCGGGTGCTGGTTCCCTTCGAGTCGCTTCCACAGTCGTTGCCATGTCCATCCAACAATAAGGTTGAAACCCGGGCGGCGGACCACCGGCACCGCCTATGCCCCCGGCGTGACTCGAACACGCGGCCAACAGTTTAGGAAACTGCTGCTCTATCCATCTGAGCTACGGGGGCGAGCATAACCACTTGCTATTGGGCTATTTACTAGCACTTATCTCAGGTAATCTCTCCAGCCGAGCCCCCTGTTGAGCACCCGTTCCCAATCTGCCAGAACGCGGAAACATGGCCCCCTGCACCGCCCGGAGCAAGTGACTGCGGGGAAGCGCTCCAGTGTCAACAGCTCGCGACAATGTGGTACGCGGCTCCCGAAAGACGCTCGCGGCCCCCTAGTGCGGCGATCTCCAGGAGAAAGCTCCATCCCGCCAGCTCCGCTCCGAGCCCCCGGACCAATTGTCCGGCGGCCTTGGCGGTCCCGCCGGTGGCCAGGACATCGTCCACCACCACCACCTTGCTGCCGTGGGTCAAGGCGTCGCGGTGGGCTTCGAGTGAGTCGCTGCCGTACTCCAGGTCATACGATTCGGTGACCCGCTCCCATGGCAGCTTCCCCGGTTTCCTGGCCGGGACGAAGCCCGCCCCCAGGGCGGCAGCCACCGCCCCGCCCAGAATGAAGCCTCGGGCCTCTATGCCAAGCACGTGGGTGACCCCTGTCTGCCGGAAGGGCCGGCACATCTCAGTAATAACGTCCTGAAGTAGGCGTCCGTCACTGAGCACCGGGGTGATGTCCTGAAACAGAATCCCCGGTTTGGGGTAATCCGGAATGGCGCGCAGACTGGCGCGAACGCGTTCAGCGACCATCGTCATCGGAGACCTGTGGGGCAAGGATCGCTACATGACATCAAAGCTCCTTCCGGCCGGCAGCACCGCAGGTCCGGAGGAGCGTTCCACCTGATCGACCTGCGCGCTGGCCGGCCCGGCACGAAGGAGCCGCTCCAGTTCGGGCATAGCGTCCGCGGCGCCATCCACCACCACTTCTACGCTCCCGTCGGCCAGGTTCCGGGCATAGCCGGTCAATCCGAGGGCACGCGCATGGCGGGCGACAAACCAGCGGAATCCCACCCCCTGCACCAGGCCGGTGACCAGGAACCGCGTGCTCATGCAGGACGTCGGCGGGTGCGGAGTGCCTCGACGGCGATGGGCATGACCGAAATCGCGATGATCGCGAGGATCACGATGGTAAAGTTCTCGCGCACAATCGGGATGTTGCCGAAGAAGTAGCCACCCAAGACGAACAGTCCCACCCAGAGCACGGCCCCTACCACGTTGTACGTGATGAATTTCGGATAGCTCATCGCGCCCACCCCCGCCACGAAGGGGGCAAACGTCCGGATGATCGGGACGAAGCGGGCCAGGATAATGGTCTTCCCGCCGTGCTTTTCATAGAACGCATGGGTCCGGTCCAGGTATTCCTTTCGAAGGAACCGGATGTCCCCCCGGAATGCCCGAGGACCGATAAAGGCACCCACCCAGTAGTTCACCGTGTCGCCGATGATTGCGGCCACGATCAGGAGAATGACTACCAGCCACAGGTCGAGGGCCCCCAGCGCGGCGAAGGTTCCCGCCGCGAAGAGCAGCGAATCGCCCGGGAGGAAGGGTGTAATGACGAGTCCGGTCTCGCAAAAGACGATGAGAAACAGGATGAGGTGGGTCCAGACCCCGTATGTCGAGATGATCTGGCTCAGGTGCTGATCCAGGTGCAGAAAGAAATCGACGAACGTGCGCAACCACTCCATGCATGATCTCCCGTAGTCTATTCCTGGAAGCCGAATTCGCCGACCAGCGGCACGAAGCGGACGTCGGCTATGGTGCTTGACCGGATTCCGTCGCCCTGCCGCTCGACCAGGGTCAGTATTTGCGACGCGCGGTCGCCTAGCGGGATGACCATGCGCCCGCCGGACGCCAGTTGCTCCACCAGCGGCGCCGGCACTTCCGGTGAGGCGGCGGAGACCAGGATGGCGTCGTACGGCCCGAAGGGGCGCCAGCCGAGGGTCCCGTCACCCACCAGAACAGTGACGTTCCTGATCCCCGCCGCCTGCAACGCGGTCCTCGCGCTCGCGGCCAGACCCGCCACCCGCTCCACGCTGAACACCATGCTCGCCAGCAGGCCCAGCAGGGCCGTCTGATAGCCGGATCCGGTGCCGATCTCGAGCACCTTCTCCTGGCCGGTCAGCCCGATCAGCTCCAGGTAGCGGGCCTGCACGTAGGGCTGGGAGATCGTCTGTCCGCTGCCGATGGGTAACGCGACGTCGTCGTAGGCCCGGTGGCGCACGCTCTCCGGCACGAAAAGATGCCGGGGCACCATTCGCACCGCCCGCAGCACCGCGAGATCCCGAACGCCCTTGCGTTGGAGGGTTTCTACCAGCCGCCCACGGTAGCCTCCGTAGCTGTCGCCCTCCCCTACCCCTCCAGCGACCATCCGCGAACCGTTTCGATGAGAGAGTAATTGGTGAGATCCATGTGCAGCGGCGTGACCGACACGTAGCCTTCCGCGACGGCGAGGTGATCCGAGTTCTCGCCGCCGGTCCAGGTGATGGTGCCGCCGCCGATCCAGAAGATCTCGCGGCCCCACGGATCCTTCATCCGGGTGAGCGACTCCGAAAAGTAGCGGCTCCCCAGCTTGGTCACCTGGATGCCCTTGACTTCCGAGGCCGGCACCCGCGGCAGATTGATGTTGAGCAGCATCTGCTCCGGAAAATCTTTGACCCGGGTGATACGCTGCACCAGCTCGAGCAGCAGGGGCTTGTACGTCGCCATAGTTTCCGGCTGGTGACCGGCGAAGGAGATGCCGATGCCCGGCACGCCGAGGGTCACCGCCTCCATGGCCGCGGCAACCGTACCCGAGTAAAGCACGTCCTCACCCATGTTGGGGCCGTGGTTCACTCCGGAAAACACGAAGTCCGGCCGCTCCGGCATGAGGGCCTGGATGGCCAGCATCACACAGTCGGTCGGGGTGCCGTCGATCTGCCAGCCGCCGTCGGGGCGGCGCGTGGGCCGCAGCGGGCGGTGCAGGGTGAGGGAATGCGAGGTGCCGCTCTGTTCCCGGTCGGGAGCGACGACGGTGACGTTACCGACTTCCCGGCACACATCCGCCAGCAGCGCGACTCCGGGAGCCAGTACGCCGTCGTCGTTGCTGACGAGGATGTTCATGGCCGCGGAGGATTCTCGGCCTTCTTTGGCGGAATCTTTCCTTCAAGGATCTGGATGGCTTCCTCGAGGGTGGTGCGAACCTCCTGCGCCATCTCCGTCTCGAACGCACGCCGGGCCGAGACCCGGAGCTCGCCGGTCCGGCGGTAGTGGTCAATCCGCTGGCGCGCCCCGTCAATGGTGAACTTCTCGGTATAGAGAAGGTGCTTCACCAGCATGATCAGCTCCACTTCCCGCCCCTTGTAGACCCGGTTGCCGGACCGGTTCTTGGCGGGGTTGAGAAAGCGAAACTGGCTCTCCCAGTAGCGGAGTACGTGCGGCTTGAGGTCGGTGAGCGAGCAGACCTCGCCGATGGAATAGAATTCCTGGACCGGTGGTCGGGTGGCTGTCATCTCCACTGCTCCGACTTGAGTTCACGTGCCATGAGCTCGGCGATGCCTTCCCGAGCACCCTTTCCGCTGAACAGAACTTCACAGACTTTCTCGATGATGGGAAGCTCCACCCCCATACGATGCCCCAAGGCAGCCCCGGCCTTGGAGGTGTTAGCTCCTTCGGCCACACTGCGGTGCATGGCCCGGTACTGCTCCAGAGTCTGGCCCTCAGCGAGCGCCACGCCGAGTGCGCGGTTGCGGCTCAGGCTGCCCGTGGTGGTCAGGATCAGGTCGCCCATGCCGGCCAAGCCGGCAAACGTCAGCGGGCTCGCTCCCAGTGCCAGGCCCAGCCGGGTGATCTCGGCGAGCCCCCTGGTAATGAGCGCCGCGCGCGGGTTGTGCCCCATGCCGAGTCCCTCGAGTATGCCGGCGGCGATGGCGATGACGTTCTTGAGCGCGCCTGCGAGCTCTACTCCAACCACGTCGTTGTGCGAGTACACCCGGAACTTCGGGGTGGCAAAGATGCGCTGAGCGTCCCGCGCGGTAGCCTCGTCCCGGGAGGCTGCGACCACCAGCGTGGGCTGCCCCTCACACACTTCCTGTGCAAAGCTGGGCCCTGATAGCGCGGCGAACCGGACCTGGGGCAGGCATTCCTCGAACACGTTGGACATCAGCGCCAGCGTGTCGGTCTCGATTCCCTTGGTTGCGCTCACCACCAGGGTGTCCCGCTCCACGCATCCTTCGAGGCCGCGGATGACGCTTCTTACCGCATGACTCGGGGCCACGGACACGATCACTGGCACGCCAGCCACGGCCTCCCGCGCGTCGCCGTAAGCCCTGAGAGCCGGCTCCAGACGAACACCGGCAAGGAACACCGGGTTCTCATGCGTGCGGTTGATGGCTTCGACCACCTCGCGCTCGTAGGCCCAGAGCTTTACCCGCTCACCCTTGGCTGCGAGCAGGTTGGCGAGGGTGGTGCCCCAGCTGCCGGCTCCCAGCACCGCGATCGAAGTCATGCCGGCGGAGCGCTGGTGGCCCTGCGACCGAAGCGGTTCTCGGTTCCCTTGAGCAGCCGTTGGATATTGCGGCGGTGAAGCAGAATGACCCCGGCCGCAATTGCGATCGTGACCCAGAGCACCGCCGGCTCAACCGGCCCCTCGAAGCAATACACCGCAACCGGAAGCACCGCCGCCGCCGCGATGCTCCCGAGCGAGACGTAACCGGTGAGCCGGACCAGCACGGCCCAGACCACAGCGGCAACCCCCAACGCCAGCGGCGTGAGACCCACCATTACCCCCGCTGCGGTGGCCACCCCCTTGCCACCCTTGAATCCCACGAAGACGGAAAACACGTGGCCTGCAATGGCCGCGGCGCCACACGCCAGGGGAAAGAGCGGAGAGCTGGAGCCTCGCGGGGCAAAGACCAGCACCGGAATGGCTCCCTTGGCGATGTCGAACAGTGCGACGGGGACGGCGTACTTCCAGCCCAGGACGCGGTACAGATTGGTGGCGCCCAGATTGCCGCTGCCGTGTTGGCGAAGGTCGATTCTTGCGAAAGTCCGGCTGACCAGATGGCTGGTGGGAATGGCACCAAGCAGGTACGAGGCGAGCAACCAGAGCAGCGATTCGGCCATCAGCGCCGCGATCCTCGTCTGGTGAACTTGAGGCGAAGCGGGGAGCCGGTAAACGGCCAGGCCTCGCGGAACCCGTGCGCGAGGTAGCGCTGGTACGACTCGGGCACCTCCTCAGGCCGGTTGCTCACAATGGCGAGCGTCGGCGGAGCGGTCCCTACTTGAGAGGCATACAGCAGCTTGACCTCCTCACCCGGCTTCTGCGGTGGCGCGTTGCGCTCGATCAGGCTGGCGAGCACCTTGTTCACCTCGGCCGTCGGGACCCGGCGCTCTCGTCCTTCGGCTACTTCGATGATGAGGTCGAGAACCTTCCGCACCCGCTGCCCGGTCAGCGCCGAGACATACAGGAACGGCACATACCGCAGGAACGGCGCTTTGGCGATGAGCGCCTCCTGCCCCTGCCGTGCTGTGTTGGCGTCCTTTTCCGCCACCAGGTCCCACTTGTTCACCAGGACGATGAGCCCGGCACCCTCTTCCCAGGCCTGGGTGGCAATCCGCAGGTCCTGGTTGTGAAGTCCCACCGTGGCATCCACCACGAGGACGGCCACCTGGGCCCGCTCGATCGCGCGCTCCGTGCGGAGGGAGGAGTAGAACTCCAGATCATCTTCTACTTTAGCCTTGCGACGTAAGCCTGCGGTGTCAATGAAGTTGAGTATTTTACCTTGAAAGCGCAAGATTGAATCAATCGCGTCGCGGGTAGTTCCGGCCTGCGGCGCCACCACCAAACGCTCTTCTCCCAGCAGCCGATTGACGATCGATGACTTTCCGACATTGGGTCGTCCCACCACCGCCACGTTGATGGTCTCCTCGGCCTCGGCCGGGTCGTAGGGCGGGAGCCGCTCGACCACCGCATCGAGCAGATCGCCGCTACCCTTCCCGACCGCCGCGCTCACCCCTACCGGATCGCCGAAACCCAGCGAGTAGAAGCCGTACTGTTCGGTACTCTGCTCCAGGTTGTCCAGCTTGTTCACGGCAAGCAGGACCGGTCGCCCCGCTTTGCGCAGGCGTTCAGCGATCGCCCGGTCCACCGGGTTGAGCCCTTCCCTGCCGTCCACCAGGAAAAGAATGACGTCCGATTCCGCCAGCGCGAATTCCACTTGGCGCCGGATGGCCCGGTCCATTGAATCCTCCGACTCGGGAACCAGACCGCCGGTATCCACCACCCAGAATCGCCGCCCCTGCCACTCGGCGTCGCCGAAGTGGCGATCGCGGGTAGTGCCGGGGCGCTCGGAGACGATGGCCTTTCGGCCGCCGAGGATCCGGTTGAAGAGCGTGGACTTCCCGACGTTAGGCCGCCCGACAATGGCGACGGTGGGCTTGCTCATGCCGCGACGGGAGCCTGGAGCGCGTCGGCGAAGTCCCGGGAGACCCGCACCTCGACGGGCACCGTGCCCG
Organism: Gemmatimonadales bacterium; assembly: GCA_036379675.1. Classification (GTDB taxonomy): domain Bacteria; phylum Gemmatimonadota; class Gemmatimonadetes; order Gemmatimonadales; family GWC2-71-9; genus CAVVWJ01. The sequence goes on along the minus strand of DASVGF010000003.1, from coordinate 14,024 downwards.
CCAGCAGGTCGAGACCCATGCTGTCGATGAAGAGCCCCTCGTCGTTGACCGACTCGCCCGGAAGAAGCGCGAGATCCAGATCATGGCGGCCCTGGAGCGCCTGCTGCAAAGCCGTACCGGGAAGGAGGCCGGCCGTGGTGACGCGGGGCCCGAACAGCGTATTCACCAGCGGCATCAGCTCGAAGGAGGCTCCGGTGAGCCGCGCCAGCGGTTCCAGAACCAGGGGCATGAGCGGCCCCATGGCAGTGCCGGTAACGACGGCGATGCGCTTGCCTTCCCAGCCTCGCAGGGATGCGGTTACGCCGGCGATCCGCTGCTGCAGCCATCGAACCGACCCCACCCCGTTCTCGACCTGTTCGAAGCCGTCGTAGATCTCCGCCCGCGGCAGCTCTACCCCGGCGCGCAGGTAGAGCTCGTCGGCGCCGAATGCCCAATGGATGCCCCGCTCCGCCCGCGCGATCGCCGCCCGCTCGTCGATGAGCTCGATGGCGGCTCGGCACTCCTGCATCGTCGGCTCGCGCACCAGGTGATGCTTGGAGTACTCGGTGAGCCCGACCGGCACCACCGAGCACCCGAGGATCGCGGGGCCGAATTCGTACAGCTCCTGGAGCGTCTGCCGCAGCACCGGACCATCGTTGACCCCGGGCGACATGACGATCTGGGTATGGAACTCGATGCCATGATCGGCAAAGGCGCGGAGCTGCGGCAGGATTTCCGGTGCCGTCGGGTTCCGCAGCAGGTAGCGCCGGATCGTCGGGTCGGTCGCGTGCACGGAGACGTAGAGCGGTGACAGCCGGTACTCGATGATCCGGTCCACGTCGTGCGGCTTCAGATTGGTCAGGGTGGCGAAATTGCCGTAGCGGAAGGAGAGCCGATAGTCGTCATCGCGGATATAGAGTACCTCGCGGAGCCCGTCCGGCAGGCCATCCACGAAGCAGAAATCGCATCGGTTGGCGCAGCGGCGGATGCGCGCCGCTTCGAGAGCGACCCCGATCGGCTCGCTGAGCGGCCGCTGGATATCGAACTCGATCTCCTCCCCATCGGGTTGCCGCACGTGGAGGAGGAACTCCTCCTCTGCGGTCAGAAACTCCCAATCGAGGAAATCTTCCAGCTCACGGCCGTTGACCGACAGGAGCTCGGTGCCCTCTCGGAGCCCCAGCTCCGCTGCAATCGAGTCGGGATGTACGGCGGTCACTCGGATCATACGCACCATCTGAGAGGCATCTGGAAGGCGGCCGCCTCCCAGGAAAGCCAGGAAAGATCTCCTCCCGGGCAGCCACATTCAAGCCTCGGAGGCTATACTTGGGCGAGGCCTTCACCGACTCGACGGGGGCAGCAATGAAACTCAAGCTGAAGCGGCTGGAAGATCAGGTCCTGGTGATCACGGGAGCGACCAGTGGCATCGGTCTGGTGACCGCCAAGCGGGCCGCCGACCGGGGGGCGCGGGTAGTTCTCTGCTCCCGCAACGACGCCGAGCTCCAGGAGACCGTGGCAGCAATCCGGGAGCGGGGCGGGACAGCTCGCGCGGTCATGGCCGACGTATCGAACCTGGCTGATGTTGAGCGCCTGGGCGCCACGGCTATCGCGGAGTTCGGCGCTCTGGACACCTGGGTCAACAACGCCGGGGTGTCGTTTTACGGCCGGCTCACCGAGGTCGCGATCGAGGACATGCGCCAGCTGTTCGAGGTGAACTTCTGGGGGACGGTGTACGGGGCCCGGGTAGCGGTGGCACGAATGGGCGGCAATGGAGGGGCGCTCATCAACATCGGAAGCGTCGTTTCCGATCGAGCCATTCCGCTCCAGGGAGCGTACTCCGCTTCGAAGCATGCGGTGAAGGGGTTCACCGATGCGCTCCGTATGGAGCTCGAGGAGGAAGGCGCCCCGATCTCGGTGACGCTGATCAAGCCTTCAACCATCGACACCCCGTACTTCCAGCACGCCAAGAACTACATGCCGGTCGAGCCCAAGCCCCCGGCGCCGGTGTATGCGCCGGAGGTGGTGGCCAACGCCATCCTCCGGGCTGCCGAGCATCCTATCCGCGACATTACCATCGGCGGGGGCGGCCGGTTGATCACCGCGCTCGGGTCGGCGCTCCCCCGCCTTACGGACTTCTACATGGAGCGCGCCCTGTTTGATGCTCAGCGCTCTGACACCCCGGCCGGCGAGCGCCCGGATAACCTCTATGCGCCGGGGTCCGGGGGAGGCCGGGAGCGAGGCAACTACCCGGGGCATGTGATGCGGTCGAGCCTGTACACCAGAGCGGCGATGTCGCCGGGAAAGGCGCTCATCGCCGCTGGGTTGGGACTTGCCGTGTTTGCCGGGATCAGGTCCCTGGCACGATCTGACGACTGAGCTACTGGATCTGAAGGATCTTTCCGGCCGACGGCACGCCGTTGCGATTCAGGACAAACAGCATGTAGTGACCCGGCGGCGCGAGCCTGGCGCCGCCGGGAGCATCCACCTCGACCGCCCCGTTGCCCACCCTGAAGGTCAGCGTGTTGGCCCGCTGGCTCATGTCGAACGCATGCGTCACTGCCCCCAACCGGATCCACCGCACGTCGGTGACTTGTGCGGCGTTTGGTGTCTGCACCGAGAACGTCTGACCGTAGGACACCGTTGCCGGCGCCGACGTGATCGAGGGCCGCGCACCTTTGAACAGGTAGGGCGGCTCGAAGATCTCGTGGCTCCGTTCCGGCGGCACTGGAATAGTGCCCGCCATGGCATCCCCACTGGCGCCATGGAGCACGGTGCCGTTAGGCAGGAGCAACGACACCGAGTGGTAAACCCGCATGACGCTGTTGGCCGAAAGGGTGGTCCAGCGGCCCGTCCTCGGGTTCCACACCTCGGCGGTCTTGACCGCCAGTGCTTCGTTGATGTTGACGAACCCACCGCCGCGCGTGCCGCCGGTGGCGAGCACCTGGCCATCGGGCAGCACCGTCGCATTCATATGGCGCCGGGGCGTGGACATCGGATCGGTGCTGCGCCAGGTAGGCGACGCGGCGTTGAGGTCGATGATCTCGGCCGTCGCGGTGGGCTCGGCTGCTTTCGGATCTGGGGTCGGCCAGCTGGTATGACCCCCTCCGCCCACCACCAGAATCTTGCCGGCATCATACATCACCGCCGAGCCATAGTCCCGGTTGAACCCATAAATGTGCGACGGGCCGTTGATCCAGCGGCCCCGGCCGCCGTTGACGCCGGTGCCATCCACATCGAACCAGCGCGATTGTACCCGCTCGCTGGCGTTGAAAACCATTCCATTCTTGGGGTCGACGAAATTCCGGGGATAGTACGGAATCTCCAGAGTGCCCGCCCCCGGTAGCTGGGTCCACCCAGCTCCATCCCAAATCTCCGGGGTCCGCACCACACTGCCGGCCTCGTTGCGTCCGGCCATCGTGAGCACCCGTCCATCCTCCAGCACGGTCAGGGTCGGATACCAGCGACCGTAGGTCATGTCGGGGCCCTTGCTCGGGTTCCCGTTCTGATCGAAGAAGTAGGTGACCTTGATCCCGGCATCGTCCATGAAGTGGCCGCCGTTCACCATCAGGCGGCCGTCCGGCATCAGAGTGTGCCCGGCGCAGAACAGCATGTCATCGACGTGGATCTCACGAGCCTGGCTGGGAGACTCGCTGGAGGGGTCCCAGATTCGTGGCATTCCCATTGTGTCGGCGACATCGGTCTTGCCCCAGGCGAAGATCTTCCCGTTGGGGAGCAGGTTCATGTGCAGCGGCACGATGTCCCACGGCACGACCGGTCCCCATTTGCCGGTCGTGGCCTCAGCCGGCAGCGCGGAGACACTCACCGGGGAAGAGGTCACACGGGCCGTACCCGCCGTGAACTCCAGGGTGTGGTCGCCGGTTCCGTTGATGCCCAGGTCGGTGAAGCGGGCCGTGCCATTGGCGTCGGTCGTAGCCGTCGTCTTGCCTTCCAGGCTTCCGCTGCCGGAGGCAAGGCTCACGGTTACCTCCTGGCCGGCGACCGGCGTACCACCCTGGCCGGTCACCGTGACTACCGGTTGCACCACCGGATCGAAGACCTCGCTGGTCAGCGCGGCCACCGGAGGATTCGTGGTGATCACAATGCCACCGGTGGGGTTGCCTTCGATCGCGGTTGATGTAAAGGTGACGGGGGAGCCCTGGAGTCCGGCGACAGTCGCTGTGGTAGTCTGCTGGCCGACGGTAGGCCCGAGAATGCGCGTTACCGAGGCCTGACCGCTCGACCCGGTCTCCGTAGAGGTGGCGGACACACTGCCTCCGCCCTGGGCCGCCCACGTGACGCTGACACCAGGCACCGCATTGCCGGATTCGTCGGTGACGGCCACTACCAGAGCATCGGCCAGGGGCTGGTCGATACGGCCGGTCTGCCCATCACCGCTGACGACAGCGATCTGGGTTGGGGTAGTCGGAGGAGTGCCTCCGCCGCCGCAGCGTATCACGCTGATGGCGAGGAGCGCTGCCAGGGCCCACGAGCGGAATTGCCAGATACGAGTCATGGTTACCATGGGCGGCCGGCTGAGCCGCCAAAAAGGTCAAAGTCCATTGCCCGGGCTCGGTCCTACGCAGGTACCGGGCCGCCGGGCGCTCGGATTCTCAAGGTGCAAGCCACAGCCCCACAACGGCTTGCGTTAATGCAAGACGCACCAGTTGAGAGGCCGTTGCGCCCGCGCCACGGGAAGGCTAAACGGGCCGTGGCCCATCCGCCAAACGGGAAACACCCCGAAAATCTCAAGGCCCGGGGGCCTTTCGCTGTGTTGCCCCGCACGGCCCGGCCGACCGCTGCGGCAGGGGCGCAAGCCAATCTAGGCAGCCTTGATGAACCGGTTGTGAAAAATGAATGAATAGGCGGGAGAGGGTCGGACAGAGCGGGCGACCGGACTCGAACCGGCGACGTCCAGCTTGGGAAGCTGGCATTCTACCACTGAATTACGCCCGCGGAATCGGGGGAAAATGTAAGGCTGAGGAGGCAGAAGGAAAAGAGGCTACTTGGAGGCCGAGGCTTCCAGGAAGCTCCGCAGATCGGGCTCGCTGATGGCCGGCTCGCCCGGGGAGACGTTGTCGAGGCGACCCTGCCGCATCCATCGCTCCAGCTCGCCCACCAGGTCGAACAGGTGGTCGAAGGAATCCACGATAAAGAGGAGCGGCTGATAATGGTCGATTTCGAAGTACTGGTTGATCACCCATTCGAGCTGCATCGGATAGCGCTGCACCTCCGGTGAGTCGATCGCGTGTGCGATCTCCCCATAGGAGCTGAGGAGCCCGCTGCCGTATACCCGCAGCCCGCCGCCCCCCCGCATCAGCCCGAATTCGATCGTGAACCAGAAGAACCGGGCCATGGCCTTGAAGATGCTGGTGACGCGCCGGATTTTTTCCTTCTCGTCCCGTATTCCGGCGACAATCTCCGCGGCCGTGTGCGCGCAGTCGCCGAATCGCACCAGGGTGTCGGCAAAGGCGCGGTCGGTATGCATTGGCACGTGGCCCGCGATGTCGTGGAAAATGTCCGGCTCGGGCAGGTAGTCCAGCGTGGCCCCGTCCCGAATAGTGATGGTGGTGGGAAACTCGCGGTTGCGCAGAGAATTGAAGAAGAGGAAGGAAGGAATGTAGCCGCTCACCGGCTTCGCTTTGAAGCCGGTGAGCGGACTGAGAAATCGATTGACGTCCTCCAGCCGGGGTACCCGCTCCGGGTTGAAGCACAGGCTGTCGATTCCCTGAAGGAAGCGGGGGTTGGCATACCGCCGCCACCGGTCTTCCATCCGGGAGAAGAGTCTCCGCCACGCATCATGATTGGCGTCGGAGTAGAGCTCGTACGGCTGATGGATGTACAGCCGTCCCTCCTCCTGTGCCTGCTCGATGAACGGGGCCTTGGTGGTCGTCAGACCGCTGCCCGGCGCATGCTCCGAACGAACTCCTGCCATCGGACATCCTCCGTTACTTCTGCTTGTACCTCCACGCCACGATCCCGGCTCCCTGGGCCTTGGCCTCCACCGGTTGCGACTCTCCGGCTTTCACCGCCGGGATGGCGACTTCCTGGTTGGCGACGACCGCCCCCTTGGCGTCGAGGAACTCGAAGATCAGCGTCATTGGCTTGGGCACGAGCGGCTTCCCCTGTGCCGTTACTCCCTCGCGCCCGGTGGCGGTCCCGGTAATCGTGGCGCCCTCGGCGGTGGGAGCGAACTGGGTCACTTTGACGGTGGTCGGCATGGCCAGCAGCTGTACGGCGGTCTTGTTGGCCAGCGTTTCCTTTTTGGCCAGCCGCTGGCCGTTGGCCAGCATCCGGACCGCATCGTCGTTGAGCGGCTCGATGCCAACCAGCCTGCCCGCGGCGTCGGCCAGCTTGGGGCTCTTCAACCCGACATAGGCATTGGAGAGGCCGTACAGCGCATCACGGTTGTTCGGCTCTACCGCCAGCACCTGCTCGAACGCCGCGGCGGCCTCGGCGTACTTCTTTTGGTTATAGAGCTCGATGGCGGTGTTCATCTGACCCGCCGTTCCGGCGGCCGCGCCCGGCTGACCCGCGGCGGGTGGCGCCGCCCCGACTTCCTTCTCGATGACTTCGGCCTTGTCGTTCTGGCCGGTGGCCCGGTAGGAGCTGGCCAGGGCCCGCTTCACTTCTTTGTCGGCGGGAACCCAGCCGACATACTTCTCGAGTACCGGAACCGCGTCCTGATGACGGCCCGCCCGCTGGAGCAATGCGCCCCAGTTGCGAGTGGCGGCATTCCGGTCTTCGACGGAGTTGGTGCGCTCCGCGATCTCCGACGCTTTCTGGAAATAGACGATGGCGCTGTCGGCGTTATTGGCGTTGGCGAAGATGACGCCGGCATTCAGGAACGCCACCGGCTTGTCGCGATAGATCGTGTTGGCCTCCCGGTACAAGGCGAGCGCCGAGTCGTTTTTCTCGGTCTTGCTGAACTCGATACCGGCGTTGACCAGCGGCACCCATCCGGTATAGCGGACCTTGCTGATGTCCTCCTTGCAGCCGGGCAACAGCTCCTCTGCCTTGGCGAGCGCCGTGTCAGCGCCGACGAGGTCGCCCTGCTGCAGGCTGATCCTGCCGAGGTAGTACCAGGCGGCGGGGTTCTTGTCCTGCTGGTTCTGCTGCAGCGCCTCGAGGATCACCTTCTTGCCGTTAGTCAGGGCCCGTGCCCGATTCTCGGCCACCGGCGTCTCGATGCCGGTTTTCAGGTATGTGGCGCCGCTCTGGACCTTGAAGTGGCCCGCCTTGAGCTGACAGGTCGGGGCGATATATCGGGACGGCAATCCACTGATGACCCGGGTGTTCTGGGCCAGTGCTGTGGTACCGGTGAGGCTCAAAAGGATGCCGGCGAACGCGATTCTGATGGTCACTCGTCACGTCTCCTTGTTGGGGCCCACGGGCTCGCGGCTAACCACTCGAAGCGCCCGGGATTGCAAGTCCCTTGCCACCTCGTGTGCGGGACGGCCTGTGCGGCGCGCAAGTGCAGCAACATCTTCATATTCCGGCTTGACTCTCGGTCCATCCGGCCCCTCGAGAACCTTGACCCGAATGGCCTCTCCCTCAGCGGTTGTGACCTCTACTTCCCGCCTCGCCAACGTTACCCGCTCCGCCCGCTGCCGGCGGAAGCCCGCGGTGGTGCTATGGCGGAAGAGCGCTTCACCCACTCGATCGGCCTCTGCCGGCCCTACCGTGATCTCAATGCGGAAGCCGGCCCGACCCTTTTTCATTTGCGTGGTCCAGACCTGCACGTCGAGGGCTCCCGCCTGAAAGAGGGCGTCCCTCAAGGGATCAAGGTACTCGGGGCTCAGATCGTCGAGGTCCGTGGCCAGCAGAACCACCTCGCCCGCCTCCGGCACGGCTGTCGCCAGGATCAGGCGCAGCGCATTGGGGTAGGTCTCCGGATTCCGACCGCCCGCGCCCCACGCCCCCGCAGCCGCGGCGCGCCACCGGGGCGGCGGAGTGCCCTCGGAGAGCACCCGTAGCAGAACGGCGCCCGTGGGGGTTGTAGCTTCGCCGACGACCGGGCCATTGGGGCCGATATCTGCTCCCTCGAGCAGGATGGAAGTCGCGGGCGCGGGAACCGGCATGACCCCGTGCGCCGCCCGAATCCATCCGCTGCCCACTGCGATCGGGCGGTTGTAAACCTGGGTGACTCCCAGCTGCTCAAACCCTTCGATGCCGCCGACGATGTCGACAAGTGCGTCCAGGGCACCGACCTCATGGAGGGCAACCTCGGCGGCGGGCATACCATGGACCTGCCCTTCCGCTTCCCCGAGCAGCTCGAAGGCGCGTACTGCCCGTTGGCGCACCCAGTCGGAAAGCTTCGCCCGCTCGATAATTCCGATCAGATCGCCGATGTGACGATGCGGCCCGTGCCCGTTTCCAGCCCCATGGCTGGGCGGATGATGGTGGTCATGCGCGGTCGAGGGCTCTTCTCGCGAGCCATCGGGCAGAACCACGTCCACCTTGGTGGCGCGCACCCCGCAGCGGTCCACGGTTCCGATGGTGATAGTCACCTCGGGGATCCCCAGCCTCGCCGGCAGCGAGCGCAGCCACCCCGGCTCGGCGCCGGCCGCCACCAGGGCACCCAGCAGCATGTCACCGCTGATTCCGGCAGCCGGATCCAAAATCGCAAAGCGTCCATCGCGCATAGACTTAGAATATGTCGGGACGGGCGGGCAGATGGTAGGGACGCCGCGGCGGCGGTTAATGGTCCTTGAGATGATCGAGGATCCGCTCTGCCAGCCGGGCGGAGAAGCCCGGGACCGAAGCCAGCTCTGACACCGAGGCCGATCTCACCCCGGCAAGGCTCCCGAACCGCTCCAGCAGGCGGCGGCGCTTCGTGGGGCCGACGCCGGGGATGCTGAGCAGCTCGGATGTAATAGTCCGCTGAGTCCGCCGCTTGCGGTTGTAGGCCAGCCCGAAGCGATGTGCCTCGTCCCGGGCCCGCTGCAGCAGCCTCAGGGAGGGACTGCGTCGCGGCAGCCGGACGCTCTCGGGCCGCCCGGGGAGAAAGACCTCCTCCTCCCGTTTGGCCAAACTCACGATCGGCAGCTCACTCATGCCGAGCCGGCTCGCCGCTTCCAGGGCGGCGCTGAGCTGTCCCTTGCCGCCGTCGATCACGATGAGGTCAGGCAAGGGCAGCGCCTCGTCCCTGCGACGGGTGAGGTAGCGGGTGAGGACCTCCTGAATGGCCGCATAGTCGTCCTGTTGGCCCAGTCCTCGGATCTTGAACTTGCGGTACTCACTTTTGCGCGGCCGCCCGGCTTCGAACCAGACGAGGGAGCCCACGGTATCGCGTCCCTGGTTGTGCGAGATGTCGATGCAGATGAAGCCGCGCGGCACGATGCTGAGGCCGAGGTCCCGTCCCAAGGCGTACACCGGGTCTTCGGAGCGCTCTTCCGTTTCGAACGATTCGATGCGCAGACTTTCGAGCAGATGCCTGGCGTTCTGATCCGCCAGCTCGATCCAGCGCTGCGCCGTGCCGCGTTGAGGCACGGTCCAATCGGTGTCCGGCAAAAGCTCGCGAAGGGTGTCCCATTCGTCCGGTGGAAACGGCAATACCAGGCGCCGGGCCCGCTCCTCAGCTGGAACGTAATAGCGCACGAGGAAGGCGCTCAGAACCGCGCTGTCTTCCTCTTCCTCGACACCTTCCAGGAAGCGGTGATCCCGGGCGACCACCCGCCCTTCACGCACCCGGATGTGGACACCGACCGCGTCGTCGCCGTCGCGGGCATACCCGATCACATCGGCGTCACCCTTCCCCAGGACTTCGACGCTCAGCGGCTCGTCCAGGCGGTCGAGCCAGCGTAGCGCGTCGCGCATTTCGCGGGCCCGCTCATAGTCTTCCCGCTCGCTGGCTTCGAGCATCGCCTCTCGCACCCTGGTGCGGACGTCCTGGGTCCTGCCCTCGAGGAAATGAACGACGTCCGTGACCATGCGCTGGTACTCGGGGATGTCCTGCCAGCCCACACAAGGCGCCTGGCAGCGGCCGATGTAGAAGTCGAGGCAGGGCCGCTCCCGCCGCTCCTCCGGGAGCCGGTCCTGACAGCTGCGCACGGTGTAGAGCCGCCGGATGATCGCCAGCGTGCGCCGCAGCTGCCCCACGTCGGTATACGGCCCGAAATACCGTGCCCCCGGAATGTCCCGCTTTCGCGTCACCAGCACCCGGGGAAAGGATTCGCTCAGCGTCACCGCAATCGAGGGATAGCTCTTATCATCCTTGAGCCGGACATTGAAGCGGGGACGGTACTCCTTGATGAAATTGTTCTCGAGAATGAGCGATCCCGCCTCGCTCGGCACTACGATGGTGTCGACGTCGGCGATGAGGCGCTGGAGCAGGCGATTCCGGGGACTGTCGGGAAAATCGGTGGCAAAGTAGCTGCGGACCCTGCTGCGGAGGCGTTTGGCCTTTCCTACATACAACACTTCCCCCTCGGCCCCCCGCCAGAGGTATACACCGGGTCCCTCCGGAAGCGTGTCAAGCTTCCGCTGGAGTACGTCGGGAATGGGGGGAGAGGTCATGGATTCCCGTCACACTACTTCCTGAATTTCCGTATCCTCGTCAGCACCCGCCGGGATTCGGGTATCTTGAGCTCGGCGGTGATGGCGAAGTAGGTGATGCCGAACATTCCCAGGGAAAATAACGCCACTACCAGTGGGTGCCGGTGCTGGATGGCCAGTTTGACTACCCAGGCAGCCACGGCTGCCAGGAGAGCGCTGGCCCACAGACGCCATACCAACGACGCCGGCACCCCGGTTGGGCCGAGGCGCCGGTCGAGGGTGCGGCGCAGCAGGATGAACTCCACCCACCCGGCGATGCCGGCCGAGGCAGTTAGCCCCGCGGCGCCCCATCTCGGGTCGACACCGAGCAGGGGCGGGAGAGGAATGGCAAACAGGAACCCCAGACCAATCGTCAGCGCCACCCGCACCACGCCGAACCGGAGTGGGGTCCGGGTATCCTGCAGGGCATAATAGGTCGAGGCATAGAGCCGACCCCAGGTCGAGGCGAGCAGGCCCACCGACGACCCCGCGAGAATCGTCCACACGTAGACTGTCATGGTCCGGGTGAAGGCCCCGGTCTGGTAGAGCGCGCCCACGACGACATCCCCCAGCGCCAGAAAAACCACCGCCGAGGGGACCACGAAGAAGGCGATCTGCCGGAGGCCCGCCTCCAGCCGGGCGCGGAGCTGCGCCTCTCGCTCGCTCTGCGCACCGGTCACACGTGACATGGCCGGCAGCTCGGCCGCCGACACCGACATGCCAAACAGGCTCACCGGAAGGGTGTAGAGGACCTGCGCGTAGGAGAGGCCCGCCACGGCACCGACCGGCAGGAGGCTGGCGATGATGGTATCGACGTAGGCACTGATCTGGACCACCCCGCGGCCCACGAACACCGGGACGGAGTGTCGCAAGACGGTGCGGGCGGCTGCCACTCCTCGACGGAGCGATGGCCCCACACCGCCCAGCAGCTTCCCCACCGTGGGGAGCTGAACCCCGAATTGGAGGGTGCTTCCCACCACCGAGCCCCAGGCAGCGATCTCGGCGAGGCGATAGCCCTGAGCATCGCCGCCGAACCCCAGAAGGGTGCCGATGATTGCCAGGTTCCAGAGGACCGGGGCCGAATACGACAGGAAGAAGCGGCCATGGCTGTTGAGCACCCCGAGACACCACGCCGAGAGAACCAATATGCCTGCCCCGGGGAAGAGGATCCGGGCAAGGCGGATGGTGGCCTCCCGTCGCTCCCCCTCGAAGCCAGGGGTGAAGATCGTAACCAGGAGTGGGGTGAGCAGCACTCCGGCAAGCACCACGACCGCGGTACCGAGCGCCAACAGACTCCCCACCGCCAGGGCCACTCGCCTGGCTTCCTCCCCGTCCTCCTCAGCCAGGAGCCTGGCATAGACCGGGATGAAGGAGGCGGAGAGGACCCCCTCGCCGAAGAGATTTTGCAGGAAATTGGGGATCTTGAACGCGGCGTTGAACGCGTCCGCCGCGGCGGAGGTGCCGAAGTAGTGGGCGAAAACCCGGTTCCGGACGAGGCCGAGAATCCGGCTCAGGAGGATGCCGGCGGCGACAGCCGCCGCCGGCCGGCCGGGCCGACCCGGTTGACCGTTCAGGGAGACCGCGGTGGGGGAAGCGAGGAGCGCTGCGCGGGATCCTGGAGCAGGCGTTGGAGGAACGCGCTCTCATCCTGCAGGGCCTGCACGCTCCGCATGAGATCGTCCACCTCCGCCTCCAGCAGCTCGACCTTCTTGGCCAGCTCACCCAGGGCGGGAGTTGCCGGCTGGGGACCCTCGAGGCGCCGCGCCAGTGCACGGCCGATGGGCGAGTCCACCACGATCCCGAGGATGGGGATCAGGAGCGCCACAATCAGGATCAGTGCAATGAGCGACATGGGTCGAGTCTAAGAGGGATTGAGCGCCCCCTCAAGTGAGGTGGCGTACCAGCCCTCGATGGCATCGGTGAGCTCCAGTATCATACCCGGCCCGTATCGAGCCAGGAACGGGGCTATCGTCAGCACGCGTTCCTGCGGCTTGTGATCGGGCGAGACCAAGGTTCGAGCCCTGGCGAGCTGGCCCAGCTCGACCTCCTGCCGCTTCTTCAGATGTTGGACCATTTTCCGTTCCACGTCGTGGATCCCCGAGAGCGCCTGGTTCTTGGAGCTCTGGACCGGGCGCGTCAAAGTCGGATCGATCTGGGCGGCGCTTCGGCCTAGGCTGTCGTAACCCGCCTCGAGCGCGGACTTGAGCGCCGCAATGTTGCGGATGGCATCGTCTGGGAGCTGGGACCGAACCAGCCGGGCTTCGAGTACCCCGGGCGGTTCCAGCAGGCTCTCCAGCTCGATGTTGAACTTTTGGAGGACGCGATCGACCCGGGGCTCGACCACCACGCCGGACCAACGCGGCAGCATGAGCTGGCGAGGAATCCGCATGCGCTGGTAGATCGGTGGCGTCAGCGCCAGATATCGCAGCTCACCCGGGCCGGCCAGGTATGCCACCGTGGGCAGCAGCGCGCTCTCGATGACCGGTCGGAGCAGAACGTTGGGGGATAGCCGCCCGGGCTCGGCAGCGGCGATGCGCTGCAACTCGGCCAGCTCGATTTTCTCCCGGCCCCGGCGGGTCATGAACCCGCCGTCGCTGACCACGAGACGGTCCCGCCCGAGCGTTCCCTCCAGCATCACCAGGCTGGCTCCATCTCCGACCGTTACCCCGGAATCGGCCCCCCCCAGCCGCAGCTCCTCGGAGCGCTGGTCCAGGTCGCGATCGAGGTCGCGCGCGAGCCCGAGTGCCCGCACCAGGTGGCGCGCGGCGGAGCGCTTGACTGCCGGATGGGTGCTGTCGAGAACCGCGATACCCAGCGGCGAGAGCAGCTCCGCCAGCGCGCCCGCAAAGCTGCCCGCGATGGTGGCGGAGGGCTGGTAATGGCGTCGCAGCCAGTTGAGGGCGCTGTCGCGAAACTCGGAGGGCGCCAGGTCGGCCGCGAGGGACGCGAGCAGCGTATCGATCTCGGGTCCCAGGGGCTGACGATACATGGGCGTCAGTGGCGCATCGGCCGGCCGGGGCGGCAGGGCGGCGTGGGTGAGCCCCCCCTCGCCGGAAATCCAGGTCACCCGGCTGGCCTCGGCGAAGTCGTGATCGTCTCCCGCCACCCAGAAGACCGGTACCACCGGCCGCTGCCACTGCCGCTCCAGCACGCGGGCCAGCGCCGCCGTCGAGAGCGCCTTATGTATGGTGTAGAGCGGGCCGGTGAAGAGCCCCGGCTGCTGGCCAGTAGTTACCACGACGGCACCCGGTTCCTGCAACCGCGCCAGGAGAGCGGCGCGTCCGGGAGCGGCTACGATGGCGTCGGCCAGCGCGGAATCGAAGGCGCCCTCACGAGGTGTGGGGAGATCGATCCCCGAGGTGATCGGTGTCGGCACGAAGCGTAGCGTCATCCGACCTGTCCAATGAGGATGGTGCGCGGCGCGTGGACCGTGAGCGGGGCTGCCTCGTAGTCGCCGAACTGGTGGCGAACCGTCACCCCGGCGTGCTCGAGCATGCTGGCCATGTGCTCCGGAT
>DASVGF010000002.1:0-7994 GCA_036379675.1 Gemmatimonadales bacterium | reverse complement strand
GACGGGCGCAGCTGCGCCGGCAGCCTGAGCCGAACCTCCCGCCGCGGGAGCCGCGCCTGCCGCGCCTCCCGCGGGCCCTGCGGCCGCGGGTGCCTGCCCCGTGTACGTGGTTGCCGGAGGCACATAGGGCTGCGTGGGGACCGTGGCCGGCGAAGGCCCGCCAACCGCCACCATGGTAGACCCGTGGTAGGACATGCCCTTGATGGTGGCCGTCACCTGGGTGCTTACCGCCCCGACCCCCGGCTTGGCACAAAGCTCGAATTCACCCGATGGAATTCCTCTCCATTCGAAGTCCACCCCATTCGACGAGGTGTAGTCGTAGGACGCCCATTGAAGCGGCACACCGTTTTCCAGGGTGAGCTGCCGATTCAGCTCGTCTTTCACGTCGGTGACGATCCGCGCGCAGCTTCCCGGCGGGATCGGATTGGGCACGGCGGCAACCGTGACATGCACCTGTTGTTGCCCGCCCAGGGAAGACGCACCTATCGAGATCATTACCCCAACCAATGCGACGAGGTTGACCACGGTCCCAGGCATACCTGCCTCCTCAGCTGCCTCGAGTGGCTTATTTGCTTTCGGAAATGACGATGCGGGGGTCCTTATCGGCCCCGCCCGCAGACACGCTGAGTCGGTTGGCGGGCACGCCCCGGGCGGTGAGCCCCTCGAGCACTGCCGCGGCCCGCTGTTGTGCCAGCAGCCGATTCTGAGACTTTCCTCCCTGCTCCTCCACTCGCGCTTCGATCTTGTAGCGCTTGGAGGTGGCCTGGATGGCGGCCCCCACTTCCTGCAGGGCCATACCGAACATCGGCTCACCGCCTGGCTGGAGCCCCGCGGTTCCCTGCACCCAGGGGAGATGCCGCACCAGCATCTTGCCCTTTTCCCGGCTGAGCGCCGGTGCCCCGCTGATCCGCTGGGGCTGGTCGGCAGCTGCGGCCGGTTCCGAGGCGCCTTGCATGCCGGCCATCATTTCCTGCATGGCGCGCAGCTGCGCGGCGTCAATTCCCATCTTCTTGTACTGCTCCTGCATCTGTTTCATCTGCTCGGGCGAGATCGCCATGCCCGGCATACCAACCGTGGGCTGCCCGGGAACCCCCACCGCGGGACCACCTGCGCCGAGCGCCCCGGCACCCGCTGCGCTCGCCGCCGCCTCGGCGGCGGAGGGCGCGCCCATCCCACCCAGGCCCGGCATGCAGCTGCCACTTCCGCCTGCGGCCGTGGTCGCGGCCCCAGCCACGTCCTTCGTCTCCGCCGCATCCAGGGCGCCCGCAATCACCTGCCCTCCCGGCACCGCAGTGCACAAAGCCGTCTTGGCGACCGTCTTGACGATCTTGTTCTTAGCCAGGCCTTTCACCTTGCCGAAGAGCCCCTTCTTCTTGGGCGTGGTCGAGGCCGAGGGGGTCGAGTCGGTGGCCTCCGACTGGGCCGCGGCCGCCGGCAGAGTGAATTGCAGACAAAGACTTACGGTGATGCCCAGCAGCAGCTGCCGAATGGGATGCATGTGGTCCTCCTAGACCCCAGTGGGGGTTGCTGACCCGTCCGTACCCGATCGAACGGCATTGCGGTCGTCCGTCCCTGGCGTCATGTTCAGATCGCGAGACCAGGCCCCGACCAGTTGTACCAGATGCTCGCCGGTATCGAAGCTTTGTTTTTCTCCGGAGCCGAGCCGTTCGATCATGCCTGAAACACGATCCGGGTCATCTTCGAATCGGGTCACGCGCACCATGAAGTACTCGAAGCGCTCACCGGCCCGCGCACGGCCTTCCGGCGTGTGAATCGACATTGCGGCTGCTCCAGGGTGACTGAGATGTCTGCTCGGCGGCCGGCGGGATGGGTTTTCCCACCAGGCGGCATCACAGTACCGGGCGCCCTGCAAGCCACCGTCAACCCCACCGTCAAGTTTTTCTCCCGGCGCCAGTTATGAGGCACGGCCATGGTCGTCCTCCACACCCTCGGTGAGCTCCGGCTCGAGGGAGATCGAGCTGCCGGCCTTTCCAGCCCGCGGATAGCGCTGGCGCTGCTGGCGTACCTGGCTACCCGGTCACCGCGGCCGCTCAGCCGGAACGATCTGGCGGACCTCTTCTGGCGCGAGCGGGATCGCGGCAGGGCACGCCAGTCGCTTCGCCAGATCCTGCTGGAGCTCAAGCGGATTGTAGGCGCGGGACTGGTAGCCGAGACCGAACGGGTGGTCCTCACTCCCGGAGCGGTGGATTTCGATGTCACCCGCTTCGAGCGGCACGTGGCCGCCGCTCAATGGCAGGAAGCAGTCGGTTGCTGGACGGGCGAGTTTCTTCCGACCGCAGACCATCTGGGTGGAGAAGACTTCCGGCTCTGGTTGGACGCCCAGCGTGAGAGCCTGCACCGGAGCCTGCGCAAGGCGTTGGGGGCGCTGGTGGCGCAGGCGAGAGCCGAGGGGAACTGGCCGCAGGGAATCGGATGGGCGAGGCGATGGACCGAGCTCCTCAGCACTGAGGAGGAGGGCCACCACCATCTCATTGAGCTCACCCACCTGAATGGCCAGACCGCCGACGCCCTGGCATTGCACGCATCGTTCCTCGTCCACCTGCGTGCGGCGGATCTGGCCCCGAGCCCCGGTTTTCTCAAGCTGGGAGCGGATCTGGAGCGGGGCGCCAGCACCCCTACGCGGCGCCGCACCCCAGGCTCTGCCGCGCTCTTTACACCAGACCTGACCGGGCGTGGCCCCGCGCTGGCCGAACTCGAGGCGCTCTGGCGGGCGGTGCGGGCCGGCAGGCCCGGAACGATGCTGGTGGAGGGTGAAGCCGGCATCGGCAAGAGCCGGTTATGTGAGGAGTTTCTGCGGCGACTGGAGTCTGAGCGTGATCGTCCGACCATCCTGAAGGTCCGGGCTTACGAGACTGCTCCCCACACCGCACTCGACCCGCTCGCCGAGCTGGCCATCGGGCTGGCAGCGGCACCAGGTGCCTCAGGGGCATCGGGCAGCGCTCTGGCAGAGCTGGCCCGCCTCGCCCCCTCCCTGCGCGAACGCTTCCCTACTCTCCCCCGGGCCTCCGACGGCCGGGGGCTGGAGGACGGATTGGTGGACGTCCTCGGCGCCGTCGCCGCGGAACGCCCCGTCCTCCTCTACTTCGATGACTTTCCGCTGGCCGACCCCGAGACCCAGCAGGTGCTGATGGCGGTAACCGGCCGGATCGAGGGAGCGCTCTTGTTCCTGGCAACGGCCCGCACGGGGGAAGACCGTACCGCGGCCTACGTGGAACTGTCCTCCCGCGCCGGGATTCGTCGGCTGAAGCTGCAACCGCTCTGCCGCGGCGACATTGACCTCCTGCTGGCCTCGATGCTGGAGTTGGCCCCTCCCACCCGGCACCACCTGGCGCAGCGGCTGCACGCCGAAGGCGGGGGAAATCCCTTCTATACCATTGAGCTTACGGCGGCACTGGTTGACGAGGGTCAGCTCTCGCCTACGGATGCCGGTGCCTGGCGGCTGGAAGCGATGGACGATCCGAAACCTATTCCCCTGCCGGCCACCCTCCGGGAGGTGGTCCGGCGAAGGCTGGACCGGCTGAAGTCGGACGTGCGCGCGGTGCTGGAGGCGGCGGCGGTGCTGGGGAGAACCTTCGACAGCGAGATGATCCCCCTGGTGTCGGGGCTGGGCGCGACCGCCTGCGGTGTGGGACTCGAAGAACTGCTGGCTCGACGGATGGTGCGATCGCGGCCGGACGCCGGCTCATGGTACGAGTTCACCCACGAGGTGATCTATCGGGTGACGTACGACCAGCTCTCCGCCCCCCGGCGGCAGGCTCTCCACGGCCTGGCGGCCAAAAGCTGGGAGCTGAAGGCCAGCCAGGACTCGATGGCTGCCACCTCGCTGGCCTATCATCGCGCCCGGGCCGGCCAGCCACGGCGCCGGTCGAGATGGCCCAGGACCCTACTGACCAGTGGAGTTGGTGTGGTTCTCGCAGCCTCGGCAGTTTTCTTGGTAACTCCCCCTCAGCAACGTGCGGGTGTGCTGACGCTGTTGACTCGCAGCACCCCCACGCTGGTGGCTCGCCGCGTGGTCGTCGCTCCCCTCACCAACCATACTGGCGACAGCGCGCTCACCGGCATGGGGGCCCTCGCCGCCGACTGGATCGCTCAGGCGCTGATGCACACTACCAAATTCGAGGTGGTGGATCCCCGCACCGCTTCCGTTGCGGGGCGCATCGTGGAGCGTATCCCGGCACTCTTTCGGGATGGCAATCTCGCCATTGCCGTTGCGGAGGAGACCGGCTCGGGCACCGTGCTCTCGGGGGACGTTTTCCGGGAAGGAGACACGCTCCGGGTCCTGATTCGGGTCATCGATGCCGGCAGCGGCAAAATCATCCGCACCGTAGGGCCAGTGAGCGGGTCCGCCGCCACGCCGTCGAGCCTGGTGGCCACCCTGGGCCAGCGAGTGGTCGCAGCGGTGGCAGCGGCGGTCGACACCACCAGCCGCGGGTTTTCGGCTGCCCTGGGGGCTCCGCCATCCTACGAGGCATACACCGAGGTCAGCCGCGCCTGGGAAAGCTTTTTTCGCGACGACCTGAATGACGTCTTCCGCCGGCTGGGGCGTGCGTCGCGGCTCGATACCTCGTACATGGCGCCGCTCCTCATGCAGGCGTATATCCAGACCCGCCTGGCCGACTGGGCCGCGGCCGACACGCTGCTCCGGCGTCTGGCGGCGCATGAGCGCTGGCTTACCCCGGCTGAACGGGCCGTGGTGGACGGCCTCCGAGCCGACCTGCGGGGAGATCTCTGGGGCCGCCTCCGAGCCGCCCTTGAGCTGATCGAGCTGACACCCGCGTCGGTGGAAGGCTACACCCTCGCCGCGAGTACGGCGCTCATGGTCAACCGGCCGCGGCAGAGTCTCCTGATCCTCTCGAAAGTCGATCCGGATCGCGGACTCTTGCTGGTCGCGCCTTTCTATTGGCTGGCCCATACGGCGGCGCTGCACCGGCTCAAGAATCACGGGGCGGAACTGGAGAGCGCACGCCAGGCCATACGCCGGTTTCCCGAGCGCTACTGGCCGCGGGTGAACCTGTTGCTGGCCCTGGCCGCCGCAGGTGACGTGAAGGCACTAAGGAAGCAGCTTGCCCATACGACGCAGGAGGATCCCTACGGCGGAACAGGCGTCCGCCACGCCTCCTACTGGGTCTGGCGCGAGCTCCGGGCGCACGGGCATGCGAAAGCGGCGACGGAGTGGCTCGCCCTGCTGGTCAAAGAGACGCCCGAGGCGGTTACCGATACCACTCTCCCGGGCTCAGTGCTGGAAGGAGACGTACAGTACGCGGCTCAGGATTGGCCGATGGCTCGCAAGGTCTACGAGGCAGGGTTGACCCGCTACCCGCGGTCGCCGCTGCTGCTGGGACGGCTGGGGACCACGGCAGCCCGGTTGGGTGAGCGGGCTGAGGCAGAGCAGCTGATCAGCCGGCTCACCACGATGCCCGATCGCTATCTGTTCGGCAGCGCGGAGTACGCGGCGGCCCGCATCGCTGCGGCGCTCGGCCAGCGTGCCCGCGCGGTTGAGCTGTTGCGGGCGGCCTGGGCCGCGGGGCGATCCCTCGCGTTCGACGACCGCGACAACGAGGATGTCCACTCCGACCCGGAGTTCGCGACCCTGCAGACCTTTCCACCGTTTCAAAAGCTGATGCGGACCGATTGAATCGAAGGCTACTCCTGGCACAACCAGGTCGCTTGCTCGAGCGCGTAGCCGGTGCGAGGCAGCACCTCCGCCATCGCCAGAGTTATTCCGTACAGCAGGAGGATGAGGGCGACCGTGTGCGCCAACCCGCTTCGAAAGCGCCACGCCGCCGTTGCAGCCCAGAGGCCTGACAGCATGACCGTCAGGATGGCGGAGAAATACCCGAAGAGCGGGAATCCGCAGGTCGTCGCGTAGGGCCACCTCGACATCATGATTCCAAGGCTGAGCCCCAGGATCACGCGGATCCAGACGCCGATGACCTCGCTCTGGGTGGGCTCCTGGAGGCGACGGCCAACCGTGGCGCTGCCGCTGCCGCTGCCGCCAATCACCGTAGGGGACCGGCTGGGGTTGGGAGAGGAGTAGACGGGCTCCGCCTGGAGGCCGGGAAGCTGCGCCAGCAGGCGGTCTACCACCCGCGCCATCGGATCAGGCTCTGGGCCCGGAGGCGGTTTCGGCATGCAACTCCATGGTTGTTCGGGTTGATGCAGGGCGCAGCACCCCTCCGCGGGCGGCATTTGTCGTACCATGAAGCGGACATCGGTAAGTGGTTTCGGGCGTGGAGGTGCGGGCTTCTGCAGTCCCGCGATCCACCCGAGGGCGTGAAATACGCGAGTGCTGGACAAACAAAACGCCCCGGTTTCCCGGGGCGTCTTGGATCCCTCGCGATGCTCAGTACATCCCGCCCATTCCGCCGCCCGGAGGCGCGGCCGGAGCCGGCTTCTCTTCCTTCTTTTCCACCACCACAGCCTCGGTGGTGAGCAACAGCCCGGCGATGGACGACGCGTTCTGCAGCGCCGTGCGGGTGACCTTGGTGGGGTCGATGACGCCGGCCTTTACCAGATCCTCATAGGTGTCGGTGGCGGCATTGTAGCCGAAGTTCTTATCCTTCGACTCCTTGACCCGGGCCACCACGATCGAGCCCTCGGCGCCCGCGTTCTGGGCGATCATCCGGATGGGCTCCTCCAGCGCACGACGCACGATCTCCACGCCGACGCGCTCGTCCTCGGTGCCCTTGACCTTCTCGAGAGCCGACTGGGCCCGCAGCAGGGCCACCCCACCGCCCGGCACGATGCCCTCTTCGACCGCAGCCCGCGTGGCGTGCAGCGCGTCCTCGACCCGGGCCTTCTTCTCCTTCAGCTCGGTCTCGGTAGCGGCGCCCACATTGATCACGGCCACCCCGCCGGAGAGCTTGGCCAGCCGCTCCTGCAACTTCTCGCGATCGTAATCGCTGGTGGACTTCTCGATGGCGCTCCGGATCTCGGCAATCCGGCCCTGGATGTCGGCCGGCTTGCCGCGGCCATCCACGACGGTGGTGTTATCCTTGTCCACCACGACCCGCTTGGCCCGGCCCATATCGTTAAGGGTGGCGTTCTCGAGCTTGAAGCCCAGCTCTTCCGAGATGACCTGGCCCCCGGTCAGGACGGCGATGTCCCGCAGCATTTCCTTGCGCCGGTCACCGAACCCGGGCGCCTTGACCGCGGCGACCTTGAGCGTGCCCCGCAACTTGTTCACCACCAGGGTGGCCAGTGCCTCGCCCTCGACGTCTTCGGCGATGATGAGCAACGGCTTGCCGCTCTGGGCCGACTTCTCCAGCAAGGGCAACAGCTCCTTCATGGCCGCAATCTTCTTGTCGTGGATGAGGATGTAGGGATCCTCCAGCACGGCTTCCATTTTTTCCGGATCGGTGACGAAGTACGGCGAGAGATAGCCGCGGTCGAACTGCATCCCCTCGACCGTTTCCAGCGTGGTCTCCAGGCCGCGCGCCTCTTCCACGGTGATGACGCCGTCCTTGCCCACCTTCTCCATGGCCTCGGCGATCAGGTTGCCGATTTCCTTGTCGTTGTTGGCCGAGATGGTGCCGACCTGGGCGATCTCCTTCTTGCCCGCGGTGGGCTGCGAGAGCGCCTTCAGCTGCTCGACCACGGCCTCCACGGCGCGATCGATGCCGCGCTTCAGCTCCATCGGGTTGGCGCCGGCCGTGACGTTCTTCAGACCCTCACGGAAGATCGCCTGCGCCAGCACGGTGGCGGTGGTAGTCCCGTCACCAGCCAGATCCGACGTCTTGGTGGCCACTTCCTTGACCATCTGGGCGCCCATGTTCTCGATCGGGTCGCTCAGCTCCACTTCTTTGGCCACGGTGACGCCGTCCTTGGTGACCGTCGGCGAGCCGAACTTCTTGTCGATGACGACATTTCTGCCCTTGGGACCGAGGGTGACCTTCACCGCCTCGGCAAGCTGATCGACGCCCCGCTTGAGCCGGGACCGCGCGTCGGTATTGAAGAGAAGCTCTTTTGCTGCC
>DASVGF010000001.1:0-30280 GCA_036379675.1 Gemmatimonadales bacterium | reverse complement strand
AACTGTTCGGGCCCTAAGGAGAACCGCACTGCATGTCGATGATCAACTACGCCTCGCGCGAGATCAATTGCAAGCTGGTCTATTACGGCCCCGGCCTGGGCGGGAAGACCACCAATCTCGAGCACGTGTACAACAAGGTGGCGCCGGCCTCGCGGGGAAAGATGATCTCCCTGGCCACCGAGACCGAGCGTACCCTGTTCTTCGATTTCCTGCCGGTGGACCTGGGCAATATCCGGGGCTTCAAGGTCAAGTTCCACCTCTATACTGTGCCGGGACAGGTATACTACAACGCCTCCCGCAAGCTGATACTCAAAGGGGTGGACGGCGTGGTATTCGTGGCCGACAGCCAGATCGAGCGGATGGACGCGAATATCGAGGCCATGCAGAACCTGTACGAGAACATGACCCAGCACGGCTACGACGTCACCAAGATCCCGTTCGCGATCCAGTACAACAAGCGCGACCTCCCCAACGCCGCGCCCATTCCCGAGCTGCAGGCGGCGCTCAACCCTGGGTGGCCGGTAACCGATGCTTCCAAGCAGCGGGTCACGCCCGATCCGTATCACGATTCCGAGTATCTGGTAAGCCAGGAGGACGGCCAGTGGATCGAGCGCGCTCCCTATTTCGAAGCCGTGGCTCTCACGGGGGAGGGAGTGTTCGATACATTGAAGGCCATCAGCAAGAACGTCGTCAAGACCCTGGGCTAGCCGTGCGCATGTGGACCCTGCCGAACATCATCACCCTGGTTCGCATCTGCTTCACACCCGTGATCGCTCTGCTGCCGTTCATCGAGGGGTATTGGCCCAAGCTGATTGCATTCATCATTTTCATCGCGGCCGCGGTGAGCGACGTGTACGACGGGCACCTCGCGCGCAGCCGCAACGAGGTCACCGACCTCGGCAAGATGCTGGATCCCATCGCGGATAAGCTCCTCCTCTTTGCCACGCTCATTCCGATTTACTGGATCTCACGCCAACGGCACGACCTCTACGACATTCCCATCTGGGGCAGCATCCCGCTCTGGGTATGCCTGCTGCTCATCGGCCGTGAGCTGGCCATGACGGGCTTTCGCTGGTGGGCCAGCCGCAAGGGCGTGGTCATCCCGGCCGCCGGCGCGGGGAAGCTCAAGACCACTATTCAGAACATCTTCGTGGGCGCCGTGATCCTGTGGTTCGCGTTCCGCGACGCCCGGAAGCCCCTCGGCTGGGAGCATAACCGGTACGCCCAGTACTGGAACGAGTTCCATGGTGGCTTTGTGGCGGTCACCCTGGCCGTGGCCGCCCTCCTCACGGTGTACTCCTTCGGACTTTACATCTACCGCAACCGCCGCCTGTTCTCCGATAGCGCCCGGTAGAAGCTCGGCCTCCATGGAGATTGAGCTCGTCACCATCGGCACGGAGCTCTTGCTGGGGCTCACGGTGGACACCAACGGGGCTGAAATCGCCCGGACGCTGGCCGCCCATGGGGTACGGGTTGTCCGCCGGACGTCGGTCGCCGACCGGCCGGACGACATCCGTTCCACGGTGTCCAGCGCGCTGGAGCGGACCGGCGCAGTGCTCACCACCGGGGGGCTTGGCCCGACCCGCGACGACGTCACCAAGAAGGTCGTAGCCGACCTCTTCAATGCTCCCCTGCAGTTCGATGAGAGCCTCTGGAGCAACCTGCTCGAGCGCTTTGCCCGCCTGGAGCGCAAACCCGCCGCCAGCAACCGCAGCCAGGCGGAAGTGCCGCTGGGGGCCACCGTCCTGCCAAACCGGTGGGGCACCGCGCCGGGCCTCTGGCTGGAGAGGCCCGGCGGTCTCGCCATCATGTTGCCGGGAGTGCCGCTGGAGATGCGGCGGCTGCTGGAGCACGAGGTGTTGCCCCGGCTCATGGAGCGGACCGGCGCGTCCGTCATCCGGTCTCTCCAGGTACGCACCTCCGGGATTCCCGAATCATCGCTGGCTGAGCGGATCGGCGAGATAGAAGGCGAGATCGCGCCGCTGACCCTGGCCTACCTTCCCGGTCTGGAAGGGGTTGACCTTCGGCTCAGTGCCTGGGGCTTTCCGCCCGATGAAGCGGACCGGCGTCTGAGGAAGGCGGCCGACTTGGTACGGGCACGGGCAGGAAGCCATGTCTACGGCGAGGGTGATAGCGACCTCGCAGCGCTGGTGCTGGACAAGGCTCGTGCGCGCGGGGTGAGGCTCGCAGTGGCGGAATCCTGCACCGGCGGCCTGGTTGGTACCCGCCTGACGGAGGTACCTGGCAGCTCGGACGTCTTCGTCGGGGGCGTGATCGCGTACGACAATGCCCTTAAGAACAAGGTTCTTGGAGTGCCGGAGACGCTCATCGCTCAGCATGGGGCGGTGAGTGAGCCGGTGGCAGTCGCCATGGCCCAGGGTGCCATCCGGGCCTTTGACGTGGGGGCGGCGGTTTCGGTCACCGGGGTCGCCGGCCCGGGTGGAGGCAGCCCTGAAAAGCCGGTCGGCACCGTCTGGATCGGTTGTGCGCTGGAGCAGACGGTCGAGGCCCGTCGCACCCTTTTGGTCGGGAGCCGGCATGAGATTCGGGCCCGTGCGGCCCAGGCTGCCCTGTTCATGCTCTACAGGCAGCTCTCAGTCTCCTGATTGCCCGGAGTTTTGGGTGGCTCCATCTTTGTTCCCGACGGCAGGGTATCGGTTGGACGCCCAGGTCCAAGCAGCGGATCCTGCCACTCTGGCACCCGGACCCGGCATATCAGTTGCTGTTATCTTTCCAGGTCCTACAGAGTGAGTGCTTTCAAGTGACTGAAAAAACCAACTTTAAAGGCAATCTCGAGACCGAGTCCGGTCCGGAAGACGGCCGCGAGTCCGATGCTGCCGACGTGGCCTCGACCGATATGAGCGCCGAGCCGTCGTCCCGCGCGGAAGGCACCCAGCCGACCTTCGGGGGAGGACGAGATACGAGGCTGGAAAGTGAGGTGGCAGAGCTCAAGGACCGGCATCTCCGGCTGGCGGCGGAGTTCGACAACTACCGGAAGCGAGTCACCAAGGAGCGCGCCGACCTTACCGACCGGGCGCAGGCCAACTTCGTGGCCAAGCTTCTCGACGTGCTCGACGATATGGATCGGCTGGTGGCCAGCGATCCGGCCACGCCGTTGCCTACCCTCCGCGAAGGCTTGAGCGCCGTAGACCGGAAGCTGTGGAAGGATCTGGAGGAAGCAGGGGTGGAGCGGATCGATCCCGCCGGCTCGGCGTTCGATCCCAGCCAGCACGAGGCGGTGTCGACCGTTGCCGCGCCCGACCGCTCCCTGGCGGACACCGTGAGCGCGACGTTCCAGCCGGGGTACCGCTTCAAAGGGGTGCTGGTGCGCCCGGCGCGAGTGCAGGTCTACTCCGATCAGGGCCAACGGTAAGGTGGCAGCCAAGGACTTTTATCAGGTCCTGGGCGTACCGGATTCGGCCAGCCAGGACGCGATCAAGAAGGCATACCGGAAACTGGCGAAGCAGTATCACCCCGACGCCAATCCGAACAACGCCAGTGCGGCCGAACGCTTCAAGGAGATCTCCGAGGCGCACAGCACTCTCTCCGATCCTGAAAAGCGGAAGCAGTACGACCAGATGCGCCGCTACGGCGCCTTCGACGGCGCGCGGGGGCGCCCCACAGGTGCCGGAGCCGGCCGGGGGGGCATGGCCCCGGAGGACTTCGCCTCGCAGGGTTACGAGTTCGGTGACCTCGGCGGCCTGGGCGACATCTTCTCGTCGATCTTCGGGCGGGGACGGCGCGAGGAGAGCGAAAGCGGCGACACGCTCGAGGCGGTGGTGGAGGTGCCGTTTCGGGTCGCCATGTTGGGGGGGAAGATTCCGGTGACTCTGCCGGTTACCGACAGCTGCCCAACCTGTAAGGGGACTGGTGGCGCGCCCGGGGCCACTCTGTCAACTTGCCCGGAGTGCAGTGGCCGGGGAACCATCTCGTTTGGTCAGGGCAGCTTCGCCGTCAATCGTCCGTGTCCCCGATGCCGGGGGCGCGGGAAAATTCCCTCCGAGCAGTGTCCCACCTGCCGCGGGGCGGGCGAGGTTCGGACCGAGCGCCGCATCACCACTACCGTTCCGTCCGGCACCGAAACCGGCTCTCGCATACTCCTGAGAGGCCAGGGCCAGCCAGGCCGGCCCGGTGGGCCGCCCGGTGATCTCATCATCACGTTCCAAGTGCAGCCCGATCGGTTCTTCCGGCGGGAGGGCCTCGACATTGTGGCCGATGTGCCCATCAACCTCGCCCAGGCCGTGCTGGGCAGCCGCATTCGGGTGCGCACCCTCGACGGCAAGAAGGTGCTCCTGCGCATTCCCCCAGGCACTCAGCCAGGCCGGAAGTTCCGCATCAAGGGGCAAGGAATCGAGAAGAACGGCCGCCGGGGCGACCAGCTGGTGGGCGTGCAGGTGACGGTGCCGGACAAGTTGACGCCGGAGCAGGAAGAGCTGATGAAGAAGTTTGCGGATTCAGCGGGCTTGCCCCACTGATGTCAGTCGCGGCGCGAGCCGGGCAACTCCCGTCCTGATTCGTATGGCCGGGCAGCCTTGCCCGGAAGCAGCATCGACAGGAGCATGCTGACCAGCCCTACCGCCAGGCCTCCCCAGAACGCCGCCCAGAAGCCCGTCACCGTAAAGCCCAGATTCAAGCTTTCGGACAGCCAGCCCGTGACCATCAGCATGAGCGCGTTGATAACCAGCGTGAAGAGGCCGAGCGTGAGCACGATGAGAGGACAGGTGAGGATGGTCAGCAGAGGTCGCAGGGTGCTGTTCACGATCCCGAAGACCGCTGCCACCAGCAGGAGACGACCCGCCCCTCCGTTGAACTCGAGTCCCGGCACGAGGGCCGCGGCGCCCCAGAGCGCCGCCGCGTTCAGTACCCAGTGCAGCAGCACGGATGGCATGCGATCAGCCAATTACCCCGCCGCCCAGCACCCGCCCCCGCGGCCCGTAGAGCACCCCAGACTGGCCCGGGGTGATCGCGCGCACGGCCGCAGCCAGAGCCAGCGAAAGCGAGTCACCGTCTGCTTCCAGGACGGTTGCGGGCACGGCGCGGGCGCGATAGCGGATCTGGACCTCACAGCGGTCGCCTGGCGCGAGTGGCTCCGCCAGCCAGTTCAGCTCGTCGAGCCGGAGCTGATGCCCCCCGAGATCCTCCGCGCCTCCCACGACAACCTCGCGCCGCTCCGGGTGGATGGCGACTACGTAGCGGGCCTTGTCGAAGCCGCCGGGTAGTCCCTTGCGCTGGCCGATGGTGTACCGGGCGTATCCGTGATGCTCGCCAATGACCTGGCCGGTGGTAGTGACGAGTGGACCCGGCAGCAGGGCAGGGGCATCGGCGGGCAGGTGACGCTCCAGGACGGAGACGTAATCGTCGTTGGGCACGAAGCAGATCTCGACGGACTCTTCCTTCTCTGCGGTGGTGAGCCCCAGCCGCCTGGCATAGTCCCGTGTCTCCGCCTTGGACATCTGCCCCACCGGCGTGAGCATGCGGGCCACCACTGAGCGGTCAATGCCCCACAGGAAATAGCTCTGGTCCTTCTCCGGATCACGGCCCCGGTACAGGCCCCCATCCTGCGCGACGGCATAGTGCCCGGTGGCGATGTAGTCGCAATCCAGGGCATCGGCGTGCGCCAGCAGGTCGCGGAACTTGGTGAACGAATTGCAGCGCACGCATGGGATGGGGGTCCTTCCCCGGCTGTACTCGCTCACGAAGTTCTGGATGACGTGCAGGCTGAAGCGATCCTCGAGGTTCAGCACGTAGTGCGGAATGCCCAGGGCGTGGGCCACGTCGCGGGCATCGTTGATGGAATCCAACGAGCAGCAGGGGCGGTCGGGCACCTCGTCGCCGTAGCAGAAGAGCTTCATGGTGGCGCCGACCACCTGGTAGCCCTGCTCGACGAGCCGGGCGGCCGCCACCGAGCTGTCCACGCCCCCCGACATTGCCACGAGCACCTTCTCAGACACGGCCAAGCACCCCTGCGAGCTTCCGAACCTTGGCCACCACCGGCGGCACCACTTCGACCGCCCGATCGATATCCTCGCTGGTGGTCTCCCGCCCCAGGCTGAAGCGGACCGTGCCGAGCGCCAGCTCCCGTGGCACCCCCATCGCCGCCAGCACGTGGGAAGGTTCCAGCGCGCCCGTCGAGCACGCCGAACCGCTCGACGCCGCCACGCCCGCCAGATCGAGGTGCATCAACAGCGCTTCGCTGTCCGCTCCCTGAACCGCTACACTGAGCAGATGCGGGGCACGGGGGCTCTGCTCGGCGTTCACGACGATATCGGCTACCGTGGCCTTGAGCCGTGCCGCCAGCTCGTTCCGAAGGGCGCACAGCCGCTCCGCCAGAGATGCTTGCTCGGCCGCCGCCAACTGGGCCGCCCGGCCGAGAGCGACTGCGCCCGCCACGTTCTCGGTACCCGGTCGGATGCCGAACTGCTGGCCACCACCATGGATGATGGCCTCAATGGCCTTCCGGTCGCGCACGATCAGGGCACCGATGCCCTTGGGACCGCCGAGCTTGTGGCCGGAGATGGTCAGCAGGGTACACGAGAGCGCCGTGAGTGAGACCGGCACCTTGCCCAGGGCCTGGACCGCGTCAGTATGGAAAGTTACGCCCGCCTCCCTGCAGCGTCCGGCAATCTCGCAGACCGGCTGGATGACGCCGACCTCATTGTTCACCCACATGACCGATACCACTGCCGGGCGGCCGGCCAGGGCGGCGTCGAGCGCATCCAGGTCGAGCATCCCTGAGGCGTCGACCGGCAGGAGCACTTCCCGGCCACCGAGGTGGCAGACGGCATGGGCCGCGGCCAGCACCGCCTTGTGCTCGATGGCGGAGACGGCGGCACACATCGCCCCGCCCCGGTCTCTGGCCGCCAGCGCGGCACCTACGATGCCGAGGTTATCGGCCTCGGTTCCGCCGGAGGTAAAGACCACCTGGTTCGGTTCCGCCCCCACTGCCTCGGCCACCTGCCGCCGGGCCTGTTCGATCCCCGCCCGGGCCGCCCGGCCAAACCGGTGGGCGCTGGAGGGGTTCCCGAACGACTGCTGGGTGAGGTAGGGCAGCATGGCCTCCAGCACCTCCGGGCGTACGGGGGTGGTGGCGGCATGGTCGAGATAGACCGGCGGGCGCATGATAGGAAGATAGCTACATACTTTGCACGCCGAGCTTCATCACGTCTTCGACCTCCATGGTCTCGTCGGTGAAGAACGGTTCGCCGTACCGGGTGCGAATCAGGCTTCCGTAATGGGCGTTCTGCGTTTCAACCAGGGAGTAGAGGTCCTGTCCGGTCGGGAAAATTTCGCCAGCCGCCTTCGCGCCGTCGAACTGGCTCCCGTAGCACTTGATCGCGGCCAGCTTGCGGTCGAACTGGCCGCTGATGTCCACCACGAACGTCGGCTTGACGGGGTCCTCGCGGTACGAGAGGGCATAGAGCAGCTTGTGGGGCCGGTGGGGGGGGCCGTCGGCATCGTAGCGGGAGAGGCCAGCCAGGTAACACGCGTCCCGGCCCAGCTCGGACGCGATCCGATGGTCCGGGTGCCGGCCGACGGGGAAGGGGAGGATCACAACCCGAGGCGCGAAGTGCCGTATGTGAGCAACGATAGCTCGCCGGGTCTCATCCGTGTTGTGAAGGTGGGCGTCCGGCAGGCCGGCGTTTCGCCGTTCGGCCACCTGGAGGATCCGGCCGGCGCGCTCGGCCTCGTCGGCTCGAAGCTGGGCGCTACCCCTTGTCCCGGTCTCCCCTGCCGTGAGGTCCAGAATAGCGGTCCGGTACCCCGCATCAATCGCCTTCAGCAAGGTACCGGCACAGGTCAACTCCACGTCGTCGCGGTGCGCGGCGATGGCCAGGATATCAACGGGCATAGTGGAAATAAAACGTGAAGCGTGAAAAGTGAACAGTGAAAAGTGAGCCTGATCTCCGATCCAGGAACCGGTTCACTCTTCACTCTTCACCTTTCACTCTTCACCCGTACCGTCTACGCCGGTCTCCGCTTGTACTTGCGCGCCACAATCACAACGCCCCAGCCGAAAGCCAGGACAGGGGTGACGAAGCCAAGTGAGGCGATGGCACCGGCCAGCACCCCAACGAAGTTGCGCCAGGCAGTCTTGAATGCCTCGCCGAGGATACTGCGGCCCGGATGAGACGCCACCAGAGGCGCAGGCTCATACAGGCTGACCGACAACGTGCTCAGCTGGGCGCTCTGCTTCAAAAATCGGAGCCGGCCCTCCATTCGCTCGATCTCTTCCCGCACCCGGGCCAGCTCGCGCTCGACGGTCAGCACATCCTGAAGCTTGCCGGTGCGGGTCCGCAGCAGCTCCACCAGCCGGTCCTCCAGCCGGTGGCCATTCGCCACCCGCGCAGTCAGATCCACGAACTCCTCACTCACATCGTCCGCGCCGACGTTGACGAACTGCAGCCGCCCGATCGGCTCCAGGCCTTCGATCAGCTCATCGAACCGGGAGGCAGGCACTTTCAGCTCCAGGCTGGCGGTGCGGAGCTGCTTCCGGCCGCTTTGGATCGAGGCATCGGCCACGAACCCGCCCGACCGCTGCACCAGACGCCGCAGGCCCGCCATGGAGGACTCGAGTGAATCGACCTCGATGCTGGCTTGCCCGGTCCGGATGATGAGCCGTGACGCCGGGTCAAAAGCCGAAGAGCCAAACCAGGGGTCGGCGGCGGGCGCCGAAGCCGGCACCTCCTGGTGGGAAGCCACGCGCTCCGCGGTTCCGAGTCCGAGGGCGTTGGAGGACTTGTCGGTGGACAGGTCCCTCTGCTCCACTCGCTTGGACGAACCGTCGCACGCCATCAACAGAATTACCTGCAGTAGTCCAATGACCGTCACCTGAGCTCGCATGGTGCCTCCTTGGGGAGCACAGGAGATGCGGGCGTGGGACAGGCTTGCACATGCAGGGAGTTGCAGGACCTCTCACCTCTCACCTCTCACCTCTCACTCGTGCCTCAATGCCTCTACGGGATCCATCCGGGCTGCCCGGTTGGCGGGATAGAGCCCGAACACGAGCCCGATGCCGACACTGACTATGCAGGCAAGCACGGCGCTCCAGAGCGGCACCGCCGTGTCGACCCCCATGGCAAACTTGAGCGCTTCACCTGCGGCGAGCCCAACCACGATCCCGATCAGTCCGCCGAGCAGAGTGAGCGTGGCGGCCTCGACCAGAAACTGCCAGAGGATCTCGCCGCGAGTGGCTCCAATGGCTTTCCTGAGGCCGATCTCCCTGGTCCGGTCCGTGACCGATACCATCATGATGGCCATCACTCCGATACCGCCTACCATGAGGGCCACACTCGAGAGCGCCACCATTGCAAGAAAGAAGTAGCCGGTGAGATTGCCGATAACGTCGAGGATCTGGTCCTGAGTGACCAGATCGAACGTGTTGGGTATGCCAGGGCGCAGGTTGCGGGCGCGGCGGAGGGCGGCAGTGACGGCGTCCTTGGCCAGAGGAATCGGAACGCCGGGCCGCGCCTTCACGGCGATGAAGAGATCGTAGCTCTCGTTGTAGCGAAATTTCTCCCGCGCGGTCCGATAGGGAATGGCTCCTGCGTTTTGTTGCCCCGGCGGCTCGAAGATGTTCGAGGGCTTCTGGTAGATCCCGATGACCCGCAGGGGCTGGCCGTTGGCCCGAACGATCCGGCCGACGGGGTCCAGCTGGCCAAAGAGACGGTCGGCGGCTTGCTCCTCCAGGACGATGACGTTCTCGCCCGTCAGCTCCGCCCGGTTGAACAGCCGCCCCCGGAGCAGCGTCCCACCGAGAATTTCCATGAAGCGGTCGTCCCCCGCATAGATGATCATCGTCTGGGTTCGGGACCCTGACTGCTCCAGCCGGGCAAAGATCTGCAGCCAGAGCTGGGCGTAGGCGATCTGGGGTACTTCGCGCACCGCCCTCGCGTCGTTCGCGTTCAGAATCGGCCGGATGCGGAGCTCGTACGGCAGGCGGTCGGGATCCAGCGGGGTCTGGGTGAAGAAGCGCAGGATATAGAACACCTGGGGGCCCGCCACTTCGATCGCGTTGAAGATCTGCGATCGAATGCCCTGTACCATGGAGGCGACCGTCATGACGGTGGCGACGCCGATTACCACGCCGAGGATCGTGAGGGCCGAACGAAGCTTGTT
Organism: Gemmatimonadales bacterium; assembly: GCA_036379675.1. Lineage (GTDB taxonomy): Bacteria > Gemmatimonadota > Gemmatimonadetes > Gemmatimonadales > GWC2-71-9 > CAVVWJ01. The sequence goes on along the minus strand of DASVGF010000001.1, from coordinate 20,164 downwards.
GGCCCGGACGGCCGACAGCGCGATGACGACGCCTTCGCGGACGTTGGGCAGGCCAGGCGACGCACGCATGCCCGGCTTGCTACTCGGCGCGGAGGGCGGTGATGGGATCCAGCCGTGCGGCCCGAGTGGCCGGATACACGCCAAAGAGCACGCCGGCTCCAGCGCCCAGCGCCAGCGCCGCCCCCACCGACCAGAGAGTCACCCGGGCCGGAAGCGGCGTGGCGCTCGCCACCAGCGTGGCGGCGCCCCACCCGAGCACTACTCCGAGGACCCCACCCAGCGACGCCAGCGTCACAGCCTCGACCAGAAACTGCCGCCGGACGTCCTTCCGCGTGGCTCCCACCGACTTCCGGATGCCGATCTCGTGGATCCGCTCGTTGACCGTCATCAGCATGATGTTCATGATCACGATCCCGCCCACCACGATGCCGATACACACCACCGCCGGGATCGCGGTGAACAGTACCTGGGTGAGGTTGCGCCAGAACGCCACCAGGGCGGTGGCCTTGTCCACGGTGAAATCATTTGGCTCGCCGGGCCGGAGCCGGTGCGCCAGTCGCATCGCTTCCTCGGCCCGAGCCATGCCGGGATCGATCTCCTCCGCCGTGGCCATCTTGACCGAAACCACGGTTGTTTTCCGGCGCCCGTACAGGGACTCGAAGGTGGAGAAGGGAAGCAGGACGAAGCTGTCGAACGATTGCCCTAACACCCGGCCCTTCTTTGCGATGACACCTTTGACCTGAAGCTCCCGACCGGCTACGCGCACCTTGCGCCCAATGGCTGCGGCCGGGTTGTCGAAAAGCCGCTCCGCGATGTCATACCCGAGGACGGCTACGTCCCTCCGGTCGCGGATGTCAGGCTGGGTCAGCGGCGCGCCGGCGGCAAAGCGGTAATCCTGCACGACCTGGTAGGGAGGCGTGACGCCGAACACCACCGCGTTCTCGACCGTGCGGTTGCGGAAGGTTACGTCGCTCACCGGCGTGGGCCATCCCGACTGGAGCGCCACCGCTACCGCCTCCGGCAGGGCACGGCGCACCACCTCCGCGTCCCGAACGGTGATGAGCGGCCGCTTGCTGATGGCCTTGACCTGCTCGTCGTCCATCAGGCCGACGTTGATCGGGGTCCGCCGGACCTGGAAGGCATTGGTCCCGATCAGGGCGCCGGTGATGTTCTCCTTCACGTACGCGTTCATCCCCTGGATGATGGCGACTACCATCACCAGAAAAGCGACGCTGACGATGATGCCGAGAAGAGTAAAGAAGGAGCGGAGCTTGCTGTGCCAGATGGCCTGCAGGGCCAGGCGTAGTGCTTCTATGAAGGGCATTACTGAAAAGTAAGCGGTGAGAGGTGAGCGGTAAGCGGGTTGGGTCAGGACCTTTACCGCTTACGCTTCTTACTCGTATCTAAGCGCCTCCACCGGATCCAGTCTCGACGCCTTGCTGGCAGGGTAGATCCCGAAGAGCACGCCGGTGAGAATGGAGGCGGCCACGGCCGCCACCACCGACAGCAGCGGCACCGTGGCCGGGATGGGGGTGAACGATCGAATGCCCCAGGCGATCAGGGCCCCGGCCGCCATCCCCACCAGGCATCCCACCAGCGTCAGCGTCGCCGCTTCCACCAGGAACTGGAGCATGATCTCGCGCCGGGTGGCGCCCAGCGCCTTCCGGACCCCGATCTCGCGGGTGCGTTCCGTGACCGAGATCATCATGATCGCAACGACGCCGACGCCGCCCACCATGAGTCCCACACTCGACAAGGCGATCATCACCACGAAGAAGGCCGCCGTGATCTTGTTGAAGCTGTCGAGAATGCGGTCCTGGCCGACGATGGCGAAGTTGTCCGCCTGGCCCGGGCGCAAGCCACGGCTGGTGCGAAGGGCCGTTGTAACCTGGTCCTGTGCCTCCTGCACCGTGGCCGTTTCGGTCGGCAGAACGGCGATATCCAGCCAATCCTTCCAGTACTGGGTGGACTTGGTGAAGGCCGTGTGCGGGATGGCCAGCCGGGGCTCATCGGCGTTGCTGAAGAGCGACGCCGCCTCCACGTGCATACCCACCACCTGGTACGGCTGACCCGAGATCTTGATTCGCTTGCCAACCGGGTCCCGCCCCGGAAAGAGCGACTCGGCGAGCTTGTCGTTGATCACGACGACCCGGGCTCCGGCGGCGTACTCCATCGGGGTGAAGTTGCGGCCCGCGAGAATGTCGCCCCCGTTGACCAGATTCCAGCTGGGGCTCATCCCGGCGACGTCCACGCTCTTGAGCTCCACCCCCTCGAAGCTCACGGGCGCGGTGGTGTATTCGCCGATGTTGACATCCCGGACCGCAGGCAGCCTGCGAATGAGCTCGGCGTCTTCCACCGTCAGCGGTGGGTTCCGGCGCCAGGGCGACATCTCGTCCGACCCGTCCGAGACCTCCAGCCCGCCGGAGAAGTAGCGATAGACGAAGAAGGTCTTGGGACCGGCAGATTCGAGGATGCCGGTGATGCTGCGGTTGATGCCGGTGATCGCCGAGGCCATGGCGATTACCACCGTCACGCCGATCGCCACGCCCAGGATGGTAAGTGCGGCGCGCACCTTGTTGGACCGGATGGAATCGATCGCGATGGCGGACCCTTCCAGCATCCGGGCAGTGGCGCTGCCGCCGGGGGCGCGAATCATTCGGCCCTCAACGCCACGATCGGGTCGAGACGGGAGGCGCGGCTCGCCGGGTAGACGCCGGCGGCTATCCCGACGCTGACGCCGAGTATCACGCCGACTACGATGGACCATGGGGCCACAGCGGCCGGCAGCGGCGTTGCGGCCTTGACGACGAAGGCGAGCGCGATGCCCAGCCCAATGCCGAGCAGTGCCCCCACCGCCGAGAGCGTGGCGGACTCCACCACGAATTGCGCCAGGATGTCCCGCCGGCGGGCGCCGAGCGCCTTGCGGATCCCGATCTCCCGGGTCCGCTCGCTGACCGCCATCAGCATGATGTTCATGATGACAATGCCGCCGACCACCAGCGAAATCGCCACCAGCCCGGGCAGCGCCACAAACAGCACCTTCGAGATCTTCTGCCAGCTGTCCAGGGCACCTTCCGCGGTCTGAAACGCGAAATTGTTCTCCTGCCCCGGCTTGAGCTGCCGCCGGCTCCGCATGATGGCCTCGGTCTGGCCCAGGGCGAGCTGCATCTGGGTTGGATCGGCCGTCTGCACGATGAGGGCATCGAGGATGTTGATGGGGCAGATCAGCCGGCGGCCCTGGGCACTGAACGGCATGATCGCGAACTTGTCCATGGAGATGCCGAAGAGGTTTCCCTGCTTGGCCACGACACCGATCACCCGGTAGGGGAGGCCACCGATCACCAGCTTCTTCTCGAGCGGATCGACGCCCTTCAGCAGCTTTTCGGCGACCTCCTGGCCGATGACCACCACCGGCTGACCGGCCCTGACCTCCTGGGAGGTAAAGGCGCGGCCAAGGGTGATCTCATAGTTCCTGATCTTGAAGTAGCTCTCTTCGGTCCCCGCCAGTCTGATGCTTTTTGCGACCTTGCCGCCGTATTGGACGGTCACGTAGTCCTCGCAGAACTTGGCGAAGGTGGCCGGGGTGCGGACCCGCTCGCGCACGTAATCGGCATCGTCGTAGCTGATTCGGGGGCGGCGCCGCCACGCCAGCCACACGTCGTCGGCGACGTTGCCGGTCACGATACTCGGCCGTTGCCGCAGCTCGAAGGTGTTGGCCCCGACGAGGGTGTTGGCGAACTTCTCCACCATGTACCGGTTCATGCCCTGGACTATCGACACCACGGCAATGAGAAACGTCACGCCGATCAACACGCCCACGAGGGAGAATAAACTCTTGAGCTTCTGGACCCGCAGGGTCCGGAGCGCCATGCGTACTGCTTCGAGCAGACGCACTATGATTTCGCTTCCTTGGTCTTGGTGGTGTCGGCCGCGCGCACCTTGGCCCCGTCCTTGAGGTCCCGGATCGCCTGGTAGGTGCCTGCCACGATCGTCTCGCCCTCCCGGAGCCCGTCGGTCACCTCGAAATACTCATCGCCCGCCACGCCCACCTTCACCGGCCGGAAGGTGGCCTGGCCGTCGCGCACGACGAACACTCCCTCCGCCTCTTTCTTACTGAAGCGGGCTCTCAGGGTGTCGGTCGGCGGACCGGTCTCGGACTCGTTGGGGAGCTTCTCGTGGTCGCGCACGGTGAGGGCGATGATGGGAATGCTGAGCACGTTGTTCCGGATGTCGGTGATGATCCGCGCCGTGGAACTCAGGTCGGGCCGGATATCGGGAGGCGGGCTCGTGAGCGTGATCTCCACGTCGAAATCCACCGCCCGATCGCTCGAGCCTGACGCGGTCTGAGTGGCCGTAAGCTTGGCGCTCTGACTGATCTTGGTGACCCTTCCCGAAAAGGTGGTGTCCGGATAGGCGTCGATGTTCACCTCCACCGAGTCCTTCGGCTTGAGCCGGACCACGTCGGTCTCGTCTACCTGGACCCTGGCCAGGATGACGGACAGGTCGGCCACGGTCATCAGAAGGCCGGTTTCCCGGGAGAAGGTGCCCGGTACCGCCACCTCGCCCTCTTCCACCGCCAGCCGCACCACGCGACCCGAGATCGGGGCGGTGAGCCGGGTCTTGGCCAGGTTGTCCTTGGCTTCCTGGAGGCCGGCCCGCGCCTGCTCCAACTGGGCCCTGGTCGACTGGTAGTTGGCTTCTGCCACCTCGAGGGCGGTTCGCGCCTGTTCAGCCGTCTCCGGGGCGATCAGGTTGTCACCTAGCTCGGTGAGCTGTTTGGCCCGGTTCCAGGCGCGTTGCGCCTGATCCCGAGTGGCCTGGGTCTGCGCCAGAGTCGCCTGGGTGGACGCCACGACACCCTGGGCCCGCGCCACCGCGGCCTGGTACTGGGCCGGATCGATCTGCAGCAGGAACTGCCCCCGCGACACCTGGTCGCCTTCCCGCACCGCGATATCGATGATCCGCCCGGTGATATCGGCGCTGATGTCCACCGAGGTCTTGGCTTCGATCTTTCCGCTTGCCGTCACGGCACTGACCAGGTCCCGCCGGGCAACCTGCTCGAGCCGAACTTCGGTGCCCGCGTTCTGCTTTTGCCTGATACGGAAGGCCACTATCCCGCCGATCACGAGCACCACAACGGCGACGATCAAGCCCACCTTCATCCGACGCGACATGAGCGTTCCTCGCTAACGAAGTGGGCGTCCGACCGCAGCTTCGAGTGCGGTGATGGCTTTGTGGTAGTCGTAGACGGCGGTGATGTAGTCGCCCTCGGCCCGCTGGACCGCGTTCTGTGCGTCCGAGACCTCCAGGGCGGTGCCCGCGCCCAGCCGGTAACGGTCCTGGGCCAGGCGGAGCTGGTCCCGGGCGGCGTCCCGGCTGGCTGCCTGGACTCCGATTGCCCGGTAGGAGGTCGCGATGCCGAGGTATCGGGCGTGCACGTCACTCCTGACCTGGAGCCGCCGCCCCCGCACCTCCTCATCGGCGTCGTCCTGCTGGGCTCGGGCCTGGGAAAGCTGAAGCGAGCGGCTGAAGCCGGTGAAGATCGGCAGCGAGATGGTAAGGTTGGCGGAAAACGGCTGCCTGGTATAGTCGAAAGGAAAGACGCTGTTATCGGCTCGAATCTGCCGAGCCACCGGATCGAGCAGCGCGCTCCCACCGTCCACCAGCCCGGAGGCGGAATAGCAGTTGGGCACCACGCCACCGAGGGAGAGCGACGTACGCACCGCGTTATTGTACTCGCACTCGGCGGCCTCGGCCTGAGCCTGACCCAGCGTCTGCTCCAGCAGCAGGTTTTCGTTGGTGAACTGCTGGGTGAAGCCGCTCCACCCCGCCCGCAGCGACAGGGAAGGGAGGAACTCGCTCTTGGCTGCCCGCACGTCGAGGCCGGCCGCATGCTCTCTCGCGCGGAGCGAGCGGAGCATTGGGTTCTGCTGCTCGGCCAGTCCCAGCAAGGTATCGAGCTGGAACGAGGGGGACGTCACCGGGAAGGAGTCGGTTAGCGCTATCTGGTTGATCGCCACGGGCGGCTCCACACCCATTCGCCTCAGCAGGTCCAGCTTGGCCTCGCTCTCCGCCTGCACCGCCCGCAACAGGGAGACATCCGATGTCCCCTTGGCCACCTCCGCCTGCCGCACGTCGAGGAGGGTCGTTTGACCTACGCGGTAGCGCGCCCTGGCGAGCGTAAGGAAGTCTTCGTTGCGCCGCACCTGCTGACGGGCAACCTCGACCTGGGCAGTGGCTTGTAGCGCGTTGAGGTACTGGGTCGAGATCTCTGCCGTGAGGAGAATGCCCGCGCCGCCGATGTCCTCGTCCGTGGCACGCTGCAGGGCTTTCTGCCGCGCCGGTGCCGTCAACGATCGGCCGCTCAGCTGCCACCCGATGCCGAGACTGTACCCGGAGGTGACAAAGGAAGAGGTGGGTTGGGTAAACCCGCCGCCGAAGTTGGACTGACCCGAGCCGGTGTAGCCCAGATCGGCCGACGCCTCGAGCGAGGGCAGCAAGGAGCCGTACGCATTCCGTACCGCCCACCGTGCCGGTGACGCGTCATTCAGTGTCTGGCGGTAGGTCGGGCTATTGGCTCGGGCCTGCTGCAGGGCTTCGGCCAGCGACAAGCTGACGGTGGCAGGGCGGGGCGATACTTCAGCCGAATCCTGGGCCGGGGCGTCGATTGGGAGCACGCAGGCCAGCGCCAACAGACCGGACCAGCGAATCATGGATGAGGCCCTTTGCTCACGGGACGTGACCGCGCCCATACGCAGGCTCTGCCGCAGAGGTTTCAACTTGCGACAGTGCTCGGCCGGGAATGGCGAACTAAAGAATTAGAGGACGGGTTTGAGTCGGTCTGGTTCCGGTCAATCCGGCACGCGCGTGACCAGGATGCCGGAATCCGCCAGCTCCAGACGTTGCAGCCGGCCCTTCGCATCGGTCACCAGCGAGCCATCGATATCGCCGCTGAGTGTGACCCTCTTCCCGCCGCCATCAGCACCACCGTCCAGTTTTGCCCGAAACCCGGCGCGCCGGCTGGTTCGTGGGAAAACACCGGTCAGCGCCTTGCCGTCCGGCGTAGCCAGATCGGCGACCGCGGTATAAAGGGAGTAGACCCGTTCGTCCAGCAGAACCACATCGGGCCCACCCGGGAGCTCCCGGCCGGCCTCCGAGCCCTTGGCTACGGTTCGGACGATGAGGCGGGCACCGGATCCAGCGGCCAGGATGATGGTGGTTCCGGTGGGGCCATCAACCTCGAGCTGGAACTTGGCCAGGGCGGATTCGGGGGTTCGCTCCAGCGTCGCGGCCAGTTTGAGCGAGGGATTGGTGGCCGGATAGCGGGCCACCGCGATCAATGTGGTGCCGGAGGCTCCCCGTCCGCGCCCCTGGCGGAGGGTGAATTCCTCGCGGCCAGTTTCGCGGCCGCCTTCCTGGATGAGCAGTTTGGTTTCGAGGCCCTCCTGGGCCGCGGCCGGACCGGCGGGCAGCAACAGAAGGAGAACAGCGGCAGCGCGCATGGCCACTCCCATTACGTCAGGACGGGATCAGACAGCGGCTGACCCGTTCGAGGATAAATGTATACAGCCGCTCGCCTTTCTGGGCCGACGCAAGGCTGGGGAAACCGACCGACCCGGGCGAACCGCTGGGGAGGTGGCGACTGTGCCCCGGGCGGTAACGAGCCATGTCGGGCGTCAGCTCAAAGTCTTGCGCCAGATCCATCCGCACCAGATGAGGGGCCAGGTAGAGCATCAGCGAAGTGTCGAGCTCGCCGCCCTGAATCGGGGCGGGACGTTCGAGCAGGGAGCCGAAGTCCAGGCTGAAGATATCCAGCACCTGGACCGTGCCCCCATCGGTCCGGATGGTGCTCAACGCCTCCAGATGGGCCTCGCTGGACTGGGCCGTCAGAATCAGGAATTCCCGTACGCCTGCCCCCGCCTCCCAGGACTCGATAAGTTCATTCATCACCCGGTGAAGCGTGCGACGTCGCAGGGCTGCCCCTCCGGGGAACGGCCGGGTTGCTGCGTGCACTCCGTATTCGACCGTCGGAGCGCGCGGCACGCCAAACCGGGCCGACATATCGTCCGCTAATCGTTCCACGATGATCGTATCACAGCCCAGCGGAAGATGGGGACCGTGTTGCTCGGTCGTCCCGACCGGCACGATGAGGGTCGGCCGCTCGCGCAGTCGCTCGCCCACCGACACGGGGGTCATTTCCTTCAAACGCCAGGGACGCTGTTCTTGATGCATCGCACCGGTGCGTGGGTCGTGGTGGTGTTGGCGGCTGTTGCGGCCGCCGCGGAGTGGCTACGACAGCCTGGGCCCACCTGGGTGTGGATTGCGTGGGCGTGCGTCCTGGCCGCCGCTGCCGTGCTGTGGCCATTTCAGGGCCGGCGAGTCCGTCTGCTGGCGGCGTTCCTGATCGGCCTGGCCACGGCGATGACCGGCGCGCAGCACCGTCTCGGGACCATCGAGCAGCGGTGGCCCGAGGAGCGTGAGGCCCGGGTGGCCGCGGCATCCGAACGGCTCCAGGGCGATCTCCACTCGGTGCTGCACCGGGCGGAACGGCTGGCAGAAGCAGCGGTCGTCACCGCCACCGAGGACCGTGCAGTCGCCCTGGAAACCCTGGGCCGTCTGGTGCCCGCGGGTGGTCCCGAGATGAGCGTGGTAGTGTTCGATCCGCAAGGCGATCCCTGGGCGTGGGCCGGGCGGCATCGCGTTCCGCCCCGAAGCGAAGGCGACTCGGTCGCCGCCCGGACGAGTGGATATTACGTCCTGCTCGAGGCCCGGCGCCACCGGCCCGAAGGCTGGACGGCCGTCGCCACCAGTCTCATCTGGGCTCATCCCGCCGTCCCCGACCGGGATGGCAGCCTGGCCGAGATCTTCCGGCGCCGCACCGGAGTCGCGCTGGCCGTCTACCCCCCCGGCGCGGCCCCCGACAGTCCCGATGTCTCCGACTACAAGGACTCAACCAGCGCGGGGCCGAGGGTTCTGTTCAGCGTCCAGCCGCTCCCGCCCCAGCAGGGTGGCGCCCAGGAGGTCGCGTTCGAGCGGGCCAGTCGGATGCTGACGTGGCTGGCGATTCTTGGACTCACAATCGCACTGAGTCTCGCCCGGTATCCCAGCGAGCGGTTCCTGGTGCTGGCGGCGCTGCTCTGGCTGGCCATGAGAGCGCCGATCGGGGCCGCGCTGGGCATAGAGCAGTTGTTCTCGCCCGCCACGTTCTTTCCTCCGCTTCTGGGCCCGCTCTCAGGATCCGCGGGCGTGCTGGCCCTGACCGGCATCCTTCTCACCATGGCCGGGGTCTGGTGGTGGCGTCAGCGGCGGCCTCGGCACTGGCTGGGCGTTGCCTTCGGCGCCGCCCTGTTGCTGGTGTCGCCCTACCTGATCAGCAGCTTGGGCCGGGGAATCACCCCTCCGGCCCGCGGGGTGTCGCTCAGCCTCTGGCTGATGTGGCAGCTGACCCTGCTGGTCTCGGTCTCGGCTCTGATCGTCGCCGCCGCAGCGTTGTTCCGGGGCAGCGGAGAGGACAGCCACTCCCGCTGGCGAACAGTGGCCGGAGTCGGCATCGCACTCGCCGCGACACTCACTGGAATTCTGATCTGGACGCCGCGCGATGGCTGGCCCGGCTGGTATCCGTTCCTGTGGACCCCCGCACTGCTGCTGGTCACACTGCCCGCGCGGCGCTGGGCCACCATTGCGGGCATCGCGCTGGTAGCCGGAAGCTCGGCCGCCCTGGTCACGTGGGGCGCCGAACTGTCGGGGAAGCTGCAAGTGGCCCAGCGCGATGTTGCCCGCCTGGGGGATGAGCCGGACCCCTTGGCGCTGCCTCTGCTCGAGCGATTGGGAGAACAGATCAGACATGCCGCGCCGCCGGCCAGCGCCTCCGAGATGTACGCGCTCTGGCGCAGCTCATCCGTGGGGCAGCAGGGCTATCCCAGCCATCTCGCCCTCTGGTCCAGTGACGGTGCGCTCCGGGAGGAGCTGACCCTGGACTCGCTCGACCTGCCCCAGTCGTTGCTGTCTACGATCGTCAGCAATCTTCCGCCGGCCGATAGCCTCCGGGTGGTGCAACTGAACCGGATACCAGGCGTACACTATGTCCTGATCGTGCGCCACCCGAACGGTGAGCTGATCACCACCTCGCTGGGCCCGCGATCCGAGCTCATCCTCCCCGGCCGGGTAGGGCGGCTCCTCGACCCTTCGCACCGCAACCCGCCGCTGTATTCACTGACGCTGTCCCCGCCACTGGTCGAGGGAGGGTCGGAGGTGGAGCGGTCCGGCTGGCAGCGGGAAGGATGGATGCTGCGCAGCCAGTACCCGCTCCAGTTGGCCGGGGAGATCCGTGCGGTACACGCGGCGGTGAATCTCCGCGGCCCGGTGCCGCTGTTCGTCCGTGGAATTCTGGTGATCCTGCTCGATGCCGCGGTGCTTGCGGCGCTGTGGTTCGTGGCGGAGCTGGTAGCGGGAGGACGGCTCCAGTGGCCCCGGTGGCGCAGCCTCTCGCGTTCCTTCCGGGTTCGTCTCGCGGTGACGCTGGGCGCCTTCTTCCTCGTTCCGGCGATGGTGTTTGCCGGCTGGAGCTTTGCCCGCCTGGCGCAGGAGGCGGAGCGGAGCCGCGATCAGCCCATCACCGAGACCTTACGCAACGCGGTGCTCAGCGCGGGAGGAATTCCCGGGGGAGGCAGCCCGTCCCCCCAACGGCTGCTGGAGTTGAGCCGGCGCATCGATGCGGACCTGGCACTCTATCGAGGAGGGCTTCTGACCGGCACGAGCACCCCCGTGCTGGAAGACCTCGGGGTGGTAGGGCAGCTCATGGATCCGCTGGCCTTCAAGGCCATGGCGCTGGAGGGCCGCTTCGAGATCATTCAAAAGGGACCCAATCCCCGCCTGGCCGAACGGGTGGGCTATCGGGTGGTCCAGCCGGCGCCGCCGGAAGACATCGCGGTCCTCGCCACCCCCCAGGCGTCCGACGATCTGTCACTGGGCGAGCGGCAGCTGGACCTGGCCCTGGTGCTCCTGCTGGCCACCCTCACCGGTGTCACCGCCGCGCTCGTCGGGGCGCGCCGGGCTGCGCGGACGCTCTCCCGTCCGGTGGCCGACCTGCGTCGCTCGGCTATCGCCCTGGGAAAGGGTCAGCCGATGCCGACCCATCCGAGGCGCCCGCCGCTGGAGTTCGAGCCGGTCTTCGGCGCCTTCGAGCGCATGGCTTCCGACATCCGGTCCAGCCAGAACGCGCTGGAGGACGCGCGGCGGCGCACGGCGGCGGTGCTGGCCACGGTCGCTACCGGAGTGGTGGGGGTGGATCCGGACGGGAAGGTGCTCATCGCCAACCGGCAGGCGGTTGACCTTCTGGGAACTCGGCTCGCGGAGGGCGAGCGGTTTCTCCACCGGCTGCCGCCGGAGTGGGAGCCGCTGGGGGAGGCCGTGCGCCGCTTCCTGCAGGATCCGGCGGCAAATGGTACCGCCGAGCTCGAAGTGGGCGGCCGGCGGGTGAGCCTGCATCTGGCAACCCTGGGCCCTGAGGTGAGAGGCGTGGTCATGGCGCTCACCGACGTGACCGATGTCTCACGGGCGGAGCGGGTGCTGGCCTGGGGCGAGATGGCCCGTCAGGTCGCGCACGAGATCAAGAATCCGTTGACCCCGATGCGGCTGGGCATGCAACACCTCCAGCGGGTCTATCGCGACCGCCCCGCCAATTTCGACCATACCCTGGAGGAAACGTCCGAGCGAATTCTGGGAGAGATCGATCGTCTCGACACTATCGCGCGGGCCTTCAGCCGGTTCGCCGCTCCCGCCGACCGAGCCCAGCCGCTGAATCGCATCGATCTGAGTACCGCGGTGGGCGAGGTGGTACAGCTCTATCGCCTGGCGGAGGACGGCTGCGAGGTTCGCCTGGTGCAGGAGCCACAGGCGTTCGGCGCCGCCCGAGCGGACGAAGTCAAAGAGGTGGTGGTGAACCTGCTGGAGAACGCCCGGAACGCCGGGGCCACACTGGTCACGGTAACCGTCGGTCCAGGCCTGGTACGGGTGGAAGACAACGGGGCAGGAATTCCGGCTGAGCTGCTTCCCCGGGTGTTCGAGCCCCGGTTCTCGACCACAACGAGCGGATCGGGGCTCGGGCTGGCTATCGTGCGCCGGCTGGTGGAGAGCTGGGGAGGCAGGATCGAGGTGGAGAGTGAGCCGGGAAGGCGAACGGCAGCAACTGTCGAGTTACCGCAGTAGGACTATCGGGCGCCCCGCGCGCGGTCGGCCCGGGCCACCGCCAGCACCTGATCCTGGGTCCGCGCCCGCCGGAGCAAGCGCACCGCCATCTGCATCTGCCGGTCGGACAGCGCCCGCCGCCGGGCTTCCGCCACTGATCCGAAGGTCACCCGGGTGATCTCATACCCGAGCTGCTCGTCAACGTAGCCACTGGCCAGATCGTAGGTGTCCCGTGGCAGGTCCAGCCCTCTCATCTGCAGCCGCTGGTAAAGCTCCTCACGCATGTCCTCGGTGACCCGGAAGGAGGCACTCTTCGGTGGGTCGGCGGCCTTCACGTACTCGGCATACTCCGACATGGCCGAGCGGAAAACACCCAGGTCCTCGCCCAACGAGGCGAGCAAGGCGCGCTCCGCATCGGAACGAGGCACCCCGCGCACCGTCAGATCGGGCAGGATCCCGCTGGCGTCCGGGATGGGCCGACCCCCGGCAGAGCGAAAGACCTGCGGCAGCTGCGCGGGAGTGCGATTGCCTTGCGCCCCCTCGGCATCCGGGCGGGGCCGCTGCACCGTTCGTCCGCTGGGCGTATACCAGCGGGCCGTGGTGAGCTTGATGGCCGTTTCCTCGCCTAACGGATAGGTGGTCTGGAGCACCCCTTTGCCGAAGCTCGGGGTACCGAGAATGACAGCACGATCGTGGTCCTGGAGCGCGCCGGCGATCAGCTCCGCCGAGCTCGCGGTGCCATGATTGACCAGCAGGGCCAGCCGGAGATCCTTCCAGCCGCCCGGCAGTCCGGCCAGATACACTTTCGAATGGGTGGAGGAGCGTCCCCGGGAGAAGGCCACCGTGTCACCCGGCTGGAGGAACAGGCTGGCGATGCGGACACCTTCGTTGATCAGCCCGCCGGGATCGCCGCGAAGATCGAGCACCAGCGACGTCATCCCTTCACCGACGAGGCGGTCCACCGCCTGGCGCAGCTCGGCCGAGGCCCCTTCGCTGATCCGGCGGAGCTCCACGTAACCCACGCCGCCGCCCAGCAGGATCCCCTTCGATGTGGCGGGGACATGCACCATGGTCCGGGTGAGGCGTCGCACGACCGGCTTGTCCGATCCATGAGGGCGTACCACCACCGTCACGAACGTGCCGGACCCGCCCGAGAGCGCTTCCTCCACCCGCTTGGCGGACCAGCCGCGGGTGCTCCTACCGTCGATACTCAGGATCTCATCGCCGGGACGGAACAGCTTGCGGGCGTCGCCGCGGCGGGACTCGGCTGAGCCGACGTCCACCTCGGTGCCGGACATCTGACGCTGGTATTGCCGATAGCTCTCACGCGTGAGCAGCTCGGCATAGGGATCGCGGAGCGAGGCCACCAGCGCCTTGGCGGCGGTCTGGTACAGGTCTCCCTCGCCGAGCGAGTCGATGTAGTTGCTGTGAATGGAGGCGACGACGTTCTCGAACAGGCGGGCCTGCTGGTAGACAGTCCCGTCCGGGGCAGCCTTCCGGCGGAGCAGCCAGCCTCCGCTGATTATGGCGAGCAGCAGGACGGCCACAAGGCCGCTCCAGCGGGCTCTGGAAGAAGGACCCGTCATGGGCGAGTAGCTCCCGCGAAATGCGAGAAGGTCTGCCGGATGCAGTCCCCCCGGCAAGGGGTATTCGGGCACCGAAAGGGACGCCATACCAGGTCAGCAAGATGAGGGCCGCCTGCGGGCGGCCGGGCCTGCGGATACTCCCGATCAGCGTCCCTTCGGATTCCCTGGGTCATAGGTCAGGGCGGAATCCCGCCAGACGGCGGCCGACGCCACGTGACACGCCTCGACGAACACCTCGGGCGGGTGGCTGCCCTTCTGCATGAGCGCATGCAGCATTTCGTGACGCACCAACCACTCCTCGCCCAGGGCGTTGGCGGGTAAGTAGATCCGGTTTCCTTCCCGTACCCACCAGGCATGGGCCATCTCACCGGCGAGCTCGATGGCGCCGGAGGGCGCATCCACAGCATAGAAGCTCACTTCGGTCATCTTGCCCGGACGGCCTGAGCAGGCAACGGTCTTGTCCCACCACTCCTGATACAGTCCCAGCGTGGGGACGGCCCACGAGCGCCCCATGGGCGCCAGCGGCGCACCGGCGGCACGCGGGGCTGCGCACGCCGCCAGCCCGAATAGCAGGAAGACACCGAAAAACAGCCTACTCATGGATAAACTCCGGAGCTTGGCACTTCGAAGCGGCGGTAGGCTGGGGGCATCTTCCGCCACGAGCGACACCGGAAGACCGGGTCGGGATTTTTTCGCTGCAGGTTTCGGTCCACTTCTGCGGGGACCGGGTACGATCCCTGATCCGACCCCGCTCTAGGTTCCGGAACCACCACCCGGAGCCGATCCCTTGCTCGCCCGAATCCGCTCCGCTGCTGTGCTTGGAATCGACGCCTACCCCGTTGATGTCGAGGTGGACATCACCAATGGCCTTCCCACGTTTTCGACCGTGGGGTTGCCGCATGGTGCCGTCAAAGAAGGGCGGGAGCGGGTCAGCGCAGCGCTCGCCAATGCCGGCTTCCTGTTTCCGCTCCGGCGGATCACCGTCAATCTGGCCCCCGCGGACATCCGCAAGGACGGCTCGGCGTTCGACCTTCCCATCGCGCTCGGCATCCTGGTGGCCAGCGGACAGTTACCCGAGGAGCGGCTTGCCGATCAGGTCATCATCGGCGAGGTCGGGCTCGAGGGCGACCTGCGGCCGGTGCGCGGTGCCCTCTCCATGGCGCTCGCCGCCAAGGGCGCTGGCTGTCGCGGGGTCCTGCTCCCCCACGCCAATCTTCCCGAAGCGGCAGTGGTTGAGGGGCTCGATGTCTGCGGAGCACGCACGCTGCTGGAAGCGTGTGCCCATCTCAGTGGCCAGCCGCCGATTCTCCCCACCCGGGTAGACATCGCCGGCCTGATGGCCAGCCGGGAAACCGAGGACGCTGATTTCGGAGACGTTCGAAGCCAGGCAGCCGCAAAACG
Organism: Gemmatimonadales bacterium; assembly: GCA_036379675.1. GTDB lineage: Bacteria > Gemmatimonadota > Gemmatimonadetes > Gemmatimonadales > GWC2-71-9 > CAVVWJ01. The sequence continues at coordinate 4,991 of DASVGF010000001.1, read as the reverse complement.
CGCGCTGGAAGTGGCGGCGGCTGGCGCTCACAATATCCTTCTCATTGGCCCGCCCGGAGCAGGCAAGACCATGCTCGCCCGGCGTCTGCCCAGCATCCTTCCGTCGCTCAGTCTGGATGAGGCGCTGGAAACCACCAAAATCCACAGCGTGGCAGGGACGCTCCCTCCGGGCCAATCCTTGCTCACCCGGCGTCCGTTTCGGGCGCCCCATCACACCATCAGTGATGCCGGCCTGATCGGGGGAGGCTCTTCGCCTCGCCCGGGCGAGGTGAGCCTGGCTCACTGCGGGGTGCTGTTCCTCGACGAGCTGCCGGAGTTTCGGCGGAACGTGCTCGAGGTTCTCCGCCAGCCACTGGAGGACGGTGTAGTTACGCTGAGCCGAGCCGCGATGAGCCTCACCTATCCTGCCCGATTCACGCTGGCCGCGGCCATGAATCCCTGCCCCTGCGGCTACCATGGCGACCCGCTCCACTCCTGCAGCTGCGGGCCGCTCGCCATCGAGCGCTACCGGTCCCGCATCTCCGGGCCGTTACTCGACCGGATCGACATCCACCTCGAAGTTCCGGCCGTGGCCTACGCCGATCTGGTCGGCGAGCAGGCGGACGAGTCGAGCGCTGCCATTCGCCGCCGGGTCGAGGCCGCGCGCGCTACGCAACGCGCCCGCTTCCGCGGTCAGCGCGGGGTATTTGCCAACGCCCACATGGGCGCGCGGGACCTGCGGCGACACTGCCGGCTGAGCGAGCCGGTGGAAAGCGTGCTCCGGCAGGCCGTCATCCGACTGGGCCTCTCGGCGCGGGCGTATCACAGGGTGCTCAAGATCGCGCGCACCATCGCCGACCTGGGCGGGGCAGGTGAGCTGTCCACGGCCCACGTCGGCGAGGCGATTCAGTATCGGAGCCTGGATCGGAAAACAGAATTTGCATGAAACGGCGGCCCGCCACAACCGCCCCGCCGGGGTCAATTCCCCGTGCCTGCCTGCCGCTGGTCCTGTCCCCGGTCCATCACTATGCTTGAAGTTACCTGCCACCCGTGGGCCCCGGCCCCAGCGCCTTCTGGTTTAGCCCAACCCGGAGCCGAGAATCCAGATACCGCGCGTAACCCTGACCTATGCCGCCAAGCTCGCGGCGCTGGCTGCCGTCTACTACGCCGCCGCGCGGCTGGGTCTTCACTTTGCCTCCATCGGCCAGAGCGTGTCGCTGATCTGGCCGCCGAGCGGGCTCGCCTTCGCGGCGCTCACGCTGCTCGGATACCAGTACTGGCCGGGGGTTGCCCTCGGCGCGTTTCTCGCCAACGCCGGCACGGACATTCCGCTCGTGGCAACCGTTGTCATTGCGTGCGGCAACACGCTCGGCCCCCTGATCGGGGCAATGACGCTCCGTCGCCTCGCCGGCGAGCGCCCGGACCTGGGTGACCTCCGCACGGTGCGGAGCCTCGTACTCCTGGCCGCGCCCTCGGGTGCCCTCCTGAGCGCCGTGGTGGGTAGTCTCAGCCTCTTTCTCACCGAATCCCTTTCCAGTGACCTCTCTACCAGCGTGGCCGTATGGTTTGCCGGCGACCTGCTTGGCATGCTCGTCGTGGCACCGGTGATCCTGGCCTGGACAACGCCGCGCCAGGAGGGTGAGAGCACCCGACGGCTGATGGAGCTGCTGCTGCTCTGCGCCGGGACCGCGGCGGCAGCGGAGATCGGTCTGGGACAGCTGGGTTCCTCGGTTCTCGGCGAGCTGCACTACCCCTACCTGCTCTTTCCTTTCGTCATCTGGGCCGCGCTCCGATTTGGCACGCGGGGCGCTTCTCTGATGACCCTCACTTTGGCTGGGGTTGCAGTGTGGCGCACCGTGCAGGGAGGAAGCCCGTTCGTCGGCAGCACCAGCCTGACCACGCTCTTCGCGCTCGCGTGCTACCTCGCTGTCGTGGCGGTCGCGGGGCTGGGCCTTGCCGCCGCAGTACGGTGGGAGCGGGTCCAGGCTACGAAGGCGTTGTCCGAGAGTGAGGAGCGCCTGCGCCGGGCCCTGGATGCGGCCCGTATGGGAACCTGGGTCTGGTCGGTCGAGCGAAACACCCTGACCTGGGACGACAACCTGCGGCAGCTCTATGGTCTGGCTCCAGGTGACCGGATGGCGAGCTACGAGGATTTCATTGCCCGGGTACACCCGGACGATCGGGAATTCGTGGGCGAGACGGTACGCAGAGTGATGGAGGAAGGCGGCGACCTGGATTACGAGTTCCGCATCGTTCTTCCCGACGGCCGTACCCGGTGGATCGCAGATCAAGGCGAGCTGCACCGGGATGGCGCCGGTCGGCCCCTCTATCTCACCGGAGTCTGTACCGATGTCACGGAGCGCCGGGTGGCCGAGGAGCGACTGCGCCAGGCGCATCGGATGGAGTCGGTGGGGAGGCTGGCCGGAGGTGTGGCGCACGAGGCCAACAACCAAATGAGTGTAGTGCTCGGCGCTGCTCATTTCATTCTCCGGCGGGGAGACGTTCCTGAGGCGGTTCGGGCCGACGCGGAGTTCATCCAGAAAGCGGCCGAACGCACGGCGGCAGTCACCGCTCAATTGCTGGCCTTTAGCCGGCGGCAGGTGCTCAAGCTCGAAGTGCTCGACCTCAACCGTCTCATCACCAGCTGGGAGCCCGTGCTGCGCCGGCTCATGGGAGAGGATTGTGGCGTGTCGCTCAGCCTGAGTCCGGATCTGAGTCCGGTGAAAGCCGACCCGGGCCAGCTGCAGCAGGTGCTCCTCAACCTGGCCCTCAACGCCCGGGACGCCATGCCCCGCGGCGGGCGGATCACGATCGAGACTTTTCAGACTGTGATTACCGAGGGCGACGTTCGGAGGAAGCCAGGGACGGCCACCCGCACCGGGAGCTACGCGGTGCTGGCGTTCAGCGATACCGGGCATGGCATGGACAAGGAGACCCTGAGTCACATCTTCGAGCCGTTCTTCACTACCAAAGGGGTGGGGCAGGGCACTGGACTCGGACTCTCGACCGTCTACGGAATCGTCAAGCAATCAGAGGGCTACATCTGGGCCTACAGTGAGCCGGGCCACGGCACCACATTCAAGGTCTATCTGCCGGTAAGGGTGGCTGGCGCGGGACCCCCCACGCCGGAAGCGTCAGACCCAGTGCGGTCCACAGCGGGAGAAAAGATCCTGGTGGTGGAGGACGAAGCCTCGGTACGACATATGATGAAACGAACGCTCGAGGACGCGGGGTATATCGTCGTAGATGTCAGCAATGCCGAGGAGGCGCTGGATGTTATCCGAACCGGCGACGGCATCCGGCTGGTGGTAACCGATGTCGTAATGCCCCGGAAGAACGGCCGGGAGCTGGCGGAGGAGGTGAAAAGGGTGAGGCCGGCCCTCCCGGTCCTGTTTACCTCGGGCTACACCGACGGGGAAATCGCCCGGCGAGGTCTCCTGGATCCGGGCGCCGCCTTCATTCAAAAGCCGTTGACGCCCAACTCGCTGGTACGTGCCGTGCGGACGCGGCTGGAGAACGCCTAGTCGTCGCTCCCCGGCGCGCGGCGGTGCAGCTTGGTGGCCGACCGGCGCCGCTTGGCCTCCAGCCGCGCCGCCTTGGCGGCCCGACTCGGCTTGGTGGGCTTCCGCTTCTTGCGCAGCGCCAGGGCAGCCGCAACCACCTCCTGCAATCGCTCGGTCACGTCCTCCCGATTCCGGAGCTGGCTGCGCGATCCGCTCGACACCAGCCGCAGCCTGCCATTGGAGTCGAGCCGGGGTCTCAATCTCAGGAGCAATCGAGCTCGCTGGTCGTCGGTCAGCGTCGCTGAGCCCGCTACATCCCACCAGACTTCGATCCGGGTGGATGAGGTGTTCACGTGCTGGCCTCCGGGACCGCCCGAGCGCGAGGCCCGGTACTCCAGCTCTGCGAGTGGAATGCGAAGATCGGGGGTGATCTCCAGGGCATTATCGTCGGCCATGCTCAAAGCTAGTGAAGATTCGACCCGCTCGCTTCCGCCTTACCGCCTTACCGCCTTTCCTGCGTTCCCATTACGTTACTCCCCATGTCTGATCTCGATAGCCTGCGCTCGCATCTTTCCACGCTGGGCCGGGTGGTGCTGGGGTACTCGGGTGGGGTCGACTCCGGGCTCCTGGCGGTGGTCGCGCGCGGGGCGCTTGGACGCGATCGATTCCTGGCCGTGATCGGTCAAAGCGCCTCGTATCCCGAGGTGCAGGCGCGGGCGGCTCTCACGCTGGCCCGCCGGTACGACATCCCGATCCAGCAAATCGAGACCCGGGAGCTACAGGACCCCCGCTACCTCAGCAACACCACCGACCGCTGCTATTTCTGCAAGTCCGAGCTCTGGGCCCGGCTCCAGCGCGTCGTCGAGGAGCGGGGGTTCGACACCCTCATTGACGGCACCAATGCGGACGATCTGGGCGAGCACCGGCCCGGCCTTCGGGCGTCAGCCGAACGCCGTGTCCGCTCTCCGCTGGCCGAGCTGGGCTGGACCAAGCAGGCGGTGAGAAACGCTGCCCGTGCGCTGGACCTGCCCATCTGGGACGCGCCGGCAGCGCCGTGTCTCTCGAGCCGGGTCCTCTACGGGTTGCACATCACACCCGACCGGCTGCGACAGGTTGAGCAGGGGGAGTCGTTCCTTCGGACGCTCGGCGTCGGCGGCGACTTGCGGGTCCGCCATCACGGAGAGAAAGCCAGACTCGAGGTAGGGCCTGATCAAATGGATCGGGTTCGAATACACTGGCAGGCGATCGAAGAATTTTTCGCGGGGCTTGGCTTCGGCGCCGTCGAGCTCGACCCCGACGGATATCGCCGCGGGGGGCTGTTGGCCATCGCCTCGCGGGCGATGCGCTGATGCGGCTCTTCGCGGCGGTGCCGGTGCCCGATCCGGCACGAGAACAGATCCTCAAGCTCTTGAGCCGGCTCCGCGAGGGAGGCTGGCCGGTGCGGTGGGTGAATGCGGAGGGCCTTCATCTGACCCTCAAGTTTTTCGGGGAGGTGGCCAGCGACCGCTT